>JANXOM010000010.1 GCA_025353585.1 Deltaproteobacteria bacterium
GCGGAACCTGTCAACGAGTTTGAGACACCGGAGAGCATTAGTTTAGTGAATCGATCGCGGGCTGAGCATCGGCTCCTGTCTTGGGCTTGTTGATCCACACGGCCGATGGCAGTGCGGGCGGACGAGGCGCGCCGTGGACGAAGCGCTCCGGGTGCGCGCGGTGCGCGGCGGCGAGCACGACCGCCCGAGCGTCGGCGCGCTGCCGGGCACGGCCATAGTGGACATCAGCCGGCGTGTGAAGGCCGATGCCGCTGTGGCGGTGCTCGTCGTTGTACCAGCCGAAGAAGTCGACGCAGTACGAGCGGGCGTCCTCGATGCAGCCGAAGCGCTCGGGGAAGTCGGGCCGGTACTTGAGAGTCTTGAAGGCAGCCTCGGAGAACGGGTTGTCGTTCGAGACGTGAGGGCGCGAGTGGGTCTTGGTGACGCCGAGGTCGGCGAGGAGCTGCGCGACGAGCTTCGAGCGCATCGAGCTACCGCGGTCGGCGTGGATCGTGAGCTGCCCGCGCGTGATGCCCTGGCGTTCGCAGGTTTCGCCGATCAGCTTCTCGGCCAGCGTCGCGCTCTCGGCGTCCGCGACCATCCAGCCAACGACGCAGCGGCTGAACACGTCGATGATCACGTACAGGTAGAAGTACGACCAGGTCGTCGGGGCCTTGAGCTTGGTGATGTCCCACGACCAGAGCTGGTTGGGCGCGGTTGCGAGGAGCTCGGGCGCGGCGTAGCGCGGGTGCATGAGCTGGGCGCGCCGCTCGCGGATCTCGTGACTCGCCGAGAGCACGCGGTACATCGTGCGCTCGGAGCAGATGAAGTGCCCCTCGTCGAGCCGTGTCGCGTAGACCTGCGCCACGGCGAGGTCGGCGAACCGGTCCTCGTGAAACAGGTCGAGCACGGCGCGCTTCTCCTCGGGCAACAACGAACGCGGCGACCGCATCCGGTAGCGCGGACCGTAAACGCGCGGTGCCCGCGACCGGTAGTAGCTCGCGCGACAGACGCCGAGCGCCTCGCACGTCGCGTCGATGCCGTCGACCGCCGAGGTCTCGTCGACGATCTGCATCATGGCTTCGTCTCGCTCTCCAGCGGGATCCCGAACAGCTCCGACACTTTTTTTTGGAGTGCGCAGAGGCGCTCGTAGCGGTCCGCACGCGCCGCGGTCTGGCGCAGGTCGCGTTCGAGCTCGGCAATCCGCAGGTCGCGCGGATCCACCGGCACGGCCACAGGCCCGCGCTTCTTCGGCGTCTTCCCGAACTGGCCGGCGTCGCGCTGCCGCCGCCAGCTCGTCAGGTGCGACGAGTACAGCCCCTCACGCCGCAGCAGCGCGGTCACCCCACCGCTCTCGTGAGCGCAGGCATCGGCCTCGCGCAAGATCCTGATCTTCTCGGCCGTCGTGAACCGGCGCCTGCGCGCCTTCGACGACACCTCGGTCGGCTTCACCATCAAATTGATCATCGTGCATTCCTCGGTCGCCCTCGACACTGAACTTCGGGGTAGCGGGTGTCTCAGCTATGTTGGCAGAGAGGGGCGACTCGAGTCGGGGCGTTGGAGGCCGAGCAACGCGCAATTCGGGTTGCGTGCACGCCGAAGCTCGAGCTTGCTGAAACGAAGGAGGTTCCGACGTTCGCGGAGTGGTTCAACGGATCGTTCTGGCACGAGTGGGTGATCGGCCGGGAGAACAAGCCGACGGAGCAGCGCGCGAAGAAGATCATCTACGCGCTCCATCTCGAACCTCGGTTCGGCAAGCTGCGCCTCGACGAGATTACGACGCCCGTGGTCGCGCGGTTTCGCGCAGACCTCGTGGCGAAGAAGCTCGGCGACAAGCGCATCAACAACATCCTCGCGGTGTTGTCGAAGCCGATGAAGTACGCGGTGGACTGCGAGGTGATCGGGAAGTCGCCGCGGATCGGGATGTTCAAGGTCGAGCGGCCAGAGATCGTCGCGTGGGACTTCGCGCAGTACGTGCGTCTCCTCGCGGCGGCGAAGAACGAAGGCGAGGACTGGTACGCCGCGGTGTGCCTCGCCGGTGAGGCCGGGATGCGCGTGGGCGAGGTCAAGGCGCTGCGGTGGCGCGAGGACGTCGACATGATCGCGAAGACGATCACGATCAATCAGCAGACGTGCAACGGGGAGACCACGACGCCGAAGGGCCGGACACGCCGGACGGTGCCGATGACCACCACGTTGCACGACGCGCTCAAGCGGATGAGCGTCATCCGCGAGGGGTTCGTGGTCCGGGACCTGGACGGTACGGCGAAGGCCGACGGCCAGGCGAACTGGACGATGGCGCGCATGTGCCGGACGGCGGGCCTCCCGGTCCACTACTGGCACACGCTCCGCCATACGTTCGGGACGCACGCGGCGCTGTTCGGGGTGAACCCCTGGCGGCTCCAGGCGTGGCTCGGGCACAAGCGGATCGACGAGACGATGCTCTACGTCCACGTGGCGGAGGCGCATCAGCGCGAGCTGCCGGAAATCGTGCGCGAGAAATCGCGCGGGATCGACGACCCCGACAAACGCGTGCTCGCGATGCTCGGAGCGCGCGCTGCCGTCGAACTGAGTGAGGTTCGTGGCAGTGGCGCGGCAGTGGCTCAGGGTCCGGAAAGGAAAAAACCAGCCACATTGGCTGGTTAGTTCGTGCGCGAAGGGGGATTCGAACCCTCGACCACCGTTCTTAAAATAGAAGGAAGCACGACCATAGCCGCCGCTGGCGAGCCTATGACGCGAGGTAGCGCGCCATGATCGCTTCGACGTCGAACGGCGACTCTTCGGCGCTGAACACCGTCTCGGCCGCGCCGCGGTCGACCACCGCGGTCCCGCGCGCCGCGATGTGAAGCGCGAACAGTCGGTGCAGGCTCGTCACGTGCAGCGCGGTCATCGCGCGCAGGAGCGATTCGATCGAGCCCGTGTGCGTCTCGGCCATCGCCGCGGTCTCGGGGCGCGCCCGATAGGCCGCGTCGACCCAGATCATCTCGGCCGTCTCGAGATCGAAGATCGCGGGGATCGCGATGCGCTGGTCCGACGCGAGATCGAGGCGATCGGTGACGGTCGCGGGCTCGACGATCTCCCCGGAGCCCGGATGGCGACGTCCCATCCACCCCATCAAGCACTCCGGCAGATCGCAGAAGGGATGGGCGGTGAACGAGAACACCACCGGCACGATGTAGCGGCCGCCGGCCCGCTTCACGGATGCGAGCTCGAGGTCGATGAACTCGCACGCGCCGTCCGGCGCCGAGGTGATGTCGCCGCTGTGCGCGCCCTTGAACTTCCCCGAGCGCAGGCTGGTCCAGGGATCAGGTCGACGAGGCTGAAGTCGGCGCGGCACACGACCGCCGACAGATCGATGTCGACGCGACCCGTCTGCTTGTCGCCGATCTTGCCTTCCTTCCACCACAGGAAGAACCGCAGCGTCGGCGCAGGCCGCATCGGCAACCGCGAGCCCCGCACGATCGTCCGCAGGGCCTTGCTCGCCGACCGTTGCGAGAACGGGACCATGTAGCCCGCGAGCGCGGGATCGAGCCAGCAGCGCCCGAGCGACGGCAGCGCCCGAAACCGCGTGATGAGCGCGGCCTCGCACGCCGCGACCACGCCGGCGCACAGGTCCGCGGGCAGCGCCGGCAGCGTGTTCGGCAGCGCGTAGACCTTCGCCGTCTGGCCTTTCGGAAAGATCGGCCGGACGGCCTCGCGCGAGGTCCGGAGCTCGAAGTGAGACAGCACCTGGAGCAGCACCGGCGTGGCGACCTCGGCGGCGCGCGAAGGCCGCGGCCGCCTTTGGATAGCGCTTCGCGAGCTCGCCCGGATGCAGGCGCTCCGCGAGCCGCAGCCACGGTTGGGGATGGCGCCACAGATCCTGGTCGGGCGCGGGGAGCCGTTCGATCGGCGAGACGAGCAAGCGGCGGGTCGCGCGCGCGATCGCCGTGAACTTCGTCGGCTTCGCGAGGCTGACGTCGTCGCCCGAGAGCGCGACGGCGAGCCGCAGGACATCCGTCGCGGTCGTGACGTAGCGCGTGAGCAGAACGTCCGAGCCGACCTCGTGGTCGATGAGGAGGCTCGCCACGAACGCGAAGTTCTCCTTGTGCGGAATCTCCGCGGGCAGGATCGTGCCGACCTGGGCCGCGAAGTGCTCGATCAGGCGCGCGAGGTCGTGCCGGTCTGCCGGCGAGAGCGAGGTCGCCGCGCCGTTCAGGTCGCGCGTGAGCGTGACGAGCTCCGCCTCGCTACCGAGCCCGATCTGCACGAGCTCGACCGGCTCCGTCAGGGGCGCACGCGGAGCGACCGGGTAGATCGGCATGATCCGCACGCCCATCCCGTCGCCCGCGTAGTGCACGAGCGCATTCCAGTAGAGCTCCGCCTCGCTCGCCGCCATCACCTGGCCGGGAAAGTTCGGATACATCGGCGCCCACGTGCTCCTGGCGCCCCGGAGCTTGCGCAGGACGGATGCGATCTGCCGATAGGTCTTCGCGAGCTGCGCCTCGGGCAGGGTGGCCAGCCGCGCGGCCAGCGCCGGCGTACAGGTGTACCCGAGCGGCTCGAGGTTCTTCAGCGCGGTCGCGACGTACGAGAGCGGTAGTCCGCCCTCTCCCGCGGCCACGATGACCTTGCGCTTGCGGCGCACATAGATCGGGGCGAGGGCGGGGAGGCTCAGGACATGCCCGGCCGGTCGGTCCGGTTACTGGTTGGACTTGCGCTGGCGGCGCTTGAGGAGGGCGCGGCGCGCGTTCTCACGCTGGCGCTTGAGCAGGGCCGCGGGGTCGTGCGGGGCGGGGGCGACACCCGGCGTCGCGGTCGATTGCGTGGTGGTCTTGGTGTCGGTCATGGGCGGGGAACCTATCAGATCTCGGCAGGGCTGCGCTCTTCGACCGCGGTTCTCCGCGCACGCGAGGCCCTCTCGCATGGCGCGCAGAACCGCGCGACCATCGGCGCCGCGAACGCGATGGACCCCGCCTGCACCCACCCGCTGTGCGCCCTGATCGGCGGCACGTGCAGCCTCGCCACGAACCGCTCGCGCGGCTGCCGGCCCGGGCGCTGGACGAAGGTGACCGCCGCGGCGGTGTTCGACGAGGTGCGCGCGCTGCTCCCCGCGATCGAGGCCGACGCTCGCAGCGAGGCGGGGCAGGCCGCGGCGGTACGCCTCGCGCAGCTCGTGCGGGCCGAGGCGCGCGAAGAACGCAACCTGCTCGCCCAGGCGCGCGACGACGAGCCCGAGCTCGCCGAGCCGCTGGCCCGGCTCGTCGTTCGGCGGCGATAGGCTCCATCCCCCATCTCGCATACATCTGTATATCGTGATACACGGGACTCATGTTGTCGAGTACAGAGCACCTGGAGGTTCGCCCGATCACGCGGCTCTTCCGCGCCCTGGGGGACGAGACGCGCATGCGCATCGTCGCGCTGCTGGCGCATGGCGAGCTGTGCGTCTGTCACCTCGAGTCGGCGCTCGACCTGGGCCAGTCGACCGCGTCGCGGCACCTCGGGATCCTCAAGGCGGCGGGCGTCGTCGACAGCCGGCGCGATGGGACGTGGGTCTACTACCGGCTCGTCGAGCAGGAACACGAGACGACCGCGCAGGCGCTCGGGGTCCTCACGGCCGCCTTCGGCGCCGAGCGTGCGCTGAAGTCCGACCACGCGAAGCTCCGCAAGGCGTGCGGGCCGAACCCGTGCAAGTAGGGAACGTCCGGCGGCGCCTCGTCGCCGAGCTCGTCGGGACGGCGCTCCTCGTCGCGGCGGTGGTCGGCTCCGGAATCATGGCCCAGCGCCTGGCGACCGATCACGCGGTCGCCTTGCTGGCCAATACGATCGCGACCGGGGGCGCGCTGGTCGCGATCCTGCTCGCGTTCGGCCCGATCTCGGGTGCGCACCTCAATCCGGCCGTCACGGTGGTGATGGCCACGACGAAGGACCTCTCACCGGGCGTCGCGGCCGGGTACATCGTCGCGCAGCTCGCCGGCGGGATCCTCGGCGCGGTGCTCGCGAACGCGATGTTCGATCTCGCGCTCGTCACGTGGTCCGCCACGGAGCGCTCGGGCGCGGCCAAGCTGCTGAGCGAGGGCGTCGCGACGTTCGGGCTCGTCGGCGTCGTGATCTGCGTCGGTCGCTCGCGCCCGAGCATCGCGCCGCTCGCGGTGGCCGCCTACATCGTCGCCGCGTACTGGTTCACGGCGTCCACCTCCTTCGCGAACCCGGCCGTGACGATCGCGCGCGCGTTCAGCGATACGTACGCCGGCATCCGGCCGAGCGACGTGGCGGGGTTCATCGGCGCGCAGGCGATCGGCGCTCTGGCCGGCGCGTTCCTGTTTTCTTGGCTCGTCCCCCTGACGCGGCCCGCTCCGGTGCACGCGTGACCAGGACCGACCGCGTCGAGGACAACCCGCTTCACACCGTCGTCACGGCGCGACCTGCTTCCGCGCCATCGCGATCACGGTCCGGATCTCGTCGTCGCTGTTCGCGACGGTGACCTGCCGCAGCGGTCGCTTCGATCGCGCATCGAACAGATAGAAAACTCCCGTGGCGGAGTAGGGCTCCATCGCGGCTTCGACCCCCGCCGCTTGCAGAGCGCCGAGCGACCTCTTCGTCGTCTCGGCATCGGTCAAGTCGTTCACGACGATGGAGATGGCCGCATCGCCGTTGGCCGCAGCGATCGTCCGCGCGACACGGGGCCCGTTCGCTTTGCAAACCGAGCACCACTCGGCGCGGTTGATCACCCCGATCAGGATGGCCGCGGGCGACTTGGACGCCGCCTTCGGGTCGGCGGAGGCCGCGGGGGCCCCGAGGTACAGCGAGAGGATCAGGGCCGGCACGAGGAGGCCGAGCCGGACGAGGACCGCGAGGGATCGGGTGTTGTTCTTCACGGTCGAGATAGCCAGGTGGACGCGGCGAAGATTCACCCGGCCTCTGAATCGTTTCGGAGGCGCGCTGGCTCACGGGCTCATCACCCAGGCGCCACGGCTGTGACGGCGAGCCCCGGCGCGTCCGACGCGCGGGCGACCGCGACGACGTTCGCTGCGGCGCGTGGGGGACGACGGCGACGCTGCCCTCGCCACCTCGCCGCGGTCGTACCGCAGCGGCGCGCGCGCATCGCGCCGTCACCAGGAGGGTGCTCAGGCGCTGATTCGAGGGCTGACCGCGGGGGGCGCGGGCAGGGCCTTGCCACTCGTGTGGTGCAGGCTCGCGGCGATCGCGGTGGCGAGCCCGCGCGGGACGAGCCGCATCGAGAACGCGGACAGCTTGTTGTACAAGCCCGGGATCACGCGCCGCCGCCCACGCGTCATCGCGCGATAGCCCGCCGCCGCCACGCGCGTCGCGGTCATCGCGCCGAGCTTGAACAACCGAGAGTCGGCGACGCCGGCGACCGCGGCGAACTCCGTGGACGTCGCGCCGGGGCAGAGCAAGGTCGAGGTCACGCCGGTGCCGCGCAGCTCGTAGGACAGCGCTTCGGAGAACGAGTTCACGAAGGCCTTCGACGCGTAGTAGCTCGCCATCTGCGGGCCGGGCATGAACCCGGCCAGCGACCCGACGTTGAGGATCCGCCCGCTGCGTCGCGCGAGCATGCCCGGCAGGAGCAACCGGGTGAGCAGGACGAGCGTCGTCATGTTGAGCGACAGCATCGCGAGCTCGCGCGTAGCGTCGGCTGCCGCGAACCCGCCCAGGTAGCCGACGCCCGCGTTGTTGACGAGGTAGTCGACCGGGCCCTCGAGGTGTGCGACGAGGGCCTCGGCGGCCTCGGGCCTCGCCAGATCTGCGGCGATCACCTGGACGGCGACTGCATGCTCCGCGCGCAGCTCCGCGGCGAGCGCCTCGAGGCTCTCGCGCCGCCGCGCCACGAGCACCAGGTCGCAGCCATCGGCGGCGAAGAGACGGGCGAACTGAGCGCCGAGGCCGGCGGAGGCACCCGTCACGAGCGCGGTCTTGCGAGAGGACATGTCCAAGAGATAAGAGACCATCGGTCACGTGTCAAGTGACCATCGGGCGCCTATTTGCGAGAACGTCGGCGTGGTAGCGTCCGGCCGTGGCGAAGCGGTTCATTCGCGCGCGGAACCCAGCGCAAAAGGAGCTCCGGCGTGCGCACTTGCTGGAGACGGCGCGGGAGTTGCTCGCGGGCGGGTGCGAGCTTCACGAGCTCGGCCTCAACGAGCTCGCGCGTAGCGCCGGGGTGGCCAAGGCGAACGTCTACCGGTACTTCGAGTCCCGGGAAGCGGTGCTCGTCGCGCTCTTCTGGCAGGAGGCCGAGACATGGTGGACCGACCTCGGCCCGCAGCTCCGCACGCCGCGCGCTCTCGGTCCGACGATCGCGCTGCTGGTCCGTACGCTGGCTCAGCGCCCCCGGCTGTGTGCGCTCCTCGCCGCGGTCCCGGCCGTGCTCGAACAGAACCTGAGCGAGGAGACGATCCGCGCGTTCAAGCACCGGACGCTCGCCTTCTACGCGGAGGCAGCGGGCGACTTCGCGCGCTGCTGCGGCGAGCTGACCGAGGCCGCGTGGGTGGCGCTCCTCCACGACGTGAGCACGCTGGTCGTGGGGATCTATCCCGAGACTCACCCGTCGGTGTCCGCCGCCGCCGCGCTCCGGCAGCCCGAGCTCGCGTTCTTTCGCCGCGACTTCGCCACCGAGCTCGAACGCCTGCTGGGCCCGGTGGCCGCGTCGCACGCGCCGGAGCGCGGCACCGTCACGAAGCGGGGCGGTGCGCCACTCCCATCAGGGCGGCGACGACCGTGACCGCGCGCGCCGGTGGCCGGCCCGGGCGCGGGGGGCCTGGTGCCGATCTATGCGCTCGCGTCATGAATTGCTACCGTGGGAGCGAGCCCCCTGGCGATGGCGCGCAACGACCTGAGCGACCTGCTGATGTTCCTCGCCGTCGCGCGGGAGCGGAGCTTCACGGCGGCCGCCAAGCGGCTCGGCCTCTCGCAATCGACGCTGTCCCACGCGGTGCAACGGCTCGAGACGAGCCTCCGCGTGCGCCTGCTGACGCGCACGACTCGGAGCGTGTCCCCGACCGCGGCCGGGGAGAAGCTGCTCGGCACAGCGGGCCCGCGCCTCGCCGAGGTGCAGGCGGAGATGGCCGCGCTGGCCGCGATGAGCGACAAGCCGGCCGGCACGGTTCGCATCACGACGAATGACTACGCGGCGAAGTCGCTGCTCCTCCCGAAGCTCGCGCCGCTTCTGCGCGCGTACCCAGAGATCGCGGTCGAGATCGTCAGCGACTACGGCCTGACGGACATGGTCGCCGAACGCTACGACGCCGGCGTGCGCCTGGGCGAGCAGCTCACGCGCGGCATGATCGCGGTGCCGATCGGTCCCCCCATGCGCCTGCTCGCCGTGGCCGCGCGGAGCTACTTCGCTCGGCGTGGGGCCCCGCGGCACCCGCAGGACCTCATGGACCACGGTTGCATCACGATGCGGCTGCCCAGCGGCATCAACGCGTGGGAGTTCGAGAAGGCGGGACGCGCGGTGAAGGTGCGCGTCGTGGGGCAGCTGGTCGTGAACGGCCTCGACGAGGTGCTGGTCGCCGCCCGTCACGGCATCGGGATCGCGTACATGCCGGAGGACCAGGCCGCGCCGTACCTCGCGTCCGGCGAGCTCGAGTTGGCGCTCGAGGATTGGTCACGACCGTTCGCCGGGTTCTACCTGTACTTCACGAGCCGCAAGCACGCCTCCCCCGCGTTCTCGCTGGTGGTCGATGCGCTGCGCTACCGCCGCCCCCGGCGTCGCTGACCGAGACACGTGAGGTGACTCGATCGCGCGCGCGGGCGCATTCATGGCGTGCGTGCATGAGTCTATGCGGCCTCGTCGCCGTAGTGGTCGCCGGGGTCCGTTGCTACACCAGCGCATGCCCCTCGATCACTACATCACTCTCGGCCGCGCCGGCCTGCGCGTCAGCCCCCTGTGCCTCGGCGCGATGACCTTTGGCGAGGATCATGGCTGGGGCTCGAGCGTGGCGGAGTCCGAGCAGATCCTCGACCGATTCATCGCCCTCGGCGGCAACTTCATCGACACCGCCAATGGCTACACGAAAGGGCACTCCGAGAAGATCATCGGGGATCACGTGGGGCGCGACGCGGCGAAGCGCGATCGACTTGTCATCGCGACGAAGTTCAGCAGCAACCTGTACCCCGGCGATCCGAACGGCGGTGGCTCGGGGCGCAAGGCGATCGTCGCCGCGTGCGAACAATCGCTGCGCCGGCTGCAGACCGACTACATCGATCTCTAGTGGCTCCACAACTGGGACAGCACACTCCGATCGACGAGACGATGGCCGCGCTCGAGGATCTCGTGCGCGCCGGAAAAGTTCGGTACGTGGGTGTGTCGGATACGCCCGCCTGGAAGGTCGTCGAGGCCAACATGACCGCGCGGTTCCGCGGCTGGTCGCCGTTCATCGGTTTGCAGATCGAATATTCGCTGCTCGAACGAACCGTCGAGGCCGAGCTCATTCCGATGGCGGGCGAGCACGGTCTCGGGATCACGCCGTGGGGGCCGCTCAAGAGCGGCGCGCTCAGCGGAAAGTACACGCGGAAGAACGCCGGTCAGGTGACGGCCGATCGCGGCGCTCGGGTCCCGCTCGGCGAGCCCACGTACGCGCTCGTCGACGAGCTGGAGGTCATCGCGAGGGCCCATGACAGCACCGTGGCCGGCGTGGCGCTGGCCTGGGTGCAGGCGCAGCCGGGCGTGACCCCCACGATCATCGGCGCGCGGCGGTTGGCGCAGCTCGAGGACAACGTCCAGGCGCTCGAGGTTCGCCTGACGGCCGAGGAGCTCGCTCACCTCGATCAGCTCACCCGGCCGACGGTCGGGTTTCCGCAGAACATGCAGGTCTATTTCCCGGCGATCCACAACGGTGGAGCGACGGTCAACGGGGTCACCGCGAAGTCGATGATCATGCAACCCGGCGAGCAGGCGTACTGACGACCGCGCGGCGACCTCGCCTCACCCCGGCGCGCGCACCCACCAGCACGTCCACGTCGCGCTGTACTTCGCGCTGGTGCGATAGCCAGAGAGCGCGTCGGCCCAGGCATCGATGCGAACGTCGCCGATCCGTCCCGTGGCGCCGCCGGCGGTCTCGGGCTGCGTGAGGAGGCGTGAGCTCGCGCCCGAGTGGCGGTAGTTGGTGTGCGCGCCGTCCACGACCGCCTCGGCGTGCGCGACCATGCCGGCCGGCATCCCCGCCGGCGGCGCCAGGAACACCGTCGTTGTCTCGTGCGAGCCGAACAGCGACGAGTCCGCCGCGATCGTCACGACGACCTGGGTCGTCTGGAGGGCAGGCGTCGGCGTCGGCCCGGCCGCCGGCGGCGTCGGCGCGTTCACGAAGGCATCGACCCCGCCCGCGGGCGGTAGCTCGCCCGGCGCGGGCGGCAACGAGCTCGCCGCGATCGGCACGGTGCCCGGGGCCGCGGCGAGCACGGCCGCCGGCACCTTCGGCGCCCAGAGCGGTCGCGTCGAGAAGTCCGGCGGCGTGTCGAGCGCGGCGAGCACGACCGTCTGCACCGAGCCCGCGTCCGCGCGCTTCTTCGCCGCGAGCCAGCCGAGCGCGACCGTCGCGAGGTACTCGAGCGCGAGCGCCGGGTCCTCGCCCAGGCACGCGGGGAGCGTGTTCACGGGGAGCTTCTGGCTCCACCGCGGTCCGTTGCCCGCCTGGTCGGGGGCCCGGCCGGCCGGGGGCGTCTGGAATGCGCCCCACATGTCCTGGACCGAGCGCTCGAGCGCCGCGTCCGCCGGCGACGTGATCGTGCGGTCGACCGGCGAGAGCGTGTCGCGGTAGGCGTCGAAGTGATGCGCCATGATGGCGTTCGCCAGCGGCCGCGCGCGGGTCCGCGGCAGCGTGCCGCCATTGCCCGCGAACGAATTCGCGCTGCTGTCCGTCGCGATCGGCGACGCGAAGTCGATGAACGCAGCGCCGACGGTGTCATCGGGGTCGCCGATCGCCGCCAGGGCCGTGGCCAGGATGAGGTGATCGATCTTCGGATCCGCGGGGAGGTTGCCCCAGACCGTCATGAGGACCTGGAACCGGAACCGGAAGCCCGGGACGTGGAGGACCAGCGAGGCGATGTCGAATTCCGGGTTGGCCACCTCGAAGGCGTCCGCCTGCGCGCGGAGGCCGAGCGCCGCGCCGACCGCGTAGCCGCCGAGGCCGCCGGCCAGCGCGCCCGCGGTCAGGCCGATGCCCGTCGTGAGCCCCCCGATGACGCCGAGCGCGCCGCCGACGACCACCCCGGCGACGGCGCCGACCGCGCCGCCCGCGTAGTAGCCGGTCTTGACGCGGTCCCACACGCCGGCGAGGCGCATGGCGTCGCTGAAGTCGCCCGTCGGCGCGTACGACGTGCCGGTGATGCGCGAGAGCGCGCGGTCGAGTCCGAAGCCGAGGGCCGTCCCCAGGCCGCTCGCCCCCCGGGTCGCGAACCCGCCTTCGGGGCGCACGAGGATGTAGTTACATGCGGCCAGGTAGCGCCCGAGCGCGTCTGCCTGCATCTCGATCGTCTGCTTTGTCTGGCCGTCGTCGACCAGCTGGTGCGCGAGGGAATAGCCGGCCACGAGGCCGCAGATCTCGTCGAAGCTCGGCTCCCACCTGCGACAGAGCCGGCGCGGGATCGAGCCATCCGCGCCACGGAGGCGATCATCGTTCGCCGGCGTGCAGTACCGGTACGAGCCGTCCTGCGCGGTCAGGAACTCGCAGCAGACCTGGGGGCGGCCATCGGCGCCGGTGCTCCAGTGATCGGAGTGCACCTCGGTATAGCGCAGCGGGTATCCGGCGAAGATCGAATCGCTCGGAAACTTGAAGAGCGCGCCGACGGTGGCGAGCACGCGTCCGAGGATCGGCAGCGACGCGCGGTTTCCGAGCGAGGTCTCGACGGCGAGGAACACCAGCGTGAGCCCGGTGTCGATCAGCGGGTTCTCGTTGCTGCGCAGGCCGATGGTGTAGGGCGCGAGCGGATCCGTCGACGCGATGAACGCGTCGATGTCCAGCGGCGTGGCGGCCGTCGCGACCACCGCGCCCTCGGCGACGTCCGCGCAGCTGAGGTCGGTCCCGGCGGCGCCGGCCATGACGTTCTTCGAGAAATCGCCGAGCGCATGAAACGTGCTCGCGTGGTCCCGCCGGAAGTACTTGCCGAGCCCGAAGTGCCGCACCAGGTACTGGGCCCGGAGCGCCTCGTAGAGCTCTCGGAGTTGATCGCGGTCGGCCATACCCGTTGATACCGCAGCGCAGCGGTGCTCAACCGCCGGATCGGTCGTCCGGCGCTTGCGACTCGTCGCCGGAGGAGACCAGCAGGCTCATCACCGTCAGGAACGTGGCCGGTTTGAGCACGTGGGCGTCGAACCCGGCCTCGAGCGCCTTCGCGCGGTCGCCGTCCTGTCCGTAGCCGGTGACCGCGACGAGTCGAATCCGGCCACCGCTCGGGTCGAGCCGGCGGAGCTGGCGCGCGACTTGTAGCCGTCCATGACGGGCAGGCCGATGTCGAGCAAGGCCACCTGCGGATGAAACGTCCTCGCGACGTCCAGCGCCGTCGGCCCGTCGTAGGCCACGCGCACGTCGTGCCCACCCTTGACAAGCGCCTCGCCGAGCGCATCCGCCGCGTCCTGGTAGTCGTCGACGATCAGCACGCGCCGCGGGTCGACGGGGGCGCGCTTCACGCGAGCCGGGGGCCGCGACGGACGCCGCTTACGGCGACGTCCAGGAGGCATGCGCACCTCGAACTCGCTGCCCTGGCCTGCGCCGGCGCTCCTGGCGATCACGGTGCCGCCGTGGAGCTCGACCATGCTGCGGACGATCGCGAGCCCCAGGCCGAGCCTGCCCTCGGACCGCGCGCTCGAGCGCTGGCCCTGCACGAACGAGTCGAACACGTGCGGCAGGAGCGCCTCGGGGATCCCCACCCCGCTGTCCTTCACGGTCATCACGATGCCGCCGCCGGCCGCGTCGGGGTCCTGGGTCACGACGAGGTGGATCTGGCCGCGCGGCTCGGTGAACTTGGCCGCGTTGGTGAGGAGGTTCGTGAGGACCTGACACATGCGGGTCTCATCGGCGTCGAGCATCAGGTCCGGGGCCACCTCGATCGACAGATGGTGTCGTCGCTCCTCGATCAGGGGCGTGGCAAGCTCGACCGCGCGCGCGACGAGATGGGCAACCTCGAGCGGCGCGCGCTCGAGCTTGACCTTGCCCTGCGCGATGCGTGACACGTCGAACAGATCGGCGATGAGCCGCACCATGTGCTGGACCTGCCGCTCAGATCAGAGCGTCGCGCTCATGCACGTCGCGGAGGATGGGCACACCGCCGCGAACTCCGGCGATGCCTGGAGCGCGGCGGGGGCGGCGGCTCGCGGACGACCACGAGCACAAGGTCGCGGCGACGGCACCGCCGCAGACCGCGGACGCCACGAAGAAGCCGGCGAACGCGGGCGAGCTGCCGCCGGGCTCGCTCGAGAGCGCGTTCGAACGGGCGAAGACGCGGCTGGCCATCTCGGCCGGCGAGTCGATGGCGGCGTAGCGACAGACGAGATCGGGGGTCGGGGTCGCGCGAGCGACGAAGCGTGACCCACACCAAGAAGGAGATCATATGGACGAGTACGGAGAGATTCAGTTCGTCGAGCGGAACGCGAACGAGCACGACCGCCGCACGGTTCACCCGAACCAGCGCCCCGGCGGGAACCGCACGTTCTACGCGCAGCCGCAGAACCGGTACCCGCAGCAGTATCCGCAGCAGTATCCGCAGCAGCCGCAGGTGATCTACGCCAGTGCCCCGGGCATGGGCGTCGGCATCGGTGGGGGCTCGGGTGTGTTCGGGCGGATGAGCACGGGCCAGGTGATCGACATGGTGGCGCAGATCTTTGCTGCCCTCATGCCGCTGCCTGCCGGGCCCACCGCGACGGCGGATGTGAGCACCGACGTCGGGAACCTGATGCTGTATCAGGGCTCGCTCGCGCAGTATGCGAAGCGCGACGAGCAGATCCGGACGCTCGGTAACCTCGTCACCAAGCTGGTGGGCTAGCCCTCATGGCGACGCCCAACTACAAGGGGACGAGCCAGCCGGTGGCGAGTAACGGCGGCTGGCTGTCGGGGATGGGCTCGTGGTTCGGCGCTTCGGCTCCCGCCTACGCGCCCGCCCCGACGAAGACGACGGCGCCGGTGCCGACGGCTTCGAACGTGACGACGAGTGCGACGTCGGACGTGGACGTCGTGTGCGAGCGCGACCGGACCACGCTGGTGATCCCGCGCTCGCTGATCGACACGCAGGCCCTCGCTGCGTACGTGGCTCAGGACGGCGACGCGCCGTCCTGCGACGCGGAGCGGATCACGCTCGTGATCCCGCGGTCGGTCCTCGAGTCCCAGGAGTAGGAAGCACGTAGCAGAAGGCACAGCGACTCAACCCAACCGGGCATCGCGCCGAGCCGCTCGCGCGACCCCGGCCCCCGATCTCTTTCGTCATTTCGTGGAGGCTTTCATGTCGTCAAACATTCACAGCTGGATCGATGGGCACCTCGCGCTTCGCCAGCGCGCCTACGAGACGCGCGGCGGGATCGAGCTCGAGGACGGCGCGCGCTGGCCCCGGACGACCGGGGCGGACGTCGTCGCGATCGCGGCGCTTGTCGATCACCCGGTGCGCACGCACGGCACGCCCGGCATCCTGCGCCGGTGGCGTGCGGCGCTACTCGACCTCCAGCGCGAGGCGCTGCACGCACCGCACGACACGTACGCGCTAAACCGCTCGTTCTGGTCGACGCTCGAGACCGTCGTGGTGTTCCTCGACGACCTCGCGATCACGCCGCCTGATCCCGAGATCTGGGATGCGCTTCTCGACGAACTGAACACCTATCGCAACGTCGGGCCGAGCGGCGATGGGCCAATCGCGCACTTCGACAACATCAAAACCTATGACGACCTCTACAACGCACAGCTGAAGCTACTCAAGCAGAAGCGCGGCACCGACTCGCTGGATCAGCCGTCGGGCTTCAGCGGTGGGCTGCGCGACATCCCACGCACGACGAACGCCGATGTTCTCCAGCTCGCGACGTACTGGGCGACGCAGCTCTCCGACGTCAAGGAGGTCTGGGGGCACGATGCCGTTGTCGCGCGGTGGACGCCGGTGATGGCCGATGTCGACAAGCTTGCGAAGCCGGGCAAGCCCGAGGACGCCTACGCCAAGAACAACGAGTTCTGGCGCGAGCTGCAGCAGGTCGCGATCCACGTCGCGGTCTCGGACGAGGCGCCGAGCAAGTGGTCGATGGTCGTCGACTCGGTCAAGGACAGCATCGTTCACCTGCCGGACACGCTCTCGACGGCGGCCACGAAGACCGCGGAGGCGATCGGCGACGTCGCGCATGGCGCCGGCAAGATCGTCGGCGAGGTCGGCAAGGGCCTGTTCTCCGGCATCGGCGCGCCGGTCCTGATCGGCGCGGGCCTGCTCGGGCTGTTCCTCATCTCCCGCGGACGCGGCCACGAGCACACGGAGGCTTGAGGTGCGCGCGTTGCCTTGGATCGTCGGCGGTGGTGTCGCGGCGTACGTGTTGACGCGCTCGCGCACCGCGAGCTCGCCCGCGCACCCGGTGGCGCTCGCGCCGCTGTCGGGTCGCTGGGTGTGGCCGGTACCGCGGTGGAACGGCCGCGCGCCGGTGATCTCCGATGGCTTCGACTCGCCGCGCGCGGGACTGCCGCGCCACGGCGGTGTCGATCTCATGTTCGCACGCGCGGCAACGGACCCGTTCAAGGTCGGAACCCCGAACGGCTCGAAGGGGTGCGTGATGCCGGACGGTCTCTCGGCCGTCGCCGCGAGCGATGGCGTCGTGTGGTCGGCATCGCAGACGCCGCAGGGCTTCGCCGTCGTCATCGACCACACGCCGGTGAAGGCCGCGACGTTCTACACGCACCTCGAGAAGCTGCTCGTCGCGCCGACGATGAGCGCGAAGTCAGGCGAGCGGGTTCGCGCAGGTCAGCCCATCGGCGTGATCGGCGCGAGCCCGCTCGACGGCGAGCATCTCAAGCATCTGCACTTCGAGCTGTGGCTCGGCGGCCCGAGCGATCGGATCGACCCGTCGTCGCTGATGCGCGGTTGGGAGACGATCACCGATCCGAACGCTCTCGTCGCGCGGAACGCGGGCTTCACCTATCGCGCGATCGGCGAGAGTGGCGACGCGTACCCCGAGTGGATCCGCGCGCTCAAGGGCAAGGCCGGCGTCTACGTGATCCGCGATCTGGAGAGTCGCGAGATCGTCTACGTCGGTTCCAGCGCCGGCCGGCTCTACGACACGCTCACGCGCCACTTCCAGACCTGGCGGCGGTGGAAAGGCTTCTGGCGCGGCCAGTACGGCGAGGGCCACGACCCGGGCCTCACTTACCCGCGCAACGCCGTCGAGGTCGCGGCGCGCCTCACGACGCCAGCCAAGTCTCTCGACGAGGAGATGCGCCTGATCGCCCGCCTCAAGCCTCGCGACAACCTGATCGGGCAAGTCGAGCCCGTCGAAGAAGTCATCCCGTTCTGAACGAAGGAGCCATCATGATCGATCTCAACTACGACCCCAACGATCCCACTGGTCCGCGCCGGAGCCGGTTCTGGCGCCTTCGCAACGACGCGCGCATCACGACGCAACCGTGGCGCTGGCCGCTCGCGCGCCTCGGCGATCGCGAGCCTCTCTTGCTCGCCGAGGGCGTCAACGGTGCCCGGCTCGGCGCGGACCTCGGCTACGAGCCGATGCCGTTCGACCGCGAGCTCTACGTGCCGGTGTACGCGGCGCAGGACGGCACGGTGGCGATCGCGACCGAGACGAAGTCCGGCTTCTTCGTTAGCATCGAGCACGGCTACCGCACGTACGGCACGACCTACGCGCAGATGTCGAAGATGTTCGTGGCGCCGTATTACGGTCAGACCAACCGCAAGCGCCAGCGCGTGCGCGGTGGCGACGTCATCGGCTACGCGACCAAGTCGCCGATCACGGTGCGCTTCGAGCTGTGGAAGTGGAACGACCAGGACGGCTACGCGGCGATCGATCCGATCGCGCAGCTTGCCGAGTGGGTCTCGCCGCCCGCGCGTCCCGTGGCCATTCCCGAGAAGCAGGCGGCGTAGCCATGGAGAACCTGCTCGAACAGATCCGCGCTGCGATCGTCGTCGATGCTTCGCTCGACGCGCGCGCGGCGGGCGTCGCTGCCTGCCGCACGATCCTCGCCGCGCTGGATGCGGCGCCCGGGCAACCGTTCGCGCCTGCCGTCGTCACGCCGACCCCATCCGCGATCGCGGCGGCCGTCGGCGCCTTGCGCGGCGTGCCGCCCGATCAGCTGCTCGACATCGCGATCAGCCGGCTCCGTGCCGCGCTTCCGTCGGGTGTCGACGTTCCCGCGGCGCAGCCGCTCAAGTTCCACATCATCCACGTTCCGAAGCTGGGGGCATCATGAGCGAGGCCACGTCCAACCTGCAGATCGTTCGTTCACCCGTCGTACAGCCGGCGGCGCCGGCCGTCCTGCCAATGGACCTTGTCGACGAGGTCTCGCTCGCGGGGCGGCTCGGCGTGTCGCGGTCCACGCTCCAGAGTTGGCGCTACTCGTCGCGCGGTCCCCGGTTCATCAAGGTCGGCCGGTTGATCCGCTATCGCAATGCAGACGTGGAGAGCTATCTCGCCAAGAATGCTTGCGAGCCGGCCGCGTGACTAAACCGCCTTGAGCTTGGCCTTCTTGGGCGCCGGCGGCGTCATCTTCACGAGCAAGAACTGTGTGACGCGCTCCTGGCACGCAGCGAGGTGCTCTGTCGACAGGTCGATGTAACCGGCCGTGACCGATCCGCGTGGCGGACGGTGGTTGGTCAACACGTCGATGACGTAGGGCGAGAGGGGAGGATCGTTGACCTCCGCGAGGGCGCTCGTGTACGTGTCACGCAGTCGGTGCGGCGCGACGATCACCTTCGAGTCCTCCTTCGGCTCGGCGGTGTGGATGATCGTTCCCTTGACGTGATCGGGCATGCCGAGGTCCTGGCAGAGGAAGCAACGTTGCTTCTTGTCGGCGCCGTCCTTGAGTGCCGTCGTCGGAAACACCCAACCGTTGTCATCTTTGAACAGCGCGACGTTGTTCTGCCGACGGCGCTCGAGGAACACGATCAACTCGCTGGAGAGCGGGAGAGAGAACGAGCGCTTCGCGCCACCCTTCGGTGATGGCCGCAAGACTGTCCGAGGCGCCAGCTGGATCGGCTCCCACGCCTTCTTGTTCGCGTTCCACACGCGGGAAGTCACCGCCTCGTCGGTAAGGTTCACATGCTCCCACCGCATCGATGCGGCATCGTTCCGACGCAGGCCCGTGAGCAAGCAGACGAGGTTGTAGTCGCGGCGTACGGGGTTCTTGATCGCGTCGACGGTCGTTTTCCAGGTCGGAAGCTTTGCCCACGAAACCGGCTCGCGACGGCGCTCGACGTAGTCCTCCGCGCCACCTTCCTTGTTCCACACGACGGCGATCGTCGGGTTCGCAGGAAACACGGCGCCGGTCGGCATCCCGTCGAGTGTCCCGGCCGCCGCCTCCTTGGCGATGTGGTTCCAGATCACGCGCAGCTCGCGCAGAACGCGGTTGGCGATGTGCGGACCGTTGTCCTTCGTGATCTGCTCGTGCCTGGAGCGGCACTCCTTGCCGGTGATGGAGGCGAGGGCGCGACCGAGCCAGGTCGTCAGGTAACCGTGCTCTGCATCGCCAATCTCGCGCGTCACGGAGCTGATGCTCGATGGCCGCTTGCCCTCCTTCCGAAGGCGCTCGACGTACATCGCGCAGGCCTCCGCGAGCGTGGGCCCCGACTTGCTCGCGCGCTTCGTCGTGCCCGGCGTCGAGTCCTTGTTCTCGAGCTTGCCGAGCCGCACGAGCGCTTCCTTGCGAGCCGAGCGCGCGTTGAGCTCCCCGCCACGGCCGCTCCACGCGCCGAGCGCTTCTCGATGGAGCTTCTTCCCGATCCGCCGGTTGACGATGAAGGTTGTGGAGCGCTGGCCGATCACGGCGCCGAAGCCGGTCAGCTCGGTGTCGAACACGACGAGCTGGGCCTGGCCCTCCTCCGGCTGGAGGGCCTTGAGCGTGTCATCGGTGAGGTGTTGCTTCATGGTGTTCCGGGCAACAGCCGAGGGTCTGCCCCGTTCTAGTCAACAGCCGACAGAGCATCGGCTTGTTGAAGGAAAGGGCTCCCAAGTGGTTGTCGGTTTTGTTGCCTGAGACGAGAGCATGGGCTTGTCTTTCTAGTCAACAACTAGTCAACGAGCGCCCTGAGACTGTCCGAGGCTCGATCCGAGATCGTCGTCGAAGATGTCGGAATCGATGTGAATTGCCGAGACCAGCAAGTAGTTGAAAAGATGAATGCGGCTGGGTTTGCAAGCCGAGGGTCAAGGGTTCGATCCCCTTATCCTCCACGTACTTAGACGATCGGAAGCGGGATGTGCCCACCGATTGTAACCTGGTGGCGTTGGCCCGAACAATCATCGCAGCGAAGCCCGTCGCGTTTCGGCCGCCCCCGATGAGCGCAGGACCAAGCAGGTCCGAGCGAGGCGCTCGGAGTCGCGTTCTGGCGCGAGTATTACGACGAGCGTCCGCACGAGGCGCTCGGCCAGCGCACGCCGGCGACGCTGTACACGCCGTCGCCGCGCCGCTACGACGGCACCGCGTCGGACCCGACGCATGACAGGGCGTAGAGACTCGTCCGCACGCACGCGTCATCGCACCCGAGCCGCTCGTCCAGTCCGTCAAGCGCGAGCTCGACGAGGCACGCGCGAGTATTGATCCGGATCGGCGGTCGCGAAGTCGACGGGGGCACCGCCGAGCCGCAGGCCGGTTCCGATTCGCTTCGATGTCGGCTTGATTCCTCGTTCTTCCTGGCGTTCTTCCTGCGGCGTCGATAGCCACGGAGGGCGGATGGGTCTGCTCTTCCTGCGACGGTCGTCCTGGCGTTCTTCCTGCGGCGTCGATAGCCACGGAGGGCGGATGGGTCTGCTCTTCCTGCGGCGT
>JANXOM010000067.1 GCA_025353585.1 Deltaproteobacteria bacterium
ACGTGGACTGCTGTGACGCGCGCACGCAGCCGATCGACTGCGCCACGCGGAGCACGTCGTCGACGGTCTTGTTCACGCGCACGAAGAACGTGACCTTGATGTCCGCGCGAATGTTGTCCGCGCAGATGAGGCCTTCCTTGCCGCGCCGCGAGACGTCGATCGTCTTGACCGAGAGGTCCATGTACTCGGCGCGGTTGACGATCGGCAGCACGATCGCGCCGGTGAATGTCACCCGGGGCTCGCTGCCCATCTTGTTCACGATCATCGCGCGCCCCTGATCGACCTGCCTCCAGGTCCGGGCGACGAGCACGAGGATGCCGAGCAGGAGCACGGCGCCGGCACCGATCAGGACGAGAACGAGCTGTTGACCCATAGCGACTCCTCTACCGGCACGTGCCGGTCCCTCTGTGCGCGAATCCCCCGCGCGTTGCAGCCTCAGCTACGACAGACTAGACGAAGGTTCGACGATGTAGGACTGGCGACCCGCATCGAACTCGATAATCAGCGCCTTATCACCGCGAGCGAGCTTCCCGGTCGCGTCGCAGCGCACGGCGATGATGAGCACCGTGCCGCCGTCCTCGACGGTCGCCTGGCCGAACTCGTTGTCGACGTGGCCCGTGGTGACGGTGCACGTGTGGCCGACGTAGTCCGCGTTCGACTTGCCTTCCTTGATGGCGAAGACCGGGCGCAGCGGGCGCACGAGCAGCGCCGTGACGGGGAGCGCGAAGACGATCGCGAGCGGCAGGAGCAGGCCTCCGACCCAGCCCGGCAGGCCGAACGCCTCGACGACGTACGCCATCAGCAGGAGCGAGGTCACCCACGCGACGAGCACGATGAACGACGCGCTGATCGTGATCGGCACGTCCCCGAGCCCGAGCGCGTGCCACACGCCGCCGCCCTGGGCGTCGTGGTCACCATCGCCCGCGTCGTGGCCTCCGGCGTCGTGGCCTCCGCCGATACCGTCGCCATGCCCGCCGCCGACGTCGACATCGTGGCCTCCGAAGAGGTCGAGGTCGAGCGCGCCGACGAGCACGGACACCCAGTAGAGGAGCACGATGCCGAGGGCGATCGTGAACACCACCGTGGGGAACTGGATCGCAGCGA
Source organism: Deltaproteobacteria bacterium (assembly GCA_025353585.1). Classification (GTDB taxonomy): domain Bacteria; phylum Myxococcota_A; class Polyangia; order Haliangiales; family Haliangiaceae; genus JABFXX01. The sequence goes on from JANXOM010000067.1 coordinate 1,105, forward strand.
CCACCAGCTCGTTCACGTCAGCCTCCCCTTCAACAACTCATCTCACGTTAAGTCGTCCCTGACCGTCCCGCCAGGGACGATCGGACGAGATCGGGCGTGCGCGCCGCCGACCGCGCTCTTTCGCAGGCTTGGAAGCCGTTGCAGACCCCCCCGATCGTTGTAACGTTGAGGCGCATGGGAGCGATGCCGCCGCCGAGCGCCGCTGTGCTCGGGTTCGCGGGCGGAACCGGTCCGGGCCTCGCGGCGCTGGCGCCGCTCGCGCTGGCGTTTCTCTCCGCCGACGCGGCCGACTTCACCGCGATCAAGAGCGGCATCCGCCGCTGGGCGAAGGACGATCCGATCGACGCGCTCTTCGCGACCGTCGTCGGGGGAGGCCTCGCGTTCTACCTCGCCGAGAAGGACTCGAACCCGAATTGCCTGACGCCGTGGGACGGCGTGCTCTACATGGCGACGGCCCTCTCGGTCGGCTACGACAACCTGTTCCCGACGACGCCAACGGGCCACGCGCTCGCGACCTTCGTGCAGACGTTCGGCCCGGCGCTGTCGGGCGCCGCCCTCGATGCGCCCGCGGCCGAGGCCGCCGCCGCCGCCGCCGAGGCCGCCGCGGTCAATCGCGCGATCCTCTCGCGGCTCGATGACATCGTGCGCCTGCTCGAAGCGCAGCAATGAAGCGGGCGCCGAGATGAAGCACGCGCAGAAAATGAAGCACGCGCTGACATGAAGCCAGGAGACGTGCTCGCCGGGCGCTTCGTCATCGAGGCGCTCGCCGGCCAGGGCGGCATGGGGTCGGTGTTTCGCGCGCTCGACCACACGACCGGCGAGCCGGTCGCGCTCAAGGTGCTGTACGGCGCGGCGGCGCTCGGGGGCGCGGACCGGTTCGCGCGAGAGATCCGCGTGCTCGCGGCGCTCCGGCACCCGGGCATCGTCCGTTATGTCGCGGACGGCGTCTCGCCCGAGGGCTCACCGTGGCTCGCGATGGAGTGGCTGTCGGGCGAGAGCGTCGCGCAGGTCCTCGCGGGGCCGGGGGTGACGGCGGCGCAGAGCGTGGACCTCGCGCGTCGGGTGGCCGAGGCGCTGGGCGCGGCGCACGAGCGCGGCATCGTGCACCGCGACGTGAAGCCATCCAATCTCTTCCTGCCCGACGGTGACCTGACGCGCGTGAAGGTGCTCGACTTCGGCGTGGCGCGACTCGTGGACGCGCGCGGCAACACGACGACAGGCGTGATGGTCGGCACGCCGGGCTACATGGCGCCCGAGCAGGTGCGCGGCGAGCGCGACGTCGGCCCGCGGTGCGACGTGTTCGCGATCGGGTGCCTCCTGTTCGAGTGCCTCACGGGCCAGCCGGTCTACGCCGGCGACCACGCGCTCGCGATCCTCGCGAAGATCCTCGTGGAGGAGCCGCCCCGCGTGACGGAGCTGCGCGCGGATCTGCCGGACGAGCTCGACGCGCTCGTCGCCCGCATGCTCGCGCGCGAACCCGAGGCGCGCCCGCGCACGGGCCTGGCGCTGGCCGCCGAGCTCGCCGCGCTCGACCTCGTGCACGTGCCCGGGCGCAAGCGAACCGGCCTGCGGACCGGCGTCCTGACGCGGACCGAGCGGCGCCTCCTGTGCGTGGTGGTCATCGGCGTGGACGCGAGCGTCGAGCTCGAGGATCCGGATGCGCCGACGATCACCGGCGAGCTGCCGGCGGACGCGCTCGCGTCGCTGCGCTCGGTGGCGGCGGCGCACCGCGGGCTCCTCGAGCGGCTCGCGAACGGCGCGTACGTCGTCACGGTGTCGGGTAGCGGCGGCGCGGCCGATCACGTCGTGCAGGCCGCGCGGTGCGCGCTCGCGCTGCACGCGGAGCTGCCCGCGGCGCCGATGGCGCTCGCGACGGGACGCGCCGTGATGTCGGGGCGCTGGCCGGTCGGCGAGGCCATCGACCGCGCCGTGGCGCTGGTCGACGAGCCGTCGGCCAACGTGCGCATCGACGAGATCACGGGCGGACTTCTCGACAGCCGATTCGAGGTCGGCGGCGATCTGTCGAGCCTCCTCCTCGTCGCCGAGCGGGACATCGTGGAGGTCTCGCGCACGCTGCTCGGGCAGGTCACGCCGTGCGTGGGCCGCGACCGCGAGCTCGCCGTGCTCGACGGGCTCTACGACGAGTGCGTGGAGGAGCCGCGCTCGCGCGTCGTGCTCGTCACGGGGGCCGCCGGCGTCGGAAAGTCGCGCATCCGCTACGAGATGCTCAAGCGCGCGAAGGAGAAGCGACGGCCGCCCGAGGTCTGGATCGGGCGCGGCGATGCGCTCCGCGCGGGTTCGCCGTTCGGCATGATCGCCCCGGCGCTGCGCCGCGCGGCGGGCATCCTCGATGGCGAGCCCGGCGAGGTGCGCCGCCACAAGCTGCGCGCGCGGGTGCAGCGCAACGCGTCGCTGTTCACGGAGCCGGCGGACCTGCTGCGCACGACGATGTTCCTCGGCGAGCTGGTCGGCGCGCCGTTCCCGGACGACGAATCGCTCGAGCTGCGGGCCGCCCGCCACGACGCGTTGCTCATGACGGATCAGATCCAGCGCGCGTTCGAGCACTTCGTCACGCTGGAGACGGCGGTCCAGCCGCTCGTCATCGTGCTCGAGGATCTGCACTGGGGCGACCTCCCGACGACGAACCTCATCGATGCCGCCCTGCGCGCCCTGCCCGACGCGCGCTGGCTGGTCGTGGCGCTCGCGCGGCCCGACGTCCACGAGCTGTTCCCGCGGCTGTGGGCGGAGCGCGGGCTCCACGAACTGCGGCTCGGCGAGCTCTCGAAGAAGGGCTCGGAGCGGCTCGTGCGCAGCGTGCTCGGCGACCGCGCGAGCGACACGCTCGTCGCGCGCATCGTGGAGCAGGCGGGTGGCAACTCGTTCTATCTCGAGGAGCTGATTCGCGCTGTCGCCGACGGGAAGCAGGACGGGATGCCGGAGACGGTGCTCGCCGTCGTCCAGGGCCGCCTGGACCGGCTCGAGGTCGACGCGCGCCAGGTGCTGCGCGCGGCGGCGGTGTTCGGCCAGTCGTTCTGGCGCGGCGGCGTGGCGGCGCTGCTGGGCGAGAAGCGCGCGGCGAGCGCGAAGCAATGGCTCGACGAGCTGACCGCCCGCGAGCTCATCGCGCGGGCGCCGGCCCCGAAATTTCCCGGCGAGGACGAGTACCTGTTCCGCCACGCGATGGTGCGCGAGGCGGCGTACGCGATGCTGACCGAGGCCGACCGCAAGCTCGGCCACAAGCTCGCGGGCACCTGGCTCGCGAAGCGCGGCGAGGCCGACCCGATGACGCTCGCCGAGCACTTCGAGCGCGGCGGCGAGCTGCCCCGCGCGGCGGAGGCGTACCAGCGCGCCGCCGAGGACGCGCTGATCGCGTGCGACTACCGCGAGGCCGCGACCCGGGCCGTCCGCGGCATCGCGTGCGAGGCGAAGGGCGAGCTGCTCGGCGCGCTGCTGCTGAACCAGGCAGAGGCGCATCGCTGGCTCGGCGAGTACGCGCCGGCGGCGGAGCTCGCCCACGCGGCGCTGGCCCTCTTGCCGATCGGCGGCGCGCGCTGGTTCGCGGCGGCCGGCGAGGTGGCGGAGACGTGCGGCAAGCTCGATGACCGGGACCGGCTCGTCGCGGTGGGCACGCTGATGCGCGATGCGCCCGACGCGCCCGACGCGCCGATCGCCGACAACGCCGCCGCGCTGACCCACGCGGTGTTCCAGCTGTTCTCCCACGGGTTCTACGACCTCGCGCAGGCCCTGCTCGAGCGCGTGGAGCGGCTCGCCGGTGACACGCCCGACCCGAGCGTGCTCGCGCGCGTGCACCAGAGCCGGTCCTCGCGGGCGATGTTCTCCGGCGACGTCGGGCTCTACCTCGAAGCAGAGCACGCGGCGGCAGAGGCGTTCGCGGCGGCCGGCGATCGGCGGTACGCGTTCGTGCAGCGCGGGCACGTCGGGTACGCGTGCCTCGAGATCGGGGCGTACGCCGACGCCGAGCGCTGGCTCCGCGAGGCGCTCGCGGGCGGCGAGCAGCTGGGCATGGCGACGGTCGTCGCGACCGCGAAGCACAACCTCGGGCGCGCGCTGCAGCGGCGCGGCGCGCTGGCAGCGGCGCTCGAGATCGAGTCGGCGGCGATCGACATGTTCACGGCCCAGGGAGACAAGCGGCTCGAGGGCGCGGCGCGCGTGTACGTGGCCGAGATCGTCGCCGAGCTCGGCGACCTGCCGCGGGCCGAGCGCGAGCTGCGCCGGGCGCTCGACATGGCCGCCGGCCCTGCCCGCCCGCAAGTGCTCGCCTACCTGGCGCGCGTGCTCCTGGCGCGGGGCGCCCCCGGCGAGGCCCTCGTGGCCGCGCGCGAGGCCATCGACACGCTCGAGGCGCTCGGCGGAATCGAGGAGGGCGAGTCGATCGTGCGGCTCGCGATCGCGGAGGCGCTGGCGGCGTCCGGCGACGCGGCCGGGGCGCGGGAAGCGGCGGCCAGCGCGCGCCTGCGCTTGCTCGAGCGCGCCTCCAAGATCAGCGACGTCAGCTGGCGGGCCAGCTTCACGAGCCGCGTGCCCGAGAACGCGCGCACGCTGGCCCTCGCCGAAGAGCTGGACGCCTAGCCATGGCGCCGCTGCCCGGCTCGCGCGCCTCGGACGACCGGCGGCGCCGGATCGCGACCCTCGTCGCGGTGGCGGCCGCCGGGCTCATGGCGGTCGCGCTCCTCGTCGCGGCGATCGTGTTCCTGCGCGGCGCGACGTCGCTCCCGCCACCCGCGCACCCGTAGCCGCGCCGCTCGTGGTCAACTAACCGGCCGTGCCCGCCCCCGCGCCCCGGATCCCGTCAGCGCCCGCCTGGCTCTTCATCGTCACCGGCATCCCCTACGGCGTCGGCGGCTCGTTCGGCGGAGCGGTCATGCCGTACCTCGCGCGGCGCGCCGGCATCGAGCTCGATGCGATCGGCTGGTTCGGCACGCTCGTGCTCGTACCGCCGATGCTGCAGTTCCTGTACGCGCCGATCGTCGACGTGGGGCTCGCGCGGCGACACTGGCTGATCCTCGTCTCGGTCCTCGGCGCGCTCTGCTTCTTCGGCGCGTGCTTGATGCCCCTGCCGTCGGGCATCGTCCCGTTCCTGGCGCTCGCCGTCGCCGGCCAGCTGATCGGCGGCCTGTCCGGCAGCTGCAACGGCGGCCTGCTCGCGACGCTCATCCCCGATCACCTGCGGGGCCGCGCGAGCGCGTGCCTCAACATCGGCAACCTGTCCGGCGGCGGGCTCTCGGCGTGGCTCGTGATCTGGATGACCGGCCAGAACTTCTCGCCGCTGGTGATCGCCACGCTGCTCGCGGCGATGATGATCCTCCCGTCGCTCGCGGTGCTGATCGTGGTGGAGCCGCCGCGCGACGCGAGCCGCAAGGTCGCGGACGTCTTCCGCTCCATGCTGACCGACGTCCGCAAGATCGTCCTGAGCCGCTCGGGCGCGACCGGCATCCTGCTGTGCCTCTCGCCGGTGGGCACGGCCGCGCTCGCGAACTACTTCTCCGGCATGGCCGTCGACTACGGCGCGTCGGACGCGCTGACCGCGTTCGTGTCGGGGCCGGCCAACGTCGTGTTGACGGCGGTCGGCGCGCTGGCGGGCGGCTTCCTGTGCGACCGCTACAATCGGCGCCTGCTCTACCTCCTGTCCGGGCTCCTGACGGCGCTGTGCGGCATCGCGATGGTGCTCTCGCCGCGCAGTGACATGACGTACCTGTGGGGCGTGACGACGTACGCGCTCATCACCGGCTTCTGCTACTCGGCGTTCACGGCGACGGTGCTCGAGACCGTCGGCAAGGGCGGCGAGGCCGCGTCCACCAAGTACGCGCTGTTCGTGGCGGCCGGTAACGCGGCCATCGCGTACGTCGGCCTGGCCGACACGCGGTTCCACGAGCGCTACGGCGTCGCC
>JANXOM010000096.1 GCA_025353585.1 Deltaproteobacteria bacterium
TCCCGGGCGACATCGTCATCCGCGACGGCCAGCGCACCGTCGCGCTCGCCGGCGTCATGGGCGGGCGCGACAGCGAGGTCACGGCCGCGACGACGAGCGTGCTCCTCGAGAGCGCGAGCTTCGACGCGAAGCTCGTCCGCCGCACCGCGCGCCGGCTGAACCTCCACAGCGAGGCGTCGCACCGCTTCGAGCGCATCGTGGACCCCGAGCTCGCGGGGCTCGCGTCCGCGCGCGCGACCCGGCTCGTGTGCCAGCTCGCCGGCGGGACGCCGCAGGGCGACCTCGTCGACCGCTACCCGGGCGAGCGCGCCCCGGCGCCGATCGCGGTGCGGAAGGCGCGCGTGCAGCTCGTCTGCGGCGTTGCCATCGACGAGACCACGTGCAGCGACGCGCTCGAGCGCCTCGGCTGCAACGTCGAGGTCGCGAGCCAGCGCGAGCTGACCGTGACGCCGCCGTCGGTGCGGCCGGACCTCACGCGCGAGATCGACGTCATCGAGGAGATCCTGCGCGTCGTCGGCTACGACCTCGTGCCGGCCACGCTCCCCGCGCTGCGCGCCGCGCCGCCGGTGCGCGAGCCGGATCGCGGGGACCTCGCGCGCCAGGCCCTCGCCGCCGCGGGCGCGAGCGAGGCGATCACGTACGCCTTCCAGTCCGCCGAGCGCAACGCGGCGCTCGGGATCGCGGGCGGGGATCGCCGCGCGCAGCCGATCGCGCTCCGCAACCCGATGAGCGAGCACCAGGCCGTGATGCGCACGTCGCTCCTGCCGAACCTCCTCGGCGCCGTGGCGCGCAACGCGAGCCACGGGCGCGCCGACGTCGCCCTGTTCGAGGTGGGCAACGTGTTTCTGCGCCGCGGCGAGGGCTCCGGCGAGCGGGCTCCCCACGAGCTCCCCGACGAGCCGATGTGGGCCGCGGGCGTCCTCGCGGGCAAGCGCGGGGCGCAGCTCGGCGCGGGCGCCCCGTGGGACGTGTTCGACGCGAAGGCGCTCGCCCACGTGGCGCTGCGCGCGGTCGGCGGGCGCGAGCTCGTGGTCACCGTGGCCGCGACGAGTCAGATCCCGTACCTCCACCCGGGCGTCGCGGGCGAGCTGCACCTCGCCGGGCAGCGCGATCCGATCGGCTGGTTCGGCGAGGTGCATCCGGCGGTGCGCGCGCGGCTCGGCGTCGGCGTGCCTGTCTTCGCCTTCGAGGTCGAGCTCGCCCGCGTGCCGCTTGCCGGCGCGGCGCAGATGCGCGCGATCCCGCGGTTCCCGGGCTCGGCCCGCGACGTCTCGCTGCTCCTCGCGTCCGACATCCCGGCCGGGCGGGTGCAGGCGACGATCAGCGCCGCCAACGAGCCCCTCGTCAGCGGGGTCCGGCTGCTCGAGGACTACCGCGACGCGAAGCTCGGTGCGGGAATGAAGTCGATGCTGTGGTCGATCGCCTACCGGGCGCCCGACCGCACGCTGACCGACGTCGAGGTCGACCGCGCCCACGAGGCCATCGTCGGCCGCCTGGTCGAGAACCTGGGCGCGCAGCGCCGCTAGCGGGCAGGATCCGAGCGGGGATCAGCTTAGATTCCGGGTGCTTATTGCATCCACCCGCGGGAGTCGTGTAGCGTGAACGCCATGGCGCGAATGACGAAGGCCGACATCATCGAGTCGGTCTACGAGAAGGTCGGCGGGTTTTCGAAGAAGGAAGCCGCCGAGATCGTCGAGACAGTCTTCAACGTCGTCAAGGAGACGCTCGAGCGCGGCGAGAAGATCAAGATCAGCGGATTCGGGAACTTCGTCGTGCGTGACAAGAAGGACCGGATGGGCCGCGACCCGCAGCGCGCGGTGCCGATCCTGATCCCGGCCCGCCGCGTGTTGACGTTCAAGCCGAGCCAGGTGCTCAAGAATATCTTGAACGGCCTCCCGCCGGTCTAACCATCCCCGAGCCGATTGACCCGGCCGACTGGATCCTGTAAACCACTGCTTCCTCGCGGGCCGTAGCGCAGCCTGGTAGCGCACCAGACTGGGGGTCTGGGGGTCGCTGGTTCGAATCCAGTCGGCCCGACGGAACATGAACGGTCCCCCCCAGGGACCGTTCTCTTTTTCGGTGCATGCTGCAGCGATGACGCGGCCTCTCGTCCTGTGCTCGAACGATGACGGCGTCCACTCGCCGTATCTCGAGATGCTCGCCGCGCGCATCGAGGCGTTCGCGGACGTCCTCGTGGTCGCGCCGGAGCGCCAGCGCTCGGCCGCCTCGCACGCGATCACGCTCCACAAGCCCTTGCGCCTGACCGAGGTGGCGCCGCGCCGGTTCTCGCTGAGCGGCACGCCGGTCGATTGCGTCTACCTCGGGATGTTGAAGCTCTGCGACCGGCCACCGGCGGTCGTCGTGTCGGGCGTCAACGACGGCTCCAACCTCGGCAGCGATGTCTTTTACTCGGGCACGGTCGCGGCCGCCGTCGAAGGTGCGCTCCGCGGCGCCGCCGGCATCGCGTGCTCGCTGCAGCCGCGCGCGACGGATCCGACCCGCGCGATCGCGTTCGCGGCGAGCGTCGTCTTGGCCGCGCTCGGCGAGCCATTGCCGCGCGGGACCGTGCTGAACGTCAACATGCCCGCGGCCGGTAGCGCCGGGTACCAGTGGACGAAGCTCGGTCGCCGCAACTACGCGCAGGACATCCACGAGCGCGAGGATCCGCGCGGCCGCCCGTACTACTGGGTCGGCGGCGGGCCAGCGGGGCACGACGACATCCCGGGCACGGACTGCGTCGCGATCGCGAACGGCCACAACAGCATCACGCCGATGCACCTCGACCTGACGGATCATGGCTGCGTGGCGGCGCCCCCGTGGGCGATCGCCGGCTTCTCGCTCGTCGGCGGTGTAGAGTGACGGCGATGTGGAAGCTCGGGTTGTGCGCGATGGCGCTCGTCGCGTGCGCGTGTCCAAGCCAGCAGGGCGGCGGCCCCGTCGGAGCGGGCAGCGGCAGCACGGTCGCGGCGGCGGGCAGCTCGGCCGCGTCGTGCGCGGCGGTCCGCGACAAGGTCGCCGGGCTCTATCGCGTCGAGGCGCAGGTCCGCGAGCCGAAGCGCGTCGAGGCCGCGGTCGCGGACAACACGGCGATGGTGATGAGGGATTGCGCGAGGAGCCCCGCGACCGTCGCGCCGTGCATCGACGCCGCGCCGACCGTCGCCGCGCTGGAGAAGACGTGCCTGGTGCCGCTCGATCCCGAGGGCACCGAAGGCGATGCGCTGGGAGGCCACAAGTGAAGCGATTCGTCCTGCTCGGGGTGCTCGTCGCCGCGGGCGCGTGTGGCCCCAAGCCCGGCCCGACGCCGCCGGATCACGACCCGGATCCGCAGCTCCCGCGGAAGCCCGCCGCGCACGACAGCCGCACCCCGCTCGAGCAGCGCCGGGACGCCGCGTGCGCCGCGCTCGGGCCGCGGATCACGAAGTGCGCCGTCGAGGACGCGCAGGTCGCGGCGCAGAAGGGCGAGATCACGCAGAAGCAGCTGACCGAGATCAGCGCGCCCGAGATCCAGCAGAAGAACACGGACAACTTCGTCGCGAAGTGCGAGGCGCCGCTGTCGTCGCGGCAGGTCCGCGTCCTCGAGGTCTGCCCGAAGGCCGAGACCGAGTGCGGCCCGATGCTCGAGTGCCTGGGCCACCTGAACGAGCCCGCGAAGTAGGGATCTTTCGACGGGCCAGGCGGCCACGACAGCCCCGGCTCCTCGGGGCTGTGCGAACTTCACTGCATGGCCAAGATCCCGAAGAGCGCCCCCGAAGTCGTGCAGACCACTCTCGACCTGCCCGAGGAACACGCCGGCATCGCGCAGACGATCGCCGACACCGCGGGCTCGGCCGTGGACGCGCTCACCGGCGCGATCCACAAAGTCACCGACCTGCTGACGCACGCCGGGCACGACGCGGGGGAGGCGGTGAAGCCCGCGAAGGCGAAGGCCAAGGCGGCGGTCGAGACGGTGAAGGCGGGCGCGGCGAAGGCCGTCGCGACGGCGAAGGCCGCGCCGAAGAAGGTCGAGAAGGCGGTCGAGAACGCGGCGAAGACCGTGACGAAGACGGCGAAGGCCGGCGCGGCGAAAGCGAAGGCCGCGGTGAAGGCCGTCGCGCAGAAGGCGACGAAGGCCGGCGGCAAGGCGTCGAAGTCGGCGGCCAAGGCCGCGGCGAAGCCGGCGAAGAAGGCCGCCAAGAAGGCGGTCTCGGCCGTGAAGAAGACGGCGAAGAGCGCCGTGAAGTCGGCGAAGAAGAAGTCGAAGCGCTGAGGGCGAGCCGGGGGCGGCGGGGGCGGGGGCCGCGCGTGGTCACGGCGGCAGGCTCCGACGTCCTCGCGCGGCGCCGAGCGCAGCGCGAGCCCGACGCCACGGCGCCCGGACCGGCCTTGCGGTCAGCACCGCCGTCGGGCAAGGTTCGGCGGGCGATCCCATAGCTCAGCTGGATAGAGCGGCGCTTTCCTAAAGCGTAGGCCACAGGTTCGATTCCTGTTGGGATCACTGGATCAGTCCGTCTCTCGCTCGGCGGCACGGGCGACTGCGGGGCGAGGCTACGCGCGGGAGTCCGAGCCTCCGTCTTCGTCGGGGCGCTGACCGACGTCTGCAAGACCTTCCGGCAGCGGTCCGATCGCCGAGATCTGGTATGCCTCGCGCGTGCAACGCAATCTCGCCTCCGTGATCACCGTCGTCGTTCTGCTCGGAGGGTGTGCCAGCACGCCGACGCCGACGCCGACGGCGGCACCAGCACCAGCGCCAGCACCAGCGCCAGCGCCCGTCGTGTCATCGCCGGTCGTGCCGCCCGTCGCGGCGGCGGCGCCGGTCGCCCCCGAGGATCCGGATCATCCGACGACCGCGGAGGGGAAGATCGCGCTCGGCCAGCGCGTGTACGAGCGCAAGGGGTGCAATAGCTGTCACTCGGTCGATGGCTCCGCGCGCGTGGGGCCGAGCTGGCGCGGGATCTGGGGTCAGCCGGTCAAGCTCGCCGATGCCACCGTGCGCACCGTCGACGCCGCGTACGTCGAGGAGTCGATCCTGCACCCGCAGGCGGCCATCGTCGCCGGTTATCCACCGGCGATGCCGTCGTTCGAAGCGCAGCTGCGCCCCGACGAGCTCGCGGGCGTCATCGCGTACATCGCGTCGCTGGCCGACCGCGCCGCGCCGCCCTGAGCCCGCGTCTCCGCGGGCGATCTCCTCCGGACAGGCGCCGGCGGCGGAGCCGACAAGCCGATCCGCGAGCGGCGCGATTCATTCGCGGTCTCCAGCGCGCCGTTACGGCAGCGTGCCGGCGAGCCGCACGGTCCCCGTGCCCGTCGGCCACGCCCCCCGCGGCGCCGCCGCCTCCACGATCCGGCGCACCGTGTCGGGCTCGACGCTGATCGCCGCCGCTGCGCCCGGTCGCCCGGCCACGCGACGGCCGCGCAGCGTGGCCACGAGCTGCTTGCCGCTCCCGTCCGCGCGCTCGATGGCGAGGGTCACCGTGATCGCCTGCGTCAGCGCGGCGCCGGCCTCGCCCGGCAGCGCCGTCGTCACGCGCGGCTCGCCGGCGCTCCACCACAGCTCGAGCGCGCCCACGCGCAGCGTGCGCCAGCCGGCCGGTCGCTGTCGCTTCTCTCTCATGCGTCGGTCACACCGTCGGCGACCGCGAGCGTAGCACCGGGCCGCATCGCGCCGTGTCGTCGTGTGCAGAGCCGGTTCGCGGTTCAGCCCGGCGGGGTCTACCGCCGGCGGCGCCGAGCGCCTCGCCCACGAAGCCACGCGGCTGGTGCTCGTCGGCGCGAAGGCCCCCAAGCGAGCTCGCCGCGCTCGCCGCCGCGCTAGAACGTCTGCTCGTCGAACCGCATCAACAGCCAGTGCGGCGACGGGCCGTCCGGGTTCAGCACGATCGCGCCATCGGCGTTCGTGGTGTTCCGGTGCACGAGGTGGGCGCTGTTCGGCTCCGTCGCGCCGGACGTCGCGAAGATCGAGATGTGCGCCCCGAGCTCGAGCTCCGCGGTGATCGCGCTGACGAGCTTCGTCTCCGGCGTGGCGACGAACGTCGGCGAGTGCGCGCCGAGGTCTGTCACGTAGTCGAGCGGGACGTCGGTGTGCCAGCCCTCGGCCCACGCCGGCCCGACGAGCGGATGGTCGAGCTTCGTCAAGAGCACGTCGGGCGAGCCCTGGTTCGAGAGCACGTCGACGACGAGCCGATAGGCGACGCCGCCGATCGTCGCCTGCACGACGAGGTGCGTGCGGTTCGGCAGCGCGCAGTCCTCGTCGCCGGGCGGCACGACCGCGAGCACCGTGCCGTCGAAGCGGCCGAAGGCCGGCGTGAGATCGCTGCCGAACGTCGCGGCGCACGCGGCCGCCTTGTCGCTGCCATCGGGCGCCGCGTCGGCCGCGCCCGCATCGTGCGCCCCGGGCGCGCCATCGAGCGCAGGCGAGCCGCCGCCTCCGCACGCGGCGGCAGCCGACAACGCGATCACGGCGAGCGATCTCGAACGGGCAGGGCGATGCACGCGCGGACGCTATCACGCCTCGCTCGGACGACGATCACGTCCGGTGAGGCCCGCTGACGGACGGGCGACTGTCACCCAGACGCCACATTCCCCGCCGACTCTCGCGGCTCAGCGAGCGCTGATCTCGATCCAGAGGGCCCGCGTGGCCCCCGGGGCCAGCTCGAGCACGCGATCGCCCGTGTTCAGCGCGTCGCCGGGCGCCGTCCACGGCTCGAGGCAAACAAAGTCGCGCCCTGCCAGCGTCCACACGACCCAGTGCGTGTAGTCGGCCGAGCCGCGCAGCTCCACGGCGTGGCCACCCGGCAGGGACAGCGTGCTCTCCGTGCGGCCGTGATCGAGCAAATGCAGATCGACCTCTTTCTGCGTCAGGTCGATCGGCCCCGCGAGCGGGATGGTCGTCTTCGTCACGTTGTCGAACGCGCGCGTCGCCGCCGTCGAGACGGCCGCCGCGGCCTTGTCCGCGTCCGCCACCGCGAAGTACGGGTGGAAGCCGAACCCGAACGGCATGGCCGTGGCGCTCCGGTTCGTGACGCGGTGATCGAGCCGCAGCGTGGCGTCGCGCAGCGCCACCGTCATCTCCACGGCGAAGTCCCACGGAAAGGCCGCGCGCGTGCTCGCGTCGGCCTCGAGCGCGATCGTCGCGCTGTTGCCGGTCGTCGCGATCGTGCGCCACGCGAGGTTGCGCGCGAACCCGTGCTGCTTGAGCGCGCCCGCCTGGCCGTCGCGGGCCCACGCGTCGCCCGTGAGCTTGCCCGGCGTCGGGAACAGCACGGGGACGCCGCCGCGCACGTTCTTGCTCGGATCGGCGAGCGTGGCCTCGTCCATGAACAGGACCGGCCGCCCCGCGACGTCGAACCGCGTGACGAGCCCGCCGCGGTGCGGCGCGAGGACGGCGACGGACGAGCCGTCGGTCAAGGTGATCGGAGCGGCGGTGGTCACCCGTCCAGGTTATCAGCTGTGCCACCATGGGGCGTGCAGGCGCGCTGGATGATGCGGGCGGCGCTCGCGACCATCGCCGGCGGTTGCGCCCGCGCCGAGCCGCCGCCCCCGGACACCACGGCCCCGGCGATCGCCGCGGCGCCCGTCCGCATCGTCGGGCGGACCGGGCCAACGGAGCTCCTGCCCGACGAGGGCTGGATGCCGCTCGCCGGGACCACGCGCGCGAAGTTCGAGGCGCTCGCGGCGGCGCCGGGTCCGCAGGGCGCCATCCTCCTCCACGCGCTCCCCGCGGACCTCCCCGCCGACGCCCAGCTCGGCACGATGTGGACGGGCGGCAGCCAGCTCCAGCCGGTGTGGATCCTCACCGGCGACGCGACCCGCGGCTACACGTTCCGCCTCGACGCGAACCTCGACGGCGACCTCACCAACGACACGGTCTATCCGCTCGCGCGAGGCGCGGACGGCGATTGGGCCACGGACATCGCGACCACCGTGCCCGACCGGCTCGACACCGTCCTCGAGCCGGTCGCGTTCCGCGTCACGCTCCACAGCGGCGAGCCTGCGATCGTCATCACCACGCGCCGCCACGGCGTGCTCGAGCTCGGTGACCGCCGCGTCGCGTTCAGCGTCGAGGGCCGCATGGGCCACTACGGCGCCGACAAGCAGGCCGTCGCGTTCGATCTCGACGGCGACGGCAGCGCCGACGACGATCCGCACGGCGACGAGGCCTTCCTCGTCAAGGACCGCGCCGTCACGCTCGGCGACACCACGTACGCGTTCGCCGTCGCGCGCGACGGCACGAGCGTCACGCTCACGCCGCTGCCCGCCGGCGCCGTCCCGCCCCGGTCGCACCTCGCGGCCGGCAAGCCCGCGCCCGCGCTGACGGGCACCGACCTCGCGGGCGCGCCGGTCACGCTCGCCGCGCTCCGCGGTCAGGTCGTGGTCATCGACTTCTGGGCCCGCTGGTGCCACCCGTGCGTCGATGCCATCCCCGACCTCGTCGCGCTCGCCGCGAATCGCCGGACCGCCGGCCTCGCGCTGGTGTCAGTCGTCATCGAGGATGCCCCCGCGCTGCTCCGGACCTTTGCCGCCGCGCACCACATGGACTGGCCACAGCTCGCCGAGCCGAACGGCGGCCCGCTGGAGGACGCCTATCGGGTCGTGGGCGTGCCGGATCTGTTCGTGGTGGGCCGTGACGGCACCCTCGTCTGCTCGCACTGTGACCCGTCGGCGCTCGCCGCGACCGTCGACGTGGCGCTCGCAAAGCCGCGTTAGACCGGGCGCCCACGTGGCGCGTCAGAACAGGGGGCACGCATGGACATCGCACGTGGGGCATCGTGAAGCGTAGGGACTGGGTGGTCGGCGCGAGCGCGCTCCTCGTCGTGGGTGGTCTGTTCGTCAAGGACTGCTTCGGGGACGGCTGGCCCGAGCACGACGGCAAGATCCGCCAGACCGCCGAGCTGTCCGTCGCGGCGCTGCGCCGCGGCGCGGAGGGGCGCGTGGAGCTCACCGCCCTCGGCCACTTCACGCCGAAAGCCGCCGATGACGAGGAGGTCCTCGTCCTCTCCGACGTCGATGCCATCGCGCTGTCGCTCGTCGACGCGGCGGGCAAGGCCACACCGCTCCCCGCGCTCGAGTGGATGCGCACCGGCGCCGCGCACGCCGCGAAGCTCACGCTCCCCGAGGTGCCGGACGGCGATTACAAGCTGCGCGCCGCGTTCACGACGGAGCTCGGCGCCGGTCAGATCGAGGTCGCGCTGCCGCTCTACACGCCCGCGCGCGTGCACGTGATCACGGACCGCCCGCTCTACGAGCCGGGCAACATGATCCGCTTCCGCGCGGTGATCTTGCGCGCCCGCGACCTCGCCCCGCTGGATGGCCGGCCCGGCGTGTGGACCGTGCGCGATCCGAGCGGCGAGATCGTCCTCGAGGAGAAGGCGCCCGCCGGCGACTGGGGCGTCGTGGCGGGGAGCTTCCCGCTCGACCGCGGCGCGGCGACCGGCGCGTGGCACGTCGCGTGGTCCTCCGCCGACGCCACCGACGACGTCGCGATCACGGTGCAGCCGTTCAAGCTGCCGCGCTTCCGCGTGGACGCCACGCCCGACAAGCCGTTCTACAGCAGCGGCGATGCGCCGAAGATCGCGGGCGCCGTCGTCTACAGCTCCGGCGCGCCCGTCGCCAACGCGACCCTCGCCGTCGAGTGGGAGGCGAGCGGCGACTGGCCGCCGCCGACCGCGTGGCTCGGCGGGCTCCTGCCGAGGTCCGCGAGGTCCGGCCCCAACGGTCGCTTCGAGCTCGCGCTCCCGCAGGTCCCCGCGGATCTCCTCGGCACGGCGCGCTTGACCGCGCATATCGCGGCGGTGGACGCGGCCGGCGATCGTGCCCTCGGCACCGCCAGCGCGCTGCTCGCGCAGGACGGGATCGCGGTGACGGCCGTGACGGAGCTCGGCGACGGGCTGATCCAGAGCACCAACAACCGCATCTATCTGCGCGTCACCACGCCCGATGGCGGTGTCGTCAGCGGCTCGAGGATCCACGTGCGCCGCGCCTGGGAGCCGCACGACAAGGGGATGGACGCCGAGCTCGACGCCGATGGCGTGGCGAGCCTCAACTTCGATCCCGGTGCGCCCGTCAACGTCGTGATCCCACCGCCGCCGGACCGGCCCGCCCTGCGTCCCGCGCTCGTGTCGCGCGGCGAGGTCGGCGAGCTCGTGGCCGGCGAGGGCGCGTCGCTCGCGGATCAGGTCGCCCTCGACACGTGGCTGGCCGACCTCGCGCCGTGCGCGAAGTGGAAGGGTGAGGACGGCGACGTTCGCGTGGGCGTGCGCGTGGAGGCGAGCGGCGCGATCGCGGCCGTCGGCGCGGGGCCCGGGCCGCTCGCGAAGTGCGCCGCGGGCGTCGTGCGCGGGCGGCACCTGCCGGCGGGCGCCGAGCGCATGTACGCGCTGTCGTTCGCGTTCGGCGATCCGGATCTCGCGCGGCTCGACGTCGCCCTCGAGAGCGCGTCCGGCGACGCGCCGCCGGGCCTCGTCGCGTCGCTCGCCGAGCTCGTGCGCGGGGCGCGCGATTGCCTCCCGCCGACCGCGGCCGGCGAGCTGGCGCGCAGCGTGACGTGGGCCGGCACCGCCGGCACGAAGGAGATCATCCTCGGCGGCTGGCTCGGCGACCCGAAGGGCGAGCCCGCGGCCGCCGGCGCCGTCGGGTGCGCGCAGGCCTCGCTTCCCACGGGCACGAAGATCGCGTTGACCGAGCCGCTCGCGAGCGACGTGCTCGGCCTCGTCCACCTCACGGCCTCGCCGGCGGCGGGGGACGCGGCGAACCCGCGCCCGCAGGCGACCACGATGCTCGGGTACGAGCTGCTCGTCAGCGCGGACCTGCCGGGGCAGCCGTCGACGAAGCTGCGCGTGGCGCCGGGGACCATCCCGGACCTGCGGCTGCGCGTGACGCCGAGCGTCGCGGCGGCCGGCGAGCCGGTCACGGCCGAGCTGATCCGCGGCCCGGCCTACACCACCAAGCTGCCGAAGGAGCTGACGCTGACGTGCCTCCGGAGCCACGCGCTCCTGCCGCTCGACGCGCAGACGCACGCGGCGACCGCCGTGCTCGCGGCCGGCACCGAGGGCTGGTGCACGATCGAGGGCGGCGGGGCGCGTGGCCTCGTGTACGTGCGGCCGCAGGGCGAGCTCGCGGTCAGCGTGACGCCGGACCAGACGCGGTACGCGCCGGGTCAGATGGCGCAGCTACACGTCGAGACCCGGCTCGGCGGGGCGGGCGGCCGCGCGGCCGTGGGCCTGTTCGGCGTCGACCAGAGCCTCGGGCAGCTCGCGACCTTGCCCGACGGCGGTGACCTCGCGCGCGTACGACCGACGGTGGGGACGACCGCGCCCGCGTTCGGCGCGTTCGATGGCCAGGCGCTCGCGCTCGGGCGCGTCCGCGGGCCCAACGCGGCGGCGGCCGTGGTGCTGCGCGTCAACGCCATCCCGGGACCGCCGGCGCTCGACGCGGTCGTGGACGGGCACGCGGAGAGCCACTTCGATCCCGTCGCCGAGCTGACCGATCACTTCTATCTCGTGCTCGCGGAGCTCCACGCGCAGACGCGCAAGTGGGAGAGCGCCGCGCCCGCCGGCGAGCGGATGACGCCGGCGACGATGGCGGGCCTGTGGAAGACCGCGCTCGCGGCGTGCCAGGCGCGCGGTGAGCCCGTCGACGACGCGTACGGCCGCGAGCTCCGGCTCTCGCGGCTCCCCGCGGACCTGCTCGCGCTCACCGATCCGCGCGCCGTCGTCGTGGTCGGCACGCGCCTCCCCGAAGACGTCGACAACTGGACGCTCTACGTCCACGCCGAGAGGCCCTAGCGATGACGAAGATCTGCCCCCCCTTGATCGCGATCCTCGCCGCCACGGCCGGCTGCGCGCCGAAGACCAAGGGCGAGCTCCGCCAGCACGCGGCGACCGAGGAGTCCGCGCGGCGGACGACCTCCGTGGCTGGCCCGGATCGCCCCGCCGAGGACGGCAAGGACGAGCCGGGCGCCGGCGCGGTCTCGGCGCACGCCGCCGCCCCGATGATCGTGACCCCGAAAGCGCCGGCGGCCGTCCGCCAGGAGGCGGCCGACTACGCGCGCAACGCCGGCGTCCTCGGGAGCACCGTCGAC
The DNA here is from genome assembly GCA_025353585.1 of Deltaproteobacteria bacterium. Lineage (GTDB taxonomy): Bacteria > Myxococcota_A > Polyangia > Haliangiales > Haliangiaceae > JABFXX01. The sequence goes on from JANXOM010000096.1 coordinate 12,056, forward strand.
AGCGAGACCGGCGCGTTCAAGGCGGTCGCCGGCACCGGCGATCTCAGCTCGGGCTTCGACGGCGCGGCCGGGGGCGGCGGCAAGGGATCTGGCACGAGCAACCGGCGCGGCGGCGGCGGCGGCGAGGTCGCCACGCGCGCGTGGTTCCCCGAGACGTTCCTGTTCGAGCCGCTCGTCGTGACGGACGAGCACGGCGAGGCCACGGTGCCGGTCCGCGTGCCGGACCGCCTGACGACCTGGCGCGTGCTCGCCCTCGCACATTCGCGCACCGGCGCTCAGGGTGGCACCGTGACCAGCTTCGCGGGGACGTTGGCCGCGTACGTCGAGCCGATCGCGCCCAAGACGCTCGTCGTCGGCGACGTGGTCCGCATCCCGATCCAGCTCGTCAACACGACGAGCACGGCCCTCACCGAGACGCTCTCCGTCGAGGCCCGAGGCGGCAAGCTCGTCGCCAGCGGCGGCTCGCGCACGATCCCCGCCGAGGGCAGCCTCGTGGAGTACGCGACGCTGTCCGTCACGCGCGCGGGCCCCGTGACGCTCGTCGTCAAGCTCGGGGACACCGACGCCGTCGTGCGCACGATCGACGTCGTGCCCGCGGGCCGGGCCGTCCGCACCGCGCGCAGCGGCACGCTCGCCGCGCCGCGCACGCTCACCACCGAGGCCACGCCCGGCGCCGACCCCGAGACCGATCACGTCCGGCTGCTGGCGTTCCCGGGCGCGCTCTCGCTCCTGCGCAGCGAGCTCGGCGTGTCGACCGCGCGCGCCGGCGTGGCCGACGACGCGTACGCGCTCCTCCTCGCCGGCCGCGCGCCGGCGCTGCTGGCTGCGCTCGGAGACAAGGCGGATCCTGTCGCGCTCCGCGAGCTGACGATCCTGACGTCGCAGCGCGTGATCCGCGACGGCCGCACCCTCGACGTGGCCACGGCATCGCTGCTCGCGGAGGCCGCGCTCGCGCACCCGCAGAACCCGGTGCTCGCGCGGCTCGGCGAGCGGGCGGTCGCCTTCCTGCAGCAGAAGCAGCGGCCCGACGGCACCTTCGATCCCGCGACGCCTGCGTCCGCCGGCGCGCTCCAACCCGGGGGCGGAGGGACCGGCTGGACGCTCCAGCGGCTGCTCGTGGTGACGGCGGACGCCACGCGCGCCACCGCGGCCCGGACCGACACGGCCGAGCAGCGCCAGCGCGCCGAAGCGATCGCCGTGCGCGCGTCGGCCGCCTTCGAGCGCAACCTCGATCGCGTCGACGATCCGTACACGGCCGCGGCGATCCTCGCGAGCGGCGCGGCGAGCGGCGCGGTCGCCGACAGGCTGCGCGCGAAGGTGCGGGCCGGCATCACGGACGCACCCGAAGCGACCGGCGCGAAGATCCTCGCGGTCGGCGACGGCGTGGTGCGCGGCGATGGGGCCCGGCCGAACCTCGCCGAGGCGACCGCGATGGGCGTGCTCGCGCTCGTCGGGTCCCAGGACGCGGGCGACAAGGCCGCGCTCGCCGACCTCGGCGCGACGCTCCTGGGCTCCTACAGCCCCGAGCGCGGCTGGGGCGATGGCCGCGCGAACCTCGCGTGCATGCGCGCGGTGCTCGAGCTGTTCAAGGCGCCGGTCCCCGCCGACGTGAAGATCACGCTCGCCATGGACGGCGTCCCGATCGTCACCGGCACGCTCTCGCGCGAGCGGCTGCGCGACGTCCTCGTCCTCGAGGTACCCGCGGCGGGCCTCGCGTCCGCGCACACCTGGACGGTCGCGGCGGATCCGCCGGTTCCGGGCCTCGGCTACGCGCTCGCGCTCGAGAGCTGGGTGCCGTGGGACAAGGCGGCCGTGCACGGCGGGCTCGAGCTGGCGCTGCCGCCGACGGTGGCGGGCGAGGTCGGCAAACCGACGGACCTCGCGATCGCCGCCATCGCGCCGTCGAGCGTGCCGCTGCACATCACCGAAGCGCTCCCGGCGGGCGTGCAGGTCGACACGCCGACGCTCGACGGGCTCGTCACGGCCGGCACGATCGAGCGCTACGAGGTAGCGGACGGCAAGGTCGACCTCTACGTCGCCGGCCTCGCGCCGGGGCAAACGTTCGCGGTGAAGCTGCGCGTGATCCCGACGCTCGCGGGCACGTTGCACGCGCCGGCGTCCGCGCTCGCCGCCGCCGGCGCCGAGACGCACGTCCCGCCGACGACCTGGACGATCAAGTGACCGCCGCGCCTGCGTGGTAACTTCGCGCCGTGGCGCACGCTTGTCCTCGGTGCGGCGGCGAGCTCGACCGCGCGATCGGCTCGACCTTCTCGCACTGCCCGTACTGCGGCGCCGCCGTGGTCCGCGCCGGGGACGCGATCCTCGAGCGGTACCTGGTCCCCAGACGCCTCACCCCGGAGGCCGCGCGCCGGGCGCTCGACCGCTGGATGGTCGGCAACGAGCCGTCGCGCTGGCTCGCGGGCAGCGCGCAGATCGAAGCGCCCGCGCTGACCTGGCTCCCGGTGTGGTACGCGCGGACGGGCGACGCTCACAACACGCAGGCCCACCAGCGGCGCGCCGATGCGGCCCTCGTCCCCGAGGTCAAGCGCCGGCTCGTGCCGCCCGCCGGGATGCGCCGCCTCGACGGCAACAGCGCACCGGACGAGGCGCTGCCCGAGCCCACGATCACGTGGACGACCTTCGCCACCGACGCGCTCGCCGACCGCACCGTGGTCGAGCGCTCGCTCGTCCACGTGCCGTTCTATCGCTTCCAGTATCGCTATCGCGGCCGGCGCTACACCGCCGCCGTCGACGCCGCGACGGGTGAGGTCCGCCCGGGCCGCTACCCCAAGCGGCCCGGCATGCCGTTCGTGCTCCTCTCGGTCGGCACCATCGCCACGTTCGCGATCGCGGACCTCTGGTACGGCGGCGCCTGGTTCTGGGACGCGAGCCGCCCGCATATCGTGCCGATCATTTATCCGATCGGCTGGCTCGCGATCATTCTGATCGCCCGGCTCTTCACGGCGGTGTTCTGATGAGCGACAGCGCGCTCGCGTGCCCGCTGTGCGGCGCGCCGGACCAGCTCGCGCCCACGACGCCGGTCGTCCGCTGCCGTGCGTGCGCCGCGCCGCTCTACGTCGAGGACGCGCCCACGCCGCACGTCATGATCGAGCCGAAGCTCGATGCCGCGGCCGCGCGCGGCCGGGCCACGGCGTGGATGCACGGCCCGCGACACCGCGAGCTCCTCGCGTGGCGCGCGAAGATCGACGCCCCGCGCCTCGTCTATCTGCCGTTCACGAGCGTCGAGGCCAGCGTGGTCGGTGTCATCTACGGCAAGCGCAAGCACGTCGAGGACAAGCGCACCTGGTACACCGACGAGGAGCTGGAGGTCGCCGAGGAGCTGCTGACGAGCGAGCCGCTCAGCGCCGCCGGTGAGCTGGGCGTCGAGCGCCTGCCCAGCCTCGACGCGGCCACGCCGCGCCCGTTCGACGCGGCCGCGATCGCGGAGCGCCAGGCCG
>JANXOM010000103.1 GCA_025353585.1 Deltaproteobacteria bacterium
CAGAGGTGACAAACGTGACAGCGACCCCCGGTAAGGACGCGAGAACGTGGAGGATCGGTCCGTGTCCGGACGTGACAAACGTGACAACGACCCCCGGGGGCCCGGGGGCAGGGATGGTCAGGCGAGCTTGGCGGCGAGGGCGTCCTCGGCGAGCTCGTCGAACGACATGCGCTGGCTCCGCGCCAGCTCGGCCTCCGTGAAGAGGCGGCGGGCGAGGGCGGGCTCGGCGCCGAGGGCACGCAGCAGGAGCGGGCCGAAGAGGCGGCCAACCACCGGACGGTTGTAGGCGTCCTGCGCCTCGATCATGAACCGCGAGAACGGCAGGTCGCGCACCTTTGGCTTGCGCAGGACGAGCTGGATGCGCTTGATCGCCTCGGCGAGGCGCACGCCGCTCGGGTCGACCTTTTCCATGGGCGTCAGGAACACGGCGCGCAGGAACGGCTTCGCGTGCCACATCATCGTGACGAGCGCGCGGGCCCCGGCGAGCCACGCCGCCGCTGTCTTCGCCGGCCGGCGGGCGATCTCGGCGCGGTAGTCGTCGGACGCGTAGAACTCCGTCATGCGGAAGTCGAGCGCGATGTGGCGGCTCTCGTCGCGATTGACGAGGTGCATCACCGCGTGGCTCGTCTCGTCCGCGACGTAGTCATCGATCGAGCGCAGCAGCGCCACGTCGAGGATGAGCTCGCCCGCGAGGATGTACGCGTTCGCGATCTCGGGCGCGGTCTGCTGCACGAGGTGCAGGAAGTGCGGGCGGAACGCCGTCAGCTCCGGGCTCTCCGCGTACGTCCGGTAGCCGTGCACGTCGTAGTGACGCGCGAGGTGCTCGGCCACCTCGGCGTGGCGCTTCTCGTCGGCGACGAACGTCGAGAAGATCTTCGCGAGCAGCGGATCCTCGGTCTTCTGCCGCTGCACGTCGAACAGCGCACCGGCGAGCCGCTCGATGCCCGCCATGTCCGTGAAGTACTGGACGACGGCCTCCTCCTTGTCGCGCGCCATCGGCGCCGGCGGCACGGTCCAGTCGATGTCCGCGACCCGCCACTGGTCGCGGATGCACTTGTCGAGCATGCGCGCGAGGTCCACGCCATGACTATACTGCCGACGTGTCGCGCCGGGGAACTGCGTTGCTCGCCGTGGCCGTCTGCGCCGCGGTCGGTTGCCGCAGCGCCGACCCGGCCAGCACCCTGGCCCAGATCCGCGCCCGCGGCGTCCTCACCTATGGCGCCGACCTCCAGGGCGGCGAGCCCTACCTCTACGAGGACCCGAAGGACCCGAGCCACCTCCTCGGCTTCGAGGTCGACATCATGGACGCCCTCGCGCGCCGCCTCGGCGTCCGCGCGCAGATGAAGCAGTACGCGTGGTCGAACCTCGTGCCGTCGCTGCAGCGCGGCGACTTCGACATCGCGATGAACGGCCTCGAGGCCACCGCCGATCGCGCGCAGCAGATCACGCTGTCGACGCCGTACTTCGTGTACGCCGAGACGCTCGCCGTCCGCCGCGGCGCGCCCTACCACACGCTCGCGGACCTCGCCGGGAAGCGCGTCGGCACGCTGAACCAGACCGTCGCCCACGACATCCTGCGCGCGCAGCCCGTCGAGCCGGTGCTCTACGAGGGCAACGAGGAGCCGTACGCGGACCTCGTGCAGCAGCGCACGGAGGCCGTCCTCCTCGACAACATCATCGCCCGGCGCTACGGCTGCATCCCGAGCAAGCCGGAGGTCGTGTGCCTGGATGGCGACGTCGCGCTCGGTACGTACGTCATCGGCACCCGCAAGACCGACCCCGAGCTGGCCAAGGCGATCGACGAGGCCATCGCCGCCATGCGCGCAGACGGCGAGCTCGAGCGGATCCTGCGCAAGGCGAACCTGTGGGACGCGCGGCAGACGGGCCCGTTCCCGGAGGTCGCGCCGGACGCGGGCGTGCGCGCGCGGAGCTTCGACTTCGAGCAGGCGAAGCTGTTCGCGGAGGGCGCCGGCTACACGCTCTTCATCTCGCTCCTCGCGTTCCTGCTCGCCGTGCCGATCGGCATGCTGCTCGCCGTCGCGCGCGTGTACGGCGGTCCGCTCGCGCGCGGCGCGGCCCGCGTGTACGTCGAGCTGTTCCGCGGCACGCCCGTGCTGCTGCAGCTCTACGTCCTCTACTACGGCCTCGCGCCGTGGTGGTCGCTCGGCCCCGTGACGGCCGCGATCCTCGGGCTCGGCCTCAACTACGGCGCGTACGAGGCCGAGGTCTATCGCGGCGCGCTCCTCGGGATGCCGCGCGGGCAGACGGAGGCGGCGAAGGCGCTCGGGCTCGGCCCGTGGCAGACGCTGTGGCACGTGCTCGTCCCGCAGGCGATGCGGCTCGCGCTGCCGCCGATGACGAATGACTTCGTGTCGCTCCTCAAGGACAGCTCGCTCGTCAGCGTCATCACGGTGATCGAGCTGACGAAGCGCATGACGATCGCGGCCGTCGATCTGCGCGGCTGGCTCGTGCCGGGGCTCGCGTGCGCGCTGCTCTACCTCGCGCTCAGCGTGCCGCTGTCGGAGCTTGCCCGACGGCTCGAGAGGAGGCTGGCGCGTGATCAGCGTCCGCACGCTCTGTAAGGCGCACGGCGCGCGGGCGGTGCTGACGAACGTCAGCGCCGAGGTGACGAAGGGCGAGACGATCGCGATCGTCGGGCCGAGCGGCGGCGGCAAGTCGACGCTCCTGCGCTGCCTCAACGCGCTCGACACGTTCGACACGGGCGAGGTCGTCATCGCCGGCGTGACGCTGCGGCCGCGCTCGGGCGGGGCGGGCGAGACGTTGCGCGCGCTGCGGACCCGCGTCGGCATGGTGTTCCAGCAGTTCCATCTGTTCCCGCACCTGACGGTGCAGGCGAACATCACGCTCGCGCCGCGGGTGGTGCGGAACGTGGCGCCGGCGGTGGCCGCCCGGCGGGCGCACGAGCTCCTCGACCGCGTGGGGCTCGCGGATCGGTGGGACGCCTATCCGCACGAGCTCTCGGGCGGGCAGCAGCAACGCGTGGCGATCGCGCGGGCGCTCGCGCAGGACCCGGAGGTGCTGCTGTTCGACGAGCCGACGAGCGCGCTCGATCCGGAGATGCGCGGCGAGGTCATGGCGGTGATCCGCGACCTGGCCGCGGGCGGCATGACGATGCTCGTCGTGACGCACGAGATGCACCTGGCGACGGAGATCGCGACCCGGGTGTGGGTCATCGACCGCGGCGGGATCGCCGAGGACGGGCCACCGGCGCAGGTGGTGGAGGCGCCGAAGAGCCAGGTGGCGAAGGACTACTTCGGCCGGCTGCGAAAGTGATCACTCGGCGAGGAGCGCCGCGAGGACGGCGATGCGGCCGCGCCCGGTCTGCTGGCTAGGCGCGAAGTTGCCGGTCGGGGCAGCGCACTTCATCGTGGCGAAGTCGCAGTAGTTCGGCTGCGCGCAATCGAACCCGGACTGACAGGCGGCACCGAGGGCCACCGAGCCGACGAGGGCCGCGCCGCAGGCTTCCGGGTAGGTCTGGCCGGTGGACCAGTAGGCGGCGCACGTCGCGGCGGGGGCGATGCCGGCGGCGCAATCGGCGGCGGCGGCGGCGTCGAACTGCAGGGTGCCGGCGGCGATCTCGGCCTCGATGCCGGCGACGTCGAAGTAGCCGCTCTCGCAGGCGGCGGCCGAGGCGCCGAACGCGTCGGCGAACGTCCCGCCGGACGATGCGGGGAAGGTGGCCTCGCACTGGAAGGCCTGGGTGCAGTCGGTGGTCGCGATGGCGCCGAGCATCGCGGTCGGGTCGCCGGTGCCGCCGCCGCCGGTGTCGCTGCCGCCGCCGCCCGTGTCGCTGCCGGTGCCGCCGCCGCCGCCGCCGCCGCCGCCGTGGCCACCGGCATTGCCACCGGCGCCGGTCTCCGGGGGAGCCTGACCGACGCACGCAGCGAGCGACAGCGAGGCGGCGAGCAAGGCGATCAGGTGGGTGCGCATAAGGAGCGGCAGTGCAACTGGTTGGCCACCGCGGCAATGCGCAGCGAAGCGCGTCGACGGTGATCGCGGGTGCGCGGGCTGCGCAGGCGGGTGCGCGATCGCGGGCGTTCGTCGTCAGTGAGACGGGCGAGGGCGGGGATCGCGGTGACGGACACAGTCCCAGCCAGCTGTCTTCGACCGTCGAGCGTCTACGTCAGCGTCCACGTCAGCGTCCACGTCAGCGTCCACGGCGACGATTGCGTAGAGGTGATCGTGATCGGGAACGCGCGCGTGGCCGTGGTCGGTCTCACGTCGACGATCTCCTCCGTGCGCGCGCAACCCGTGCGCAACCTCGGCGCTAGCGCTTCACGTGGTCGCGCTGTAGTGACACCGTCCGAACGTACGCCCGGGTAGCGTGCGCCCAGATCGGATCGACCACGTGAGAATCGACCACGGCCACGTGCGCGTTCCCGATCAGGATCACCGCTACCTAATCGTCGCCGTGGACGCTGACGTAAACGTAGACGTGGCGTGGGCGTCGGCGTCGGCGTCGATCGCTACTCGGCGACGCAGGTGTGATCAGGGCAGCCGTCCGTTAGCTTCGCGCACTCGAACGCGGAGTTGCACGTCCCGCCCGTCGCGACCGAGCCGACGACCGCCTGCCCACACGCGGCCGGATACGTTCCGCCCGTCGCCCAGAAGTTGGTGCACGTCCCGTAGTCGATCCCGGCGAGGCACGCCGCCGCCGCGACCCCGTCGTACGCGATCTTGCCGTTCGAGATATCGCCGGGCACGTGCGACGCGCCGAGCGCCGCCTCGCTGCCCGTCGTACACTGCGAGACCGACGTCCCGAAATTGTCCGAGAACGAGCCGGTCTGGCTCGTCGCCGGGAAGCTCGCCTTGCAGCTGAAGGCCTCGGTGCAGAACCCGCCGACGTAGCCGTCGAGGAAGGTCGGCGCGTCGATCGCGGCGGGTGCTGCGGCATCGGGGGTCGACGCGGGCTCGCCCGCATCCTGGCCACCGCCGCCGCCGTCCGCTCCGGCATCGACCGGGCCGCCGCCGCCCGGGCCGCCGCCGCCGTCATGCCCCCCGCCGCCGTCATCGTCGCCCGTCACCGCCGCCGGCTCGCCGCCGATCGACGCGCCACAGGCGGCACCGAACAGCAAGACACCGAGGACGAGCGCGAGCCGCATACCTCCCACCCAGTGCAACCGCGCGGCCATCGCCGATCGCACCCGATCACGCATCCAGGACCGCGAACCTGCACATCACGCGCACGTCGTTACTCGCTTCAGCGGGGCTCCCCGCACCAGCGGGCCCCACCACCGACCCTCACGCCGCCATCAGAACAAGCGCGGATCCGGCGGCTCCAGGCATGCCGGATCATCGTTCGCGGCCGTGTTGACGCGCAGCGACACCGGCTCCACGCGCCAGCCCTCGGCCAGCGGAACCGTGAGCAGCGCCCGCGCTGCCTCCGCGTCGACCGCCGGATCCAGCCACGCCGCGTACTGCGCCGGCGCCAGGATCACCGGCATCCGATCGTGGATCGGCGACACCAGCGGGTTCGGGGCGCCCGTCAGGATCGTGAACGACGACAGCTCGCCCGCCCGCGTCCACAGCCCCGCGAACGCGATCACCCCGCCATCCTCCGGGTGAAACCAGTACGGACGCGGCTTCGCCTTCTTGTCGGCGCCGCGCGCCCACTCGATGAATCCGTCCGCCGCCACGAGGCACCGCTTCCGCGCCATCCCCTCGCGATACACCTGTTTCGCGTTCACGCTCTCCACGCGCGCGTTGATCATCAGCGGCGTGCTCGACTTCCCGCCCGGCTCCGCCCCCCAGTGCGGCACGAGCCCCCAGCGCATCATCTCCAGCGCGCGCACGCCGCCCTGCATCACGACCACCGGCGCGGGCTGCGTCGGCGCGACGTTGTAGCGCGGCTTCCACCACGCGTTCCCCGCCGTCAGATCCAGCGCGACCTCGAGCGCCTCCACGACGTCCTTCTGGTTCGTCAGCGTGTAGCGACCGCACATCGCGCGCCCTCCCGTTAGCCGAGCCGCAGCAAGCAGACTTGCAGGTACCGATCGCTCGGCTGCGCCGCCACCGTCGGATACTCCGGCGGCAGCCCGCCTGTCTCGAGGATCGCCGCCGCGCGCCGCGTCTCGCGCAGCCCCTTGTGCGCCAGCTTCCCGAGGGAGCCGAGCTCGTGCGTGTTCGACGCGAGCCACAACAGGCCATCGCGCGGTACCACCGACGCGGCGAGCGCGATCAGCTCGGGATAGTCGCGCCCGAGCGCCCACGGCTGCCCGCGCGCCGTCGACATCGACGGCGGATCGATCACCACGAGGTCGTACCGCTCCTTGTCGCGCGCGGCGCGCTGCAGATACCGGATCGCGTCGCCGACCTCGAACTTGTACCTCGCATCGTCCGTGAACCCGGCGCGCGCGAAGTTCCCGCGGGCCCACGCCTGCACGCCGGTCGACGTGTCGACGTTCGTCACGCTCGCCGCGCCCGCTCGCGCGCACGCGAGCCCGAGCGCCCCCGTGTACGAGAACAGGTTCAGCACGCGCGCGCCGCTCGCGAACCGCGCGAGGCCGAGGCGGTGCTCGCGCATGTCGGTGAACAGCCCCGCGTTCAGCCCGCCGAGCGGATGGATCTCGTAGACGAGGCCGTTCTCGCGCGCGAGGACCCGCTCCGGGACCGTGCCGATCACGTCCTGCGGCACGTCGCCCGCGCCGCCGCGCGCGCGCAGCTTCACGACCGCGCCGTCGAGCCGCGCGAACCCGACGATCGCCTCCGCGAGCTGCTTGCCGAGCGCGCGCAGCCCGTCGCCGTACGCGTACACCACCGCCACGCGCCCGAGGACGTCCGCCGCGAAGCCCGGCAGCCCGTCGCCCGCGCCGTGCACGATCCGATATCCCGCGTCGCTCCAGGGCTCTGCCCCCCTACCGGCGGAGCCGGCAGGGTTCCCCCCGGCCGGCCCGGTCAGCCCGAGCTGCCGCCGCAGCGCGAGCGCTCGCTCGACGCGCCAGCCGAGCAGCGCGCCGTCGATCGCCGGGAAGCCGTCCGCCGGCACCGCGAGGACGCGCAGGCGCTGGTTGTCGGGGTCCGCGATCGCGAGCCCGACCTCCTCGCTGCCCGCGTCGAGGAGCCGGACGTGCGTGCCGGCCGCGAGCGCCGCCGCCTCGGGCCAGCGCCCGGTCTCGATGTCGCGCCCGCCGCCCGCGACGAACTGCGCCGCGAAGCCCGGGACCACGAGCACGGCCGCGCTCGGTGCAGCCACCGCTACTCCTCGCGCTTGCGGGGGCGCGCGATGCCGTACTCGTCGAGCCGGTTGATCAGCGTCCGCCGCGAGATGCCGAGCTGCTCGGCCGCGCGCGTCTGGTTGCCAGCGCACTTGTCGAGCGCCTCGAGGATCCGCTGCTTCTCCAGCTCGGCGACGGTCGCGCGGACCTGGCTCGGCATGTCCGAGTGCGAGGACGCCATCCCCGGCGGCGGCGTCGTCGGCGACGAGCGCATCCGCGGCCCGCTGCCGGCGCGTCTGTCGTCGAGCGTGAGGTGCTGGCGCTCGATCGTGGAGCCGGTGGCGAGGAGCACGGCGCGCTCGCACGCGTTGCGCAGCTCGCGGATGTTGCCGGGCCACTCGTGCTCGGACAGCCACGCCTTCGCGTCATCGGTGAGCGTGAACGAGCGGCCGAGCGGGCCGGCCGCCGACATCACGAACTGCTCGGCGAGCGGGAGGACCTCGTCCTTGCGCGCGCGCAGCGGCGGGATCGTGAACGACGCGCCGGCGAGCCGGAAGTAGAGGTCCCGGCGGAAGCGACCCACGTCGACCTCGGCCGCGAGGTCCTTGTGCGTGGCCGCGACGAAGCGCACGTCCACGGGGCGGCCCTGCGCCGAGCCGGTGCGCCGGACGGCGGAGTCCTCCATCACACGGAGGAGCTTGAGCTGCAGGCTGGTCGGCAGCTCGGCGATGTCGTTCAGGAACACGGTCCCGTTGTCGGCGTGCTCGATCGCGCCGGCCTTGCCCGCGGCCTCGTTGCCAAAGATCTCGGCCTCGAGGACCGGCTCGCTGATCGCGGCGCAGTTGATGCGCACGAAGGGCCCGGTGCGGCGCGGCGACATCTCGTGGATGCGCTCGGCGAACTTCTTCTTGCCGGTGCCCGTCTCGCCGAGGATGAGGACGCTGAGGCGGCCGACCGCGATGCGCGCGGCGGAGGTCTCGAGCGCCGCGAGCTGCGACGACTTCGGCGGCAGCTCGCGCCGGCTCGCCGTGCGGGTCTGCACCATCACGGTCACGGCGCCGATCAGGAACGGCATGCCGATGCCGAGGCGGACCTTCACCTTCGTCGGGGTGCGCGCCCCATCGACGAACGTGCCGTTGGAGCTCCCCTCGTCTTCGATCTCGACGTCGTACCCGACCAGGAGGTTCGCGTGGTGGCGCGAGACGGAGCCCGAGTCGATGACGATGTCACACTTGGCCGCGCGGCCGATCGTCAGCGTGCCCGCGCCGGGGAGCGGGACCACCTGCAGGGCCGCGCCATCGATGACGAGCAGGACCCGGTCGCCGAATGGCGTCTGGCGGTCGATCTGCTCGGTCGTCGCTCCAGGCTCGTCGTCGGTCACTCGCGTAGGGTATGCGGCGTGCACCTGCGACGCAAGTCACGCGGTCGCATCACCGGGCGCACGTCGGCGCGGTCGGCTGGAGCTTGCCGTCACGGACGGCGAACGGGACGCGGCACTCGATGTCGTGGACGAGGTCGGCGGCGGGGCGGGTGTCGCGTCCGAAGTCGATCGTGCCGATGTGCGCGCCCTGGAGCGCGAGCTCGCTGCCCGAGCCGAACGAGATCCCGTCCTGCGTGTGCAGGAGATCGAGGTTGAACACGAGGTCGTCGCCGGTCGCGCGCTCCCAGATCGTGGTGGTGCCGCGCGCGGTGCGCAGGAGCAGCTCGCCGGTGCGGTCGAACATCGGCGCGAAGCCGGTGGAGTCGGATGCCTCGAGGCGGCGGACCACCTCGCTGGTCTTGCCGTCGAGGATCACGGTCACGCCGCTCGCGAGCTCGATCGCGACCCACGCGCCGCCCTGCGTCGCGGCCTGGTACTCGACCATCTCCCCGAGCTCGAGCTCGTGTACGGGACGCGTGCCGACATACGTGACGAGCTTGCCGTCCGCGTAGCCGACGAGCGTGCCGGCGGCGGAGGTGCCGATCGAGCTCGCCTTGACGACGTCGATGAGGCGCTCCCACGTGTTGGCGCGGTAGGCCCAGCGCCACAGCGCGCCCGGTCCCGGCGAGTCGAGGATCAGCAGGTGGTCGTCGCCATCGAAGGCGATCAAGCCGCCGTGGCCTCCGGTCGCGTCGGACGTGGCGCCGATCTGCCGGGCATCGCGATCGTAGACCTCGACGGTGCCATCGCTGCCGTTGCCGCCGGTGACCGCGGCGCGGCCGGTGACGGGGTCGGTGATCACGAGCGCGATGTCGTGCTCGGCCGGCGTCTCGCCGACGACGCGGCCGCCCGCGTAGTAGCGCGTGCGCCCGTCGCTGCACATGTAGGCGGTGCCGATGCCGGCGGGCGCCGAGCCCACGTTCGCGCACGGGTCGGGCCCGAACACGAGCTGCGGGTCGTCGGCGCGATGGATCGCGAAGGTGGAGTCGCTGCCGATCGACGCGACCAGCGTGCCGGACAGCTCGAGGAAGTTGATCGCGGTCGTGTGGGTGGGCAGCGACGCGACGAGCGTGGCGCCGTGGTAGTGGCGGAGGCGGCCGTCGTCGGAGCCGGTCCACAGCTCCTCGCCCTGCACGACCACGGAGCCGCCGAGATCGATGTTGTACGTCGCGATCAGCGCGCCGGTCTTGCGATCGTAGAGCGCGACCTCGTGCGGCGTGCCGGACACGATGCGGGCGCTGTCGAGCGAGAAGCTCAGGCCGCCGGTCGCGGGCGGATGGATGACGAAGCGCGGCGTGCCGTCGGGGGCGAGCACGTGGATCACGCCGGCCTTGTCCGGATACGCGAGCGCGCTGCCATCGGGCGCGGCCGCGATCAGCCCGTGCAGGTCGTGCGCGATCTCGCGCGCCGTCATCGTGGTGAGGTCGACGATCATCGCGGTGGGGCCCGCGCCGAGCACGACGTGACCGGCGAGGAACATCGGCTCCACCTCCAGCGTGGGGCGCTCGGAGGCGAAGTGGCGCCGCGCCGCGCCGGTGAAGTCGACCACCGTGACGCCGTCGTCGACGACGAGGGTCAGCTCGTCGGCCCCGGGCCCGAGCGCCCCCGAGTGCACGCCGGTCGTGACCTTGAACCGACCGAGCGGCCGGTGCGCGGCGTCGAGCACGAGGATCGCGTCGTGGCCGATGGCGAGGACCCGGCGTTGCGCATCGACGCGGAGCATGAACGTGTCGCCGATGTCGGTCGGCAGCTCGGCCGTGACGACCGCGTCGGGGCCGTACCAGCGCAGCGCGCCGGCGTGCGTCCCGACGAGGAACCCACCATCGGGCGTGGGGATCATCCCGCTGACGGTGCCCTTGCGATCCACCACGAGCTCGGAGCGCCACGCGCGGCTCGCCACGCGGATCATGAAGCGCAGGCCAGGCGTGTCGGCCCCTCTTCGCAGCGCGGCCGCGAAGTAAGCGAGCGCGGGGAGCTCGCGGCCGTCGTTGAGCTCGACGCGGCCCTGGGTGACCAGCGTCTTCGTGAGGCTGTCGTCGACGAGCTTGCTGGCGGCGCGGACCGCCGCTTCGCTGCGCTCGGCCTTGTCGGCGCTGTCGCGGGCCTGGAGGCTGAGCGCGGCCATCGCGGCGGCGAGCGCGACGAGGAGCAGCATGGCGGCGATGACGGCGCCGCGGCGGAGGCGGCGGGCGCGGCGGGCGGCGAGATCGGAGGCGGCGGCGAAGGCGCGCTCGTCGTCCGTCAGCGCGACGTCGCGGGCCACGAGGCGGCGGAGCTCGGCGAGGGCCTCGCCGCGCCAGAGGGCATCGGGGCGGCGGTGCGTGTCGAGCCAGCGGCGGGCGGCGGCGCGGACATCGCCGACGAGCGCGCGATCGGTCGCGTCCTCGCGGCGCCACCGCGCGAGCCGGTCCCAGCGCTCGGCGAGGCACTCGTGGACGATCTCGACGATGTCACGATCCTCGTCTTCCCGGACGACGAGCAGGCGCGCGTCGACGAGGTGGGCGAGGACGGCGCGCGCGCCGGGGAGCTGCTCGAGCTCGCGACGCGGCGCCGGGATCCGCGTGCCATCCCCGGCGACGAGCCGCGCGAACAGCGTGCGCACGACCGCCTGATCGCGGCGGGCGAGCGAGTCGTAGATCTGATCGGCGTACGTCGAGAGCGCGCCGGCCACGCCGCCGAGCGCGATGTACGACTCGCGCGTGATGCGCCGCGTGACCTTGTCGCGCGCGTCCCACAGCTGCGCGGCCGTGAACGAGAGCAGCGGCAACGACGCCGGGCGGCCGGCCACCTCCGCGACCATGTCGTCGACGACGGCCGGATCCACGGCGACCGCGGCCCGGCGGGCGGGCTCGATGACGATGCGCCGCAGCGCCTCGGGCAGCGGCGTGCCGAGGACGAACACCTCGAACTTCCCGCGGAACGCCGCCTCCGACTCGATGACGGCGGCGAAGTCATCGCGCAGCGTCACCACCACGCGCACGGGCGACGAGGTCGCATCGGCCGCCGCCGCGAGCGTGTCCGCGAACCGCGCGCGCTCGGCGGGATCGCCGCACAGCGTGACGAGCTCCTCGAGCTGGTCGATGACGATGACGAGCCCGCGGGGCGCCGACTCCCCGAGCTCCCGCAGCCGGCCGGCGAGCGCGCGGTCGTCCTGCGAGTCGCTGCTCACCTCGGGGACGGCCGCGAGCGCGTGCATCGGGTGGCGCCCCGGCCGCAGCGTGACGACGCGGTACTGCTCGGCGAGTCGCGGCAGGACGCCGGCGTGGATGAAGCTCGACTTGCCGGCGCCGCTCGGCCCCAGGACCGCGATCATCGGCGCGCGGATGAGCCGGTTCGCGAGCGCCTCGACCTCGCGCTCGCGGCCGACGAACCGCTCCGCGTCGGCCGTGCGATACGCGGCGAGGCCTGGATACGGCGAGACGTCGTCGGCCGCGTCGTGGGCGGTGTCGCTGTCCTCGGTCGTGAGCGCGGCGAGGCGCTCGCCGGCCGCGTCGTCATCGCGCTCGAAGCCCCACGGCGCGGCGACGAGGCGCGCGACGCCGCGTCCGCTGCGCCAGAGCAGGAACAGCTCGGGCTCGGCGCTCGGCAAGGGCGCGATCACCTGCGCGAGCGGCGAGAGGCGCACGACGACCGTGCCGGCGCTGTCGAGGAGCGCGACCTCGCCGTCGGCGAGCGGCTCGCCCCACACGAGCACGCGCTCGCGGTCTCGCCGGCGCGGTCCCTGCCAGCTCTCCGCGCCGCCGGGCCGCCCGACGACGAGCTGGTACGCGAGCAGGGGCTCGATCGGGCGGAGCGCGAGCGCCGCGTCCTCCACGTCGGCGGTCAACGCCGCGGCCGAGCGTACGCGGTCGCGGTCGTCGAGCCGATCCGCGAGCACGGCGAGGTCCTCGCTGCCGGCGAGCGCCGCCAGGAGCCCGGGCACGCCGCCCTCTCCGGTCGCCGCGACGGCCACGCGCGCGAGCTCGAGCCACGGGCCCGCGTCGTCGCGCCCGACGACGCCCCGCGCCCCCTCGCGTACGGCGGGGACCGGCGGCACGGCCGCGTCGCGCGGCAGCCCCGACAGCGCGAGCACGGCGAGCCAGCGGCACGTGATCGCGACGAGCTCGCGCACGGCGGCGTCCGCCTCGACGGTCGTGGTCGCCGAGGCCACGTGCGCGACCGCATCCGCGATCGGCTGCGGCCCCGCGCGCAGCCACACGTCGCGCGTGTACGGATCGAAGATCGGCACGATCTCCTGGGCGCCCGTGCCGACGGCGCGCTGCACGGCGTTACCGAACGCGAGGGCGGTCTGCCAGCGCGCGGCCGGATCCTTCTCGAGGGCGTGCAGCACGGCCTCGGCGAGCGGCGCCGGAACGCGCTCGGGCAGCGGCGGCGGCGGGCGGCGCAGGTGCGCGTCGACGAGCGTGCCGCGATCCGTGAAGCGAAACGGCACGCTGCCGGCGACGCAGCGATACGCCAGGATGCCGAGCGCGTAGACATCGGCGCGCGCGTCGACGCTCGACGCATCGGTCCACTGCTCGGGCGACATGTAGTGCGGCGAGCCGAGCGTGGCGCCGTGCTCGGTCAGGCGCTCGTCCTCGTCGACGATCTCGGGCGCCGGGGTGCCCTCGGCGTCCACGCTGCGGGCGGCGGGGGGCTCGAGCGCGAGGCCCTTCGCGATCCCGAGATCGATGAGCTTGGGCAGGAGCTGCCCGGCGCGCTCGATCACCATCACGTTGCTGCCCTTGATGTCGCGGTGGACGATGCCGAGCTCGTGCGCCGTGTGCACGACCTCGCAGAGCCGCGCGAACAGCGGGCCGAAGATCGCCGGCGGGATCGGGCCGCGTCGGACCACCAGCTCGTCCAGCGTGGCGCCGCGGACGTGCTCCATCGCGATCCACAGGATGCCGTCGGGCTCGGCGCCGAACGCGTAGATGTGCGCGGCGTACGGGTGGTCGAGCCGCGAGGCGAGCTTGGCCTCGCGCAAGAAGCGATCGATCCGGATCGGCGAGAGGTGGCCGTCGCGGCGCAGCACCTTGATGACGGCGGAGCGGCCGAGCTGCGTCTGCTCCGCGCGGTAGACGTCGCCCGAGCCGCCGCGGCCGAGCTGCTCGAGCACGTCGAACTTGCCGAGCGTGCGGCCGATCAGCGAGCCCGCCGCAGCCGGCGCGGAGGCCGCCGCGGGCTCGACCACGCGCGCCGGCGCCGCCGCCCCGGGCAGGATCTCGGTCGCCGCGTCGTCAGGCCCCACGCGTTCATTCTACCCCGCGGACCGCCAGGTCGCTCAGGCGGTCGGCGGGGCCTTGCTGCTCTGCTGCGCCTTCAGCACGACGTAGGCCGTCATGTTCACGATCTCGTCGACGGTGACGTTGTTCTGCAACGCCGCGCACGGCCGCGACACGCCGAGCAAGATCGGCCCCATCGCCCCCGCGCCGCCGAGCACCTTCAGCGTCTGATAGGCCGCGTTGCCGGCCGCGAGCGACGAGAACACCAGCGTGTTCGCCGCGCGCGTGAGCCGCGAGAACGGGAAGTATTGCTGGCGCTTCTCGGCGTCGAGCGCGATCTCCGGCTGCATCTCGCCGTCGATCTCGAGCTCCGGCCGCGCCGCGCGCACGATCTCGAGCGCCTTGCGGATCTTCGTCACCTCGGGGTGATGAACGGTGCCGAAGTTCGAGTAGCTGATCATCGCGATGCGCGGCACCACGCCGAAGCTCTGCACGCTGTCCGCCATCTGCAGGGTGATGTTCGCGAGCGTCTCGGCGTCGGGATCGATGTTGAACACCGTGTCGCCGAAGAACTTCACGCTGTTCTGCAGGACCATCATGTACATGCCGACGGCGACCTTCGCGCCCGGCTGCAGGCCGAAGATCTCGAGCGGCGGGCGCACGGTGTCGGGGTAGTTGAGGCGCAGGCCCGAGACCATGCCGTCGGCGTCGCCGCGGTCGACCATGAGCGCCGCGTAGTAGTCGCTTTTCTGGGCGAGCGACTGCGCGGCGAACCGCGTGAGGCCCTTGCGCTGGCGCAGGTCGTACAGCCGGTCGACGTACGCCTGGTTCAGGGTCGCGCGCGGGTCGACGATCTCGGCGCCCGTGGAGAGCAGATCCAGTGACAGCTCCTCGCACAGCTTCTCGATCTCGGCCGGCCGCCCGACGAGGATCGGCTTCGCGATGCCCTCGTCGACGATCTGCTGCACCGCGCGCAGGAGCCGCGGGTTCGCGGCGTGCGGGAACACGATCCGCTTCGGCTCGCGGCGCGCCTCCTTGCCGATCGTGCGCATGATCGAGTACGCGGCGTTGCTGCCCTTCGACATCAGCTTCTCGCGGTACTCCGCGATGTCGAACTGGATCCGCGCCACGCCGCTCTCCATCGCCGCCTTCGCGACGGCGGGCGCGACCCACCACAGGACGCGCGGGTCGAACGGCTTCGGGATGAAGTAGTCCGGCCCCATCTTCAGCGCCTTGCCGCCGTACGCCATGATCACGGAGTCGGGCACCGGCTCGCGCGTCAGCTCGGACAGCGCGTGGGCGGCGGCGAGCTTCATCGCCTCCGACACGCCGGTGGCGCGGCAGTCGAGCGCGCCGCGGAAGATGTACGGGAACCCGAGGACGTTGTTGACCTGGTTCGGGTAGTCGCTGCGGCCGGTGGCGACGAGCGCGTCGGGGCGCGCGGCGATGGCGTCGGGGTAGCTGATCTCCGGATCGGGGTTCGCGAGGGCGAAGATGATCGGGCGCGGGCCCATCGTCTTGAGCCACTCGGGCTTCACGGTGTTCGCGACGGAGAGGCCCATGAACATGTCGGCGCCGACCATCGCGTCCGCGAGCGTGCGGCGGCCGTCGTCGGGGATCGCGAGCTTCTGCTTGTGCTTGTTGAGATCGGTGCGGCCGCGGTGGAGGACGCCCTTGCTGTCGCAGAGGACGACGTTCTCGCGCTTCACGCCGAGCTGGATGAAGAACTCGACGCACGCGATCGCGCCCGCGCCGGCGCCCGACACCACGAGCTTCAGCTGGTCGAGCTTCTTCTCGGCGAGCTCCACGGCGTTGAGCATGCCGGCGCCGGAGATGATGGCCGTGCCGTGCTGGTCGTCGTGGAAGACGGGGATGCGCATGCGCGCGCGGAGCTTCTCCTCGACCTCGAAGCAGGCCGGCGCGGAGATGTCCTCGAGGTTGATGCCGCCGAAGGTCGGCTCGAGCGAGGCGATGATCTCGACGAGCTTGTCGGGGTCCTTCTCGTTGATCTCGAGATCGAAGACGTCGATGTCGGCGAACTTCTTGAAGAGGCAGGCCTTGCCCTCCATGACGGGCTTGCCGGCGGCGGCGCCGATGTCGCCGAGCCCGAGGACGGCGGTGCCGTTCGAGATGACGGCGACGAGGTTCCCGCGCGCCGTGTACTCCCACGACATGTCCTCGTCGGCCTGGATCGCGAGGCAGGGGTCCGCGACGCCGGGCGTGTACGCGAGCGACAGGTCGATCTGGCTGACGAGAGGCTTCGTCGGGACGACCTCGATCTTCCCCTTGCGGCCGCGCGAGTGATACTCGAGCGCGTCTTCCTTGCGGTGCATGCCGGCACACTAGACCCGCGCCCGAAGGCGCGCAAATGACGGGGCCCGTCCCGGATGAACCGCCGAGGCCGCGGCGGCTTGGCGGTTGGTCCCTCCAACGAGGCGGGCTAGCGCATGTGATACGTGAGCGTCAGCGGCTCGCCGCGGCGCGTGCCGGTGAGGACGATCGTCTGGCCACGCGTGGCCTTCGTGAGCGCGGCGTACGCGGCGAGCGCATCGTCCGGCGTGGCGAGCGTCCGCCCGTCGGCCGCCTCCAGCGTATCGCCGTTCTGCATCCCGAGGCGCTGGTAGATCGACCCCTCGTGAATGGCGTAGAGCTTGAATCCGGCTGGCTTGCCATCGCGCACGGCGGGGACGATGCGCACGCCGTGCGTCATGACGGTGGTCCCGAGAAGATCGACCAGATCGCGGCGCACGTCGAACGTGGTCGGGCCGGTCGCGTGGATCCCGGCGTCGAGACGTGCGGCGGTCCTCTGCGAGACCTCGTCCGCGCCGGCGTCGGGCTCCGGGACGGGCGTGGGCGTGGGCGTGGGCGTGGGCGTCGCGGCGGTGTCCAGCGGCGCGGGCGGCGGCTCGGTGGCGCCGCCGCAGACGCGCCCGAGGCGCTTCGGATCGCCGAGCGGGCCCTCGATGCGGATGTCGTAGCGACCGTCGGTGTCGAGCGGCGCGCCGGTGAGCGAGAGGAGCGCGTACGTCTTCGGGTCGCGGACGCGCAGCGCCTCGCTTGGCTTGAAGCGAACGCAGATATCGAGCTGGCTCTTGTTGAGCGCCGCCGCCAACGTCACGCCGCCTGACACGAGGAGCTCGACGTCCGGCGATGTCCACTCGAAGCTCGCGAGGTCGGCGCGGCCACGAGCGACCGTGACCTTGGCCGCGAAGTGGTCGATGGTGAGGTGCCCGAACGCGAGGCCATCGGGGGCGAACATCGCGCGGCCTCGGCTCTGGCTGATGTGGAGGTTCGCCCTGTCGTCGCCGAGGACGCAGCCGGCCGGGCAGCCGAGGCTGATCGCGCCCTCCGCCGTCCGGAGGTCCGTGCCCGTGACGTGAACGTCGAGCGCGATCTGGCCGCGGCCGCTCGTCGGCAGCCCCAGCGGCTGTCCGAGCGCCGGACTCTCCAGCGCGACGAGCGTGTTCGGGATCGTGTAACGCGTGCCGCTCGCGTCCGTCGCCACGCCGAGCGCGACCGACGCGACCGCCCCGACCGGCGGCGCCGTCATCGGCTCGCTGGCGCTCGACCCGCACGCCGCAACACCGAGCATCACTCCGACTGACAACCTGTTCATCGGCCAATGAACGCACATCACTAACAATGGGGCCAGGCCCCTAACAATGGGGCCAGGCCCCTGTCAGGCCGGATACCGGACGCCAGGTCAGGCGACGGGGAAGCCGCGGTCGCGCATGAGGGCGTTGGTGTCGACGTCGCGGCCGCGGAAGGCGCGGAAGGCGGCCTCGGGCGAGACGGAGTTGCCGACGGCCATGATCGCGGTGTGCAGCCGCTCGGCCGTCGCGCGGTCGTAGAACGTGCCCGTCTCGGCGAACGCCTCGGCGGCGTCGGCGGTGAGCGTGTCGGCCCAGATGTAGCTGTAGTAACCGGCGGAGTAGCCGTCGCCCGAGAAGATGTGGGCGAACTGCGTCGGCCGGTGGCGCATCACGATCTCCGGCGGGCAGGCGAGCTCGCGCATCGTGGCCGCCTCGAACGCCAGCGGATCGATCGCGCCGGCCTCGGCCGCCGGCACCACGTGGATGGCGAGGTCGTAGATCGCCGCCGACAGGTACTCCACCGTCTTGAAGCCCGAGCCGTAGTGCTTCGCCGTCTCGATCTTCGCCAGGAGCGCCGGCGGGATCGCCGCGCCCGTCTGGTAGTGCACCGCGTAGCGCTCGAGGATCTCCGGCGTCGCCAGCCAGTGCTCGTGCAGCTGGCTCGGGAACTCCACGAAGTCGCGCTTGACGTTCGTCCCCGCGAGCGTCGCGTACGCCACGCGCGACACGAGGCCGTGCAGCGCGTGGCCGAACTCGTGGAACATCGTGACCGCGTCGTCCCACGAGATCAGGACGGGCTCGCCGGGCGCGCCCTTCACGAAGTTCGCGTTATTCGAGACGATCGGCGCGATCGCGGTTCCGCCCGGCCAGCTCTCCTGCGTGCGGTACTCGCTCATCCACGCGCCCGATTGCTTGCCGTCGCGCGCGTAGGGATCGAAGTACCAGAGCCCCGCGTGGGCGCCGCCGCGGCCGACCGCGTAGACCGTGACGTCGGGGTGGACCACCGGCACGTCCGTGACGCGCGTGAACGCGAGCCCGTAGAGCTGGTCCGCCATCCAGAACATCGCCTCGCGCAGCTTGTCGAGCTGCAGGTACGGCTTGACCTCGTCCTGGTCGAGGTCGTAGCGCGCCTTGCGCACCTTCTCGGCGTAGAAGCGGTAGTCCCACGGCGCGATCGGCGCGGGCGCGAGCGCCTGCATCGCGGCGACCTCCTCGCGGACGCGCGCGGACGCGGCCGTCCAGACCTTGCGCATGAGCGCCATGGCCGCGTCCGGCGTGCGGGCCATGTTGTCGTCGAGGATCCAGTGCGCGTGGCTCGCGAACCCGAGGAGCTCGGCGCGCTCGGCGCGGAGCGCGAGGATCTCGGTGATGACGGGGCGGTTGTCCTGCGCGCCCGCGTGCTCGCCGCGCGTGGTGAACATGCGCCACGCCGCCTCGCGCACGCCTCGCGTCGCGGCGAGCGTGAGCAGCGGCTCCATCACGGAGCGCGTGTTCGCGAAGCGCCACGCCGGCGCGGGCAGGCTCTTCGCGGCGGCATCGGCGGCGGCGGCGTCGCGCAGGCTCGCCGGGATGCCCGCGAGCTCGGCCTCGGCGTGGAGCACGAGCGCCTGGCTCTCCTCGTCGGCGAGGATGTTCTGCGAGAACTGCGTGTAGAGCGTGGCGAGGCGGGCGTTGATCGCCGTCATCCGCGTCTTGGCCGCCGCGCCGAGGGCCGCGCCGCGCCGTGCGAAGCCCGTGTAGACCGTCTCGATCAGCCGGCGCTCCGCCGGGGCGAGGCCCGCGCGGACCTCGTGCACGGCCGCGATGCGCGCGAACAGCGCCTCGTTCTGCGTGATCTCGTCGCCGAACGCGGAGAGGACGGGCGCCATCTCGGCCTCGAGCGCCTGCATCGCCTTGTCGTTCATCGTCGACGTGTAGACGCCGAACAGCGCCGCCGCGCGGCCGAACGGGCGCCCGCACACCTCGAGGGCGAGGATCGTGTTGACGAAGCTCGCCGGGTCGGTGTTCGCCGTGATCGCGGCGAGGTCGGCGCGGTAGCCGTCCATGCCAGTGCGGAGCGCGGCGCCGAGCTCGCCGGGCTGGATCTGATCGAAGCGAGGGAACCCGCCGTGCGGGCCGGTCCAGGGAGCGAGGGCAGCGTTCGTCACGCCGCGAGTCTAGCGCGCGTCTAGTGCTCCATATCCGCGAGGTGGTGACACACCTTCTCCGCGATCCCGCCGACGCGGACGCATACGAGGTCCCCCGTCACCTCGACCTGGTCGTCGGTGTAGCGCTCCGCGCCGCTGTAGGTCCCCGCCGGCCGGCCATCGGCCCACACGACGCGCCCCGGCTTCGGCTTCCACACGTGCGGGTTGCCGCCCATGCCGAGGCTCGCGCCACCGCTGGTTCGCGTCACGCCGGCGCGCGGGACGACCAGCCGCAGGTGACCGCACGTCAGGCCGAGGTCGGCGCGGACCTCGGTCCCCGCCTCGTACACGTGGGAGTCGCGCGCCTCGCGCCAGGGCCACGGAATCGCCCGGCCGCCGACCGTCGGTAGCGGCGCCTTGGCCGCGCCCGCCGGCGCGTTCCATGCCCGGCTCGGGTCGGCGACCCCGCAGCGCGGTACGTAGGTGTCGAGGGCCCCGCTCGCGTAGTCGCCACTGTCACTGTCGCCGGTGAGCATCTCCGCCATCGTCAGCGCCTCGTCGAGCTGCCGCTCCCGATCGGTGGTGGCCGGCTTCGGCGCGGGCTTTGAATGCTTCGCGCGTTCGGCCTCGCGCGCGCGCTGCTGCTCCTCGGCGCGGGCGGCGCTCTTGCGCTGCTGCGCCGCGTGCCACGCCGTGCGCGTCTGCGGCTCCGGGTCGCACACGAGCTCCTCCCCCGCTGGCGCCGGCAGCGCGCGCGGCTTGCCGCCGGCCGGCGTCCCGTAGGCGAGCTGGCTCGCGATGGGCGCCACGTCGGTGGCGGCGAACATCTCGTCGCGCCAGGCGAGCGGGGCGCGGACGACGGGCGCGCCCACGTCGATCTGCACGGCCGTGCCGTCGGGGTAGACCTTGCCGACCGCGCCGCTGGTCCGCGGGATCAGCACCGCGCGCGCCGCGAAGACGGTCAGCTTGTACGGGGTCTGGCGACTGTCGACGCAGTCCTCGACCCGCACCGTCTCGATCTCCACCGTGTCGCCGTGGTCGGCGACGACGCGCAGGGCGACCGGATCGTTCCTGGAGAGCGCATCGCCCGCGTGCGTCTGGGCCGCGGCCGCCGACGAGTAGAGCGCCTGGCCGCCGCCGACGAGGACGTCGCCGCGGATTTTCTCGCTGGCGAGCGGGTCGGCGAGCGCGGCGGCCGGGGGACCCGCGAGGAGCAACACCACCACCGCCAGGCGCTTTCGCATGGCGCGGAATGTACGCCGATCAGCCGTCGATCAGGATCGGCATGTCGAGCCGCGCCGCCAGCGCGAGCGTGCGCAGGAAGCTCGCGAGCTGCTCCACGTCCGGGTCGTCGTGCTCGGGAATGAACGCCGACGCGAGCGCGCGCGTCCGGCCGTCGCCCTCCTTCAGATCGTGCAGCGAGATGTCGTGCGGGATGACGCCGAGGAACAGCGCGAGCATCAGCGAGTGCGTCGGCGCGAGGTGCCCCACCATGAACATCATCTGGAACAGCTGGTCGCTGGACACATCGATCACACCGCTCCGCCCTTCGGCGGCACTGCCGGCGCGGGACAGGCCCGCACCGTCGAGATTGCCGTCGTCGCCCTGCCACCGGATGCCGAACGCCACCCGGCTCTCGAAGTAGGTCTCCCCCGCGGCCCGCAGCTTGGCCGCCGGCTCGCCGTCCCAGCCGAACTCGCCGAGGCCGCGGACCATCAACGCTCCGGCCGTGCAGCCGAGCCGCTCCGGGAGCCGGCCCATCAGCCAGACCTCCATCGCCTCGCTGATCGGGTACCGGATCCGCCGGTGGCACAAGAACTCCGTCTGGAACCCGGCTGGGCACGCGGCGCAGAGGGGGGCCACCTCGTCGAGCGGGGCCGCCTCGGCGAGCATGTCCGCGAGGGTCACGCCGCGCGCCGAGTCGCCCTCGGGCTTGCGCGTCGTCAGCTGGACCTCGATGTCCTCGGGGGGCCGGGTCTCGCCCTCGGCGCGCATGTGGGCCAGCGCGGAGCGGGCGATCAGCCGGGTCCGGTGCAGGTTGACCAGGTGCTCCACGCCGAGGCGCTTCTTGGGCTCGCAGGCAACGCCCAGGACGAAATCGATTGCCATCGCGCGCAGACCCTAGCAAAGGGGGCTGACGCGCCGCTTGTATCGGTCAGCGAGAGTCGGTACACACAAGGCGCACGCACCCGTAGCTCAGCTGGATAGAGCGTTGGCCTCCGAAGCCAAAGGTCACAGGTTCGAATCTTGTCGGGTGCACCAGCGACGTCGACCCAAACTTCGTGCCGAAAACCCTCGCAGAGATCGCGATCGAAGCCGGCCTCGTCACCAAGGCGCAGGCGTCGAAGGCCGGGCGGATGGCCGACGAGCGCAAGCTCCCGCTGGTCGTCGTCCTCGTCCGTGACCTCGGGGTCGACGAGGTCGCCCTCGTCGGTGCGCTGCGCAAGCAGACGCGCGTCCCGCTCCTCGATCCCGCCGATATCCAGGTGGATCCCGAGGCCCTGCGCGTCCTCGCGCGCGACGTCTGCGCTCGCCGCCGCGTCCTGCCGCTCGCCCTCTCCCACGACGGGGCCAGCCGCGTCCTGCGCCTCGCCATGGCAGACCCCACGGACACCGCCGCCGTCGCCGAGATCGAGAACCTGACCCACTGCGAGATCGAGATCGCCGTCCTGCCGCTGTCCGCGATCGACGAGCTCCTCGACAAGAAGTACCGGCAGATCAGCACCGCCGTCGTTCACCGCGGGACGATGTTCGTGACCGGCAAGGCGAAGGTCATCCCGCTCTCCGCCGACGGCGACGAGATCTCCGTCACGGCCCAGATCCCGATCAGCGCCCTCCGGCCGCCCGACGACCGGGAGACGGAGCTGAAGCTGACCGCGCTCGTGAACGTCCTCGTCGCCAAGGGCGTCTTGACCGAAGCCGAGCTGGTCGAAGCGCTCCGCAAGCTCAAGTGAGGAGCTGTTGATCGCGATCTTGTCGGCGTTCCGCGCCGACGAGATTCACCGCACGCCGCGCGGGTCCGCTGGACAAGTTATCCCCGCAGTCATGCAGCGTTAAGCCGCCAAATGCCGCCTGTCATCGGCGGGGGCATGCGCTACCATCACGGCTCGGCCGTCCGTCACCCAGCGGCCATGCAAAGCTCACCCCGCCTGCCCAAGATGACGACTCCGGCTTCGATCACCTGCGCTGGCTGCAAGCACAGCTACCAGGACAACGCGCTCTATTGCCCGCACTGCGGCCGGCCCAAGATGCGCGACGTCGTCGAAGATCCGCTCCTCGGGCGGGTGCTCGGCGAGCGCTTCCTCGTGCAGGAGCAGCTCGGCACCGGCGCGAGCGGCGTGATCTACAAGGCCGAGCACGTGACGCTCCGGCGCCGCGTCGCGATCAAGGTGCTCCACAACGAGCTCTCGCGCGACGACCTCGCTGTCGAGCGCTTCCGCCGCGAGGCGACCACCGTCGCCGAGATCGACAACGAGCACATCGTCGAGATCCACGACTTCGGGCGCACCCATGACGGCCGCCTGTACATGGCGATGGAGCTCCTCGAGGGCGAGACCCTCGACGGGATCCTCGCGCGCGAGAAGACGCTGTCCGTCGAGCGGACCGCCGACATCCTGATTCAGGTCGGCGAGGCGCTGATGGAGGCGCACGCCATCGGGTACGTGCACCGCGATCTGCGCCCGCGGAACATCTACCTCGCGGTCCGGCGCGGCAAGGCGAACTTCGTCAAGCTGCTCGACTTCGGGCTCGCGAAGCTTGTCGAGACGGACGCGCAGGCGGCGTCGACTAGCCTCGGCATGACGTTCGGCGACCCGCGCTACATGTCGCCCGAGCAGGCGCGGGGCGATCGGATCGATCTGCGCGCGGACATCTATCAGCTCGGCTGCGTGGCCTACGAGATGCTGACCGGCGCGCCGCCGTTCTCGGGCACGCGCGTGTTCGACATCCTCACGAAGCAGGTCTCCGAAGCGCCGGCGCCGCTGCCGACGCGCCGGCCCGGCGTGCCGCTGTGGATGGAGTCCGGCGTCGCGCGGATGCTGGCCAAGGATCCGGCGAACCGCTTCGCCACGATGACGCGCATGGTGGAGGCGCTCCGCCGCGGGCTCGAGACGGGCGAGGTGATGGAGGACGAGATCGCGCGCCGCCGCGAGAGCATCCCGCCGCCCAGCGTGTCGCGCGTGATGGCGAAGCTCGGCATGCAGGACGGCAGCGGGCCGGTCGCGGCGGCCACGCCGGTCGCGCCGGCGTCGGCCCCGGTCGTGTCGCCGCCGCCCGCAGGAGCTGTACCCGCGCCGGTACCGGTGAAGCCGTTCGACGGCAAGGCGACGCAGCTCGGGACGCCGGCGGTCCCGGCGGCGGTGGCCAAGGTCGAGTCCGCGCCCGCGGCGCCGCCCGCCCCGAACCCGATGGTCCAGACGCAGCTCGGGCGCCCGGCGATCGATCCGGTTCCGCTGTCGCCCGCGATGACGGCGCAGCTGCCCGCGATGGAGCCGCGCAAGCGCACGGGGACGCCCAAGATCGGCGTGCCGATCGTGCCGGCCGCGCGCCGCGAGCTCGACCGCGATGCGGGCGACGACGACACGCAGGCCCCGGTCGCCGGGACCATCGAAGACGCGGTTCCGCGCCCGCGCCGCTCGACCGCCGAGCCGAGCGCGCGCACGTCTCGGCCGATCGCGCAGACGACCGCGCGCACGCGGCGCCCCACCGATGACCCGGAGAGCTCGCACAGCACGACGCGCAAGCGACCGCCGACGAAGGACCCGCTGACCGAGTCGCAGGTCTGGTTCGACAGCGGCGACGGCTCGCACGACGAGGAGCCGGACAGCTCGCGCGTGCAGCGGGCGCGCAAGACGATCTCGCCGAGCGTCACCGACCTCGAGTACGCCGAGACGCCCAGGCGCCGCATCGGCCTGTACGCGGCGATCGGCGCGGTTCTGCTCACGGGCACCGCCCTCGCGTTCACGCTCGGCGGAGGCAGCAGCGCCGACAAGCCCGCCTCACCGCCCACGCCCGCGCCGGTCGCGGTCGTGGCGCCCGTCGATGCCGCGCCGAGCACGGTCATCGAGCCCGCCGCGATCGTCCCGGATGCGGCGGCGGCCGTGGCCGTCGCGCCCGTGCCGGTCACGCCCATCGCGCCCGTGCCCGTGACGCCGACGGGTCCCGTCGCCATCGCGCCCACCGGCGGTCCCGCGCATCGCCCGACGGGCACCACGCCCGCCGTGACGCCGACCGGCCGCGTCCCGACGGTCGATGACGACCCGGCCGGCCGCCGCCCGCTCGGGCTCGGCGGCCCCATCACCGCCCCGCCGCCGGGCAAGGGCAGCGGCGCCGGCCGCGGCATCAGCGGCGCCGATGGCCCCGTCGATCCGTACGCGCCGGCCGACGCGCCCTCCGACGCGCCCGGCGACAAGAAGGCGGAGTTCTACGCGAACCTCGGCTCGCAGCAGTTCGGCAGCGGTGATACCGCGGCCGCGGCGGCGAGCTTCAAGCGCGCCACCGAGCTCGATCCGAAGAACATCACGGCCATCACCGGGCTCGGCGAGATCGCGCTCCGGCAGGGACTCTTTGGCGACGCCATCGCGCACCTGAACCAGGCGGCCCGGCTCGCGCCGAAAAGCTCGCGCGTGTTCACGCTGCTCGGCGAGGCGTACATGAACTCGGGCAACAGCGCCCAGGCCGTCGCGAACTTCAAGAAGGCCCTGCAGCTCGACCCCGACAACGCGCGCGCTCGTGACGGCTTCAGCGAGGCCTCGGCCCGCGTCCCGCCGCCGACCGACGAGAATTAGATAAGCGTCGGCGAGGTCGGCCTCCTGCGGGTCGCCCGTTGTGTGCGATGATTCACAGCGGGTGTTCGACGTCTACGTCGTAGGTTCCAACGAGCCAGGGGACGAGGGTCTCGACAAGCTCGCCGAGGCGATGTCGGCACGCTACGGCCTGCCACTCGAAGATCTGCGCAGCCGCCTCGCGCGCGGACGCTTCCGCGTGAAGGCGAACGTCGATCAGGCGACGGGCGATGCGTACGTCAAGGACATCCAGCTCATCGGCGGCCGCTGCTCGCTCGAGGGCGCCACGCAGGCGCCCGGTCAGTCGATCCCGCCGCCCATCGCGGTCCCGACGCTCGCGCGCACGACGACCCCGCCGGCGGGCGTCTACCAGAGCGGCCTGTCCGCCGCCTTCTCCGGGTCGTCGATCCCGGTCGCCGACCTCGGGGCGCTCGGCGGCGGCGCCGACCAGTACTCGCTCGCCTCGCTCGACGGGCACGACGGCCACGCCGGCGCGAAGATGCCGACGAGCGGCGGGTCGTTCGGGCCGCCGGCGGCCGTGGCGGCACCCGCGAAGGCGCCGCGCCCGCGCGACGTCCCGGTCGAGCTCGACAATCCGTTCGACAGCGCCAGCCCCGACATCCCGCTCGCGCCGGTGGACCCGTTCCGCCCGCCCGACGCTGACGACGACGATCGCCCCGTCGAGATCGCCGCCGACGAGCTCGAGCACCGCGCGCGTCGACGCGTCTCCACGCCGCCGGCCACGGAGGTCGTCGCCGCGCCGCCGCTGGTCGGCCGCAGCTCGACGCGCTCGATCCCGCCCGCGACCCAGCTCCGCAAGCCCGTGGCGGTCGTGCGCCCGCCGAGCCGCCTTGGCTTCCTCGGCGACGAGGGCAACCGCTTCGCGGTCGGCGTCCTCCTCGCGATCCTGCTCGGCTTCGTGCCGGCGCACCTGATCTCGTCGTCGCGCGAGCAGGACGCGTACCAGGCGATCGACGCGACCGTGGACGCGAAGCAAGCGAGCGTGACGGCGCAGGACGAGTACGACGCCCTCGACGCGTTCCGGGCGCGTCAGCTCGACGACAAGCGCGGCGCGAAGCACAATGCCATGATCCTGGCGTTCGTGATCTGGGGCCTGGTCGGCGGCGGCATCGCCTACGGCTGGTTCAAGCGCGTCCCCTGGGACCGCTGGGACAGCTGACGCGCGCCTGCGGGCGCCCGGGAGCACTCACTCTTCGTCGTGCTCTTCGCCGTCGTCGTCGACGATGATCACGCGGCGCTTCGGCTGCTTTGGCGGGTTGGCCGCGTCGATCTTGGCCTGCTCCGCCGCCGCCTTGCGCTCGCGCTTCACCGTGATGCGCCAGGCGAACAGGATCGACACGTTGTAGAGGATCACCATCGGCATCGCCATCATGATCTGCGACACGGCGTCGGGCGACGGCGTGAGGATCGCGCCGATGATGAACGCGAGCACGATGAACCAGCGGTTGAACTTCCACAGGCCGCGGTGCGTGACGAGGCCGATGAGCGCGAGGAAGTAGATGAGCAGCGGCAGCTCGAAGACGGCGCCGAACGCGAGCATCATGTCGCGCGTCAGATCGAGGTAGTCCGACATCATGATCATCGGCTGCAGATCGTGACTGCCGTAGCCGATGAGGAAGCCGTACAAGTTCCCCAGGACGAAGTAGTAACAGAACGCGGCGCCGGCGCAGAACATGGCCGCCGACACGAGGGCGAACCAGATCACCATGCGGCGTTCGCGCTTGTAGAGGCCGGGCGCGATGAACCGCCACAGCTGGAAGAAGATGAACGGCGAGCTGACGAAGATCGCCGCCCACATGCCGATCGACATGTCGACCCAGAACGGCTCGGTGAGGCGGCCGAACGCGAGGTGCGGATCCGTGCCGAGCTTGTCCTGATGCGCTTTCCAGACGTCGATCAGCGGAGCCTTGAGCCACGTGAAGATATCGTCAGCGAAGATCCAGCAGACGACGAACGCGACCATGAAGAAGATCGCGGCGTACATGACGCGATCTCGCAGCTCGGCGAGGTGCGACATGAACGGCATGCGGCCGCCCTCGAGCTCGATCTCGGGATCCTCGGGCTCGTCCTCGGTGGACGGCCGCGCCGCCGGCTTAGCCATGCTTCGGCTCGGTCGCAGCGGCCGCGGGGACCTCGGTCGTCATGGCCGGCGTCGGCGCCGTCTTTGCGATCGTGCCGCTCGCCGGGCGAATCAGCGCCGCGAGCTCCGCGCGGTCGTGCTCGCCTTCCTTGTGGTCGGGGTCTTCCTCGCCCGCGACGGGCGACAGCTTGACGGTCGCGGCGACCGGGTCCGTCGCCGGCAACCCGAGCGACAGCTGGGCCTCGACCGCCGGCGCCGCACCCAGCGCCTCGGGCGGGATGTCGTCGACCGGCTCCTCCGCCTCCATCTCGATGGCCTCGACCTTCTTCGCGATCTTCTTGGGCTTCGCCCGCGGAGGCGCCGGGTCCTCGCCGCGCAGCGCGCTCTTCAGATCGCGGATGGCGCCGCCGATCGTCTCGTCGTTCTCGATCGTCTGCTGGATCTCGCGCGAGCCCCGCTTGAGGTCGCGGATACCCTTGCTGATCTGCTTCGCCGCGTCCGGCAGCTTGTCCGGGCCGAGGAAGAGCAGCGCTACGATCAAGATCACGAGGATCTCGCTGCCGCCGATTCCGAACACGGCTGCACCATAGCACTAGGTCAGAACTCGCGGGCGGTTCGGCCGAAATCCGTCGGTGAGGTGCCAGGTTGGCCCGAGACTTCCGTCGGGGCCGTGCCCGCCCGGAACCACACGGCGAGGCCACTTGCCCCAGGTGCCGCCACGAGGCCCGTCTCGCGGTCGATGGCGACCTCCTGCATGCCCGCGGGTGGCGCGCCGGGCACCGGGACCCGCGGACGGTCCCCCTCCGCCTCGTGGATCGCGCGGAGCCACAGCGGGAGCGCGGCGTGGGCGCCGTCGCCCTCGCGGCCGAGCTTCGCCGAGGGGTCGTCGAAGCCGATCCAGACCGCGGCCAGCGCGCGCCCCGTGTAGCCCACGAACCAGGCGTCGGTGTTGTCGTTGGTCGTGCCGGTCTTGCCCGCCGCCGGTCGCCCGAGCGCGCTGGCCGCCGCCGCCGTGCCGCGCTGGACCACCGCCGCCATCATGGCCTGCAGCTGGAACGCGGTGCGCTCGTCGAGGAGTCGGCCGCCGGTGGCGCCGATGCGCGCGTCGGGCTCGTCGCCGGCGGTGGCGGCGATGCGGTCGAGGCGGCGGGCGGCGTCGAGCTCCGGATCCTCGGGGACCGCCACGTCGAACAGGTCGGCCTCCCCGCGGCGAACGCGCACGACGAACCGCGGCGCGATGGCCCAGCCGCGGCGCGCGATGGTGGCGTACGCGCGCGCGAGCTCGATCGGCTTGACGCATGACGCGCCGAGCGCCATCGGCCGCAGGTCGCTGATCGGCGTCGTGATGCCGAGCCGCCGCGCGAGCCCGATGACCGGCTGCGGCCCGACGCGGTCGAACACGTCGATCGCCGGCGCGTTGAGCGAGCTCGCGAACGCGTCCTCCGCGAGCACGACGCCGCGGAACTTCGTGCCCGATTTCGGCTTCCAGTGCGTGTTCGTGACCTCGTCGTACTCGGCGATCGGCGCGTCGCGGAGCGCGGTGCCCGGCGTGATCGCGCCCTGCTCGAGGGCCGCGCCGTACGTCAGCGCCTTCCACGCCGAGCCCGGCTGGCGGCAGCTCGCGAGGAGCCGGTCGAACACGTTGCGCGGGCCCCACGCGCGCCCACCGACGAGCGCCTCGATGTAGCCCGTGCGGTGGTCCCACACGAGCGCGGCGATCTCCGGCGTCAGCGTCTCTTGCTTCCAGCGGTCCGCCTGCGCGGCCGCGTCGCGCTGCAGCTGCGTGCCGAGCGCGGGCAGGGCGGCCGTGTCGATCGTGAGCGCGCCGCGCGCGACCTCGTCGGGGATCGCCGCGCCGAGCAGCGCCCGCGCCTCCTCGGTGTACCAGGGCACGCGCGTGCCGTAGCTCGGGGGCGGGCGGCGGAGCGCGATCGGCGCGGCGGCGGCGGCGGCGCGCGTGGGCTCGTCGATGAGCTTCGCGCGCCGCATGCGGGCGAGGATCTCGTCGCGGCGGCCGCGCGCGGCCTCGGGGTGACGGAACGGATCGAGGCGGCCGGGCGCCTGGATGAGGCCGGCGAGGAGCGCAGCCTCGGGGAGATCCAGCGCCTCGACGGGGCGGTCGAAGTACGCGTGCGCGGCGGCCGTCATGCCGTACGCGCCCTCGCCGAGGTACACGAAGCCGAGGTACGTCTCGAGGATGTCGTGCTTGCTCCAGCGGCGCTCGATCGCGCGCGCGAGCAGCGCCTCGCGGACCTTGCGTCGCGGCGTGCGCTCGGTGCCGATGTCCTTCGGCAAGAGGTTGCGCGCGACCTGCTGCGTGATCGTCGACGCGCCCTCGACGACGCGGCCGGCCTTGTAGTTCAGGTACGCGGCGCGCGCGATGGCCGGGTAGTCGACGCCGTGGTGCGCGGCGAAGCGGACGTCCTCCGCGGCGAGCACGGCATCGACGAGGGCCTTTGGCATCTGCGCGAGGGGCGCGAGCGTGCGGTGGCCGAACACGGCGCCGTCACGAAACGGCAGCTCGGCGAGGTGGCTGCCGTCGGCGGCCAGCACCACGGATGACTGCGGCGCGGTCCCACGCCACGAGTCGAGATCGGGGACCTCGGGGAGGTCCTTCGCCCAGCGGCGCAGCGTGGCACCGGCGACGAGGCCGGCCACGATCGGCAGCGCGAGCGCGAGCCACAGCACGGCGAGGACGGGGAGGCGCCACCACCAGCCGCCGTCCCGCCCGTTCGCGACGCGGACGCGGCGGGCGTCGCCCGGGGCGCTCACGACGCCTCGAACAGAGCCATCTGGCGCGGCGGGCCGAGCGCGCGGGCCCGCGGCCCGACGGCGGCGACGATCGCGTCGGCGCACGCGCCGGTGACGAAGACCTCGCGCGCGGAGGTCGCGTCGATCCAGCGGAGAAGCTCGGCGTGGCCGGCGGCGGACGCCCACGCGAAGCCGGACTTCGCGTCCAGGGCGCGGCCGGACACGAGCGCGGCGACGGGGCGGGGGCCGAGCTCGGCGGGCGTGGCGCGGTCGCCATCGACGCGGACGAGCGCGGTGGCCAGCCGCGGGACGAGCGGCGTGGGCAGGCTCGCGTGGGCCGCTGCCTCGCGCACGACGCGGGTGGCGGCACAGCCGATGCCGAGCGCGGTCAGCTCCGCACAGACCTCGAGCGCGTCGAGGACGGTGTCGGTGACGAGGACGGCGCGCTCGCCGGCGGCATACCGGGCGCGCACCCAGGTCGCGACGTCGGCGGCGACGGCGGCGACGCGCGGGAACACGTGGTGCGGCTCGCCGAAGGGCGCCGCGACCACGACGGCATCGCACGCGCGGACCTCGCTCGGCTCGGGGCCGTCGCCGCGGACCGCGCCGGCGTAGAGCACGGTGCGGCCGTTGTTGTCGACGAGGAGCGCGGCGGCGCCGAGCCCGCGGCCGCTCGGGACGAGCTCGAGCCGCAGCGTGCCGAGGGTGAACCGGCGGCGGAGCGGCACGGACAGGTGGCCATCGCCGCGGACGCCGACGAGCGCGAGCGTCGCGGCGGTGCCGATGAGCTGCCCGTGGCCGGCGCGGCCGACGCGATCCGCCGACGACACGAAGCAGACGTCCCGACGGCGGCGCGCGTCGCACCAGATCGGCGTGCCCGTCAGGTGCACGCCGTCGCGCCACGTCACCGACGCGGCGGCCGCGGGCCGTCGACGACTCACAGCTCAACCTGCCACTCCGCGCGCGCGCAGGCAACTTCCCGGCGCGGCCGGTCAGCGCGGCGAGCCGGGCTTGCCGGGACGGGGCGAACGGACCCGCGCGGCGGGCCCGTCAGTCCGCGTGTTCGGGATGGTCGCCGTCGCGCAGCTGGCTCTCGAGCTTCTCGATGATCGCGATGACGGCCTCGCGCTGGGCGGCGTCCATCTCGAACACGACGCCCATGCCGGGCGGCTCCTCGTCCTCTGAGATGATGGTGTGCGACACCTTGCCGACGAGCGAGAGCGGCTGCGCGTGGCCGGGCACCGTGACGAGCATGTGGATCTGCGACGTCTCGGGGAGCGGGTTCTCGGTGAAGAGGAAGAGGCCCTCCTCGTTGATGTCCTTCGTGAACGTGGTGGCGGGACCCTCGACGGCGCCGTACGTCACGGACAGGCGGATCGGCAGGCGGCGCTTCTTGCGGAGGTCGAGCAGGCCGCCGCGCACGTAGCCGTTGAGGTAATTGATCTTGTCGCGCTCCGAGCCGCCGAGCGCGACGACCACGCCGGCCGGGTCCCTGCGGGTACCGACGACGGTGCCGCGGAGGGTGACGAGCCAGCCGCCGACATCCAGGTCGAGGCGGAGGGACGCGCCGTTCTCGACGTCCTCCGTGCACGGGACGAAGATCGTCCAGTCCCGTGGATCGAAGATCTTGATCCACTCGGAATGGCTGCCAAGCCGCAGGTCTAACCGGACCGCTCCCACCGGGGCATCGTACGCCAGGCGCTACTTGATCGTCACGTGGAGCGACGCCGGCTTGCCCGAGCGCTGCATGGAAATCGTGAGGTTCCGGGCGCTCGCTGCGCGCGCGTAGAGATCGGCCGCGTCGTCGAGGGTGCGGAGCGGCTGGCCATCGACGGCGGTGATCACGTCGCCGGCCCGGAGGCCGGCGCGGGCGAACAGGGAGCCGGCGACGACGCTGTCCACGCGGACGCCGGTCGGGCCAAACGAAGCGCGGATCCCGGCGGTCAGCTTGGTGAAGTCGCCGAGCGCGGCCGCGAGCTCGGGCCGGGTCAGCGCGAGCGCGGGGTCGTCGGAGACGAGAGCGGCCGGGACGGTGACGACGGCGGGAGATGGCAGGGGCGCGGGGGCGTCGGGCGCCTCGACGACGCGGACGGGAGCGGCCGGGGCGGCCGGCGTGGCGTCGGGCGCCTCGACGACGCGGATCGGCGCGTCGGAGTACGGATCCACCGGCGCCTCGACGACGCGGATGGGCGCATCGGCGTACGGATCTGCCGGGGCCGCGCCGGCGGGCGGGGCGTACGGATCGACCGGGCCCGGGGCGGGCTTCGTTGGCATCGCGGCGGTGTCGTCGGCGCCGTCGTGGTGGCGGTGGCTGCGCTCGGGCGCGGCGAGGACGATCTCGTTGCCGTGGGAGGCGAGGGTGACCTCGTCGTCGGCGATGTCGGTGACCTGGAAGTCGCCGATGAGGGTGCCGATCTCGGCGATGACGTGCTTGTTGTGGTCGCGGTCGAAGAGCAGGGCTTCGTGGCTCTCGGGCATCACGCGGACCACGCGGAGCGAGACGCGGGCGGGCTTGGCCGCTGCGGTCGGCGTGGGGGCCGGACGGGCGTCGTCGGCGAGAGCGATCGGACCGGCCAGGGCGATGAAGAGGAGGGCTGCCGCGAAACGCATCACCGGTGCATATGCAAGGGACGCACCGGGGGCCGCAACCGGACAGGTGTTACACCGTCCCCGGTCAAGTGGCTGATTTTGATGGCGTCCTGATTTGGGACTGTGGACAGAAGTGACACCGATACCGACGTGAGTGTCAGTGATTCACGCCGAGGGGCGGAGTCGACGATGGAGCTTTGGCGCTGCCGCTGCCCACTCCCGGGTCGGCGCCGCTGCCGGCGGAGCCGCTCGTGATGCCGCTCGGGCCGGTCGCGCCGGTGGCGGAGCCGCGACCGCTGCCGGAACCGACGCCGCTGCCAGAGCCCGAACCGGCGCCGCTGCCGGACCCACTTCCACCGCCGACAGCCACCGGCTGGTGGCTCATCAGGTAGCAGACGCCCTGGTAGCAGGTGAACAGCTTGTCGTCGGTCAGCCAGACCACCATCGGCGGCGCCTTGAGATCGTCGCTGCAGCTGAGGCGAAACTCGATCAGCGGATCGGCGAAGCCGAACGCCAGCAGCGCCGCGCGGCCCGCCGCGCCGAGCCCGGTGTCCTCGACGACGCGGTCCATGGGCGCGCCCTGGCGCACGCGGGCCGCGGCCTCGCAGGTGCCCTGCCACGGCGCCGTGTAGCCGAGGTTCGTGATCTCGAGCAGGCGGCCGTCGAGCGCGGACGCGTCGTGGTTGCCGAGCTGCGCGTGCGAGGTCAGCACGTGCTTCTCGATCTTCCAGTGATACACGAGCTCGCCGTCGACGATCTCGCCGGACCCGAGCGCGGATCCGCTGCCGCTCCCGCTGCCGCCGTTCGGATCCGGCGGGTCCGGCACGAGGTGCGCCGCGCGCTTGTGGATGCACGCGACGCCAAGGGCGCCGACGACGCAGAACGGGATCCAGAGCTTGCGCATGGTCATGCGAGCGACTGATCGGCGCCGCGCAGGGGCAAGGACACCACGAACCTCGCCCCTCCGGTAGGCGGGCGCTCCGGCGTCACTGAAAGCTCACCTCCATGCTCGATGACGATCTTGCGCGAGATCGCGAGCCCGAGGCCGGTGCCGGTCGCCTTCGTCGTGACGTAGGGCTCGAAGATCTTGTCGCGATCGGCGGCGGGGATGCCCTTGCCGTGGTCGTCCACCGTGATCCGCACCGCGTCGGTCGCCGGATCCGCCGTCCACCCGACCACGACCTTGCCGTCACTGCCGGCCTCCTGGCCCGCGTGGATGCCGTTCTCCACGAGGTTCACGAGCACGCGCTTGAGCAGGAGCTTGTCGGCGCGCACTACGACCGGCGTGGGGGGCGGGCGCAGCTCGAGGCGGGCCGCGAGCTGGGGCTGGAGCTGGAGCTCCTCGATGAGCTCCGCGAGGGCGATCGGCGACGCGGAGACCTTCGGCAGCTGGCCGAGCGTCCGGAACGTGTCGACCAGGCGGCCGAGGCTCGCGATCTCCTCCTCGACGATCTCCTTCGTCGTGGCGAGCATGCGGCCGTAGCGCGCGTCGTCGCCCTTGTACTGCGAGACCGCTTCTTGCACGGCGAGCTGGATCGGCGTCAGCGGGTTCTTGATCTCGTGGGCGAGCTGCCGCGCGACGTCCTGCCAGACGCTCATGCGCTGCTGGTGCTCGAGGTCGCGGCGCGCCTTCGCGAGCTGATCGAGCATGGCGTCGAACGCGGTGCCGAGCTCGGCGATCTCGTCGCGGCCGCGGAGGCGGACGCGCTCGTCGAGGTCGCCGCGGCCGACCTTGCGCGCGGAGGTCACGATTTGCTGGATCCGCCGCGTCAGCAGCGTCGCGTACGTGATGCCGCCGGCCGCCGCGCCGATCGCGGCGAGGCTCACGAGCAAGATGAACCCGAGCCGGTAGCTGTCGGGCAGGCGGCTCCGCAGCTCGGCGATCGTGCGCGCGTTGTCGAGCGACTGCTTGAGCTGCTGCATCTCGGCTTGCAGCGTCGCGGACACCTCGAACGTGAGCCGGATCTGCGCGCCGCCATCGCCGAGGGCCTGCTCCACGACCTTGTCGCGCAGGCCCGCGCCCGAGGCCGGGCGGCTCGCCTCGGCGAGGGTGGTGCCGTCGGGGCGCACGATCGCGATCGCGCGGAGGCTCGGCTCGACGCGGCTCTCTTCGGTCAGGATCTGCTGCACGGGCAGGGGCACCGTCAGGTCCTTGAGATCGCGCCGCTTCACGAGGCGATCCGCGATCTCGGCGTGGAGGCGCTTCGTCGTCTCGAACAAATCGTGATACGCG
Source organism: Deltaproteobacteria bacterium (assembly GCA_025353585.1). GTDB lineage: Bacteria > Myxococcota_A > Polyangia > Haliangiales > Haliangiaceae > JABFXX01. Next base: position 34,976 of record JANXOM010000103.1, read on the forward strand.
TCGCTCGCCTTCTCGAGCGCGCCCATCGTGACGTTCGCCTCGGCCGCGCCGAAATTCGCGGCGACCTTGCTGACCTGGCCGATGAGCCACGCCGACGCTCCGAGCGGTGCCATCACCAGCAGCACGATCAGCGCCGTGAGCCGGAGCCACAGCGGGAGCCGGCGCGTGGGCGGCGCGTGATGCGCGTCCGTGCTCACGGCTTGGGCCTGAAGAAGGATTGCGAGCGCAGGCGAAGCACGCGATCGGCCTCCGGGATCTTCGGGTTGACGAACACCGACACGAACGAGCCGAAGAACGCGCCGCTGTGATCGATCCCGCCGCCGGTGCCCTGGGACAGCCAGCGTCGGACCTCGGCGAGGGTCTCCTTCGAGACCGGGTTCAGGTCGGCGCGGATCGCGAGCGAGTAGATCCCTTCGTACGGCATGTCGGCGAGCTTCGCCACCGGGACATCGTCGAGGGAATAGAGGAGCTTGAGCGCCTCGCTCTTCTGCTTGACGCGGATCGTCCGGTCGCCGATCCGCAGCGTGTAGATCTCGTCCCAGATATCGTAGACGACCGAGCGCACGAGCTGCACGAGCGAGATCGGCTCGGTCGAGCCTTTCGGGTAGACCCAGATCCGGATCTCCACGGTCGACGAGAAGCCGGTGTCGAGCGCCGCGTACGCCGCGCTGTCGAAGAGCTTGGAGATCGTCGTGGTGAGGGTGAGATCCGGTTCGCGCTCGATGAAGCGCATCGTCTGATGCTCGGGCAGATCGTCGTCCGCGCGCGCGACGGACGAGACCAGCGCGAAGACCGCAACGAGGACCGCCGCCCTCATCGCAGGCGTCCGAGCGCGTTCGAGAACGTCAGCTCGAACACGCCGACGTCGGTGTCGATGCGGATGCCCGCATCGAGGAAGAGATCCATCGGCAACGACTTCCACAGCGCCGAGTCGCGCTGGTGAAGGTCGGTCGTCTCGGCGAGCGCCCAGACGCCAGCGGCGAGGAACAGGTCGCCGCCGTACACGCGGTTCTTGCCGGTGCCGCGGAACAGGGTCAACGCGTACTCGCCGGTGATGCTGCCGCCGATGTCGCCGTAGGTCGGCTTCGCGTCGCGCGTGCCGAGGAGATCGAACGGCGCGGCCGTCGACAGGACGAGGCCGAGCGCGCGCGGGGTCAACGCGTGGTCGACGTCGGAGATGAAGATGCGGTCGAACTCGGGCGCATCGCCGAGGAGCACGCCGCCCGCGAACCGCAGGCCGAGGGTCTGCTTCTCGTCCTTGATCGGCCACCATTTCTCGTAGCGGGCGAACAGCGCCGCGAAGTCATAGCTGCCGCCGAACGCGGCCGAGCCGACCTCGAGCGCGATCGTGCCGCGGTCGCCGGCGTGGGGCAGCACCGGATCGGGCCGCGTGTCGCGATCGAAGCCGACGCCGAGCGTGACGACGCGGCTGCCGCCCGGGTGGAGGTGCAGATCGAGGCCGACCGTCTCGCCGCTCGGCAGCGTCTGCGTCGGGGTGGCGGGGAGCTGCGCATCGATCTGCTCGACGCGCACGGCCGCGGACAGGCGTGAGAGGGCGCTGACGTCGTAGGTGAGGCCGCCGCGCCCGCCGAACCGCCGGTAGTCGAACGCGCCGAAGCGCGAGGGCGCCGCGTTGTCGTCGTCGCCGCTGATGCGATAGGGCTCGCTGCCGTGCACGAGCGTCATCGAGCCGTTGACGCCCCACGCGGTGCCGCGCAGCGACGAGTCGGAGAGCCGGAGCTCGCCGGCCCACTGGTCGCGGCTGCCGGCGATGTCGCCGTGGTGGGCGTAGATGAAGCCGCCGCCGAGCGCGATGCCGAGGCCGAGCAGGTTGCGCTCGGTGACGTCGAGGCCGGTGTACTCCGCGGACGAGTCGCTCGTGCCGAGCCACAGGCGGTTGAGCACGATGGTGCCGCGCTCGACGACGTTGACGACGACGACCACGTGGCCGCGCTCGCCGCCCTTGCGCATCGTGACGGTGACGTCGCGGAAGTAGCCGAGCGCGAGGACCTTGTAGCGGACGTCGCGGAGGCGCCTGTCGCTCGAGTGCAGGACGTCACCGGGGCCGATCGGCACGGCGCGGCGGATGACCTCGACGGACGTCGCGGAGTTGCCGGTGATCTCGACGGACTCGATGAAGATGAGCGGCCCGAACTCGTTGTCCTCGTGCAGCGGCGCGTCGCTGTCCCCGGGTTGTGGCTCGCTGTCAGGCGTTGGTTCCGGCGCGGGCGCGGGCGCG
>JANXOM010000120.1 GCA_025353585.1 Deltaproteobacteria bacterium
GAGATGCGCTCGGCGCCCTTCGTGATGACGATGAAGTTGACGATGACGAGGATGAGGAAGACGACCGCGCCGACGACGAAGTTGCCGCCGATCACCACGTCGCCGAACGCGGCGATGACGGCGCCGGCCGCGTGCGAGTCCTCGCCGGTCAAGATCAGGCGCGTCGACGCCACGTTGAGTGACAGCCGGAACAGCGTCACGAACAGGAGCAGGGACGGGAACGACGTGAACTCGGTCGAGCGCTCCACGTAAAACGCGACGAGAAACGTCAGCGCCGCGAGGCAGAGGGACACGCCGAGGAGGAGGTCGAAGACCGTCGCTGGGAGCGGCGCGAGGGCGACGGCCAGCATGCCGACGAGGCCGGCGGCCATGTACCACTGGCCCTTGCCGCGCGGCAGCGCGCCCGCGGTGGCCGCCGCGGCGCTCATCGCACGCCTCTACGGAGGCGATACACGTAGGCGAGGACCTCGGCGACGGCCTTGTAGAGGTTCGATGGAATGGGAGCCCCTTCCTTGACGACCTTGTGGAGCGCGCGCGCGAGCGGCGGGCGGGCCAGGATCGGCACGCCGTGCTTGCGCGCGATCTCGCGGATCTTCTCGGCCTGCTCGTCGACGCCCTTCGCGACGACGGTCGGCGCGCGGTCCCCGGCTTCGTCGTAGCGCAGCGCCACGGCGTAGTGCGTCGGGTTGACGATGACGACGCTCGCGGTGGCGACGGCCTTCGCGACGCGGCGCTTCGCCATCTCCTTCATGCGCTGGCGGCGCTTGCCCTTGATCTGCGGGTCACCGTCTTGCTCCTTGCCCTCGCGCTTGAGCTCGTCGGTCGACATCTTCATCTGCTCGGTGATCTTCCGGCGCGCGAGGACGTAGTCGGCCGCGCCGAGGAGGGCGAGCGCCCCGCCGACGGCCCACAGCGCGCGCGCGATCAGCGCGCCGGCGTTCGCCGCGAGCTGACCGACCTCCATCGGGTGCTCGGCGATGCCGCCGCGCAGGACGGAGACGACGAGCGCGCCGACGACGAGGAGCTTGATCAGCGCCATCCCCGTGCGGCGCGTGATGGCGCCGAGCGCGAACGTCTGGCGGAGGTTCGCGAGCGGGCTCATCTTGCCGACGTTGAAGCCGATGGACTTGAACGCCGGCGGCCAGCCGAGCTGGGCGAGGATCGAGGCGACCGCGGCGAGCGCCGCGCCGACGAGGGCCGGCAGCGCGGCGGCGAGGAACGCGTGCAGCGCGGCGGGCGCGAGGTTCAGCGTGTCGCTGCCGTCCGCCTGGAGCGCCGCGGTGCGCGTCAGCTCGCGGAGCGCGGTGAACGCCGAGCCGGCCGTGAGGCCGAGGGCGATGACGCCGCCGCCGAACGTGGCGGCCGTGACGACGTCACGCGAGAGGGCGAGCTCGCCGCGCTTGCGGAACTCGCGGACCCGCTTGGCGGTTGGCTTGTGGGTCTTTTCGGCGTCGGACACGGGCGGCGCTGCACGCAATTGCAACCGCTGCGCCGCGCCAACCGGCCGAGATGATTTGGTCTATGCCGCCGGCTGTCGGCAGCCCTGACGTGCGGCCTGGCGGTTCAACCGCCGAACAGCGCGTCCATCGCCTGCCGGGCCGTCGCCATCATGCCGGCGCCGAAGCTCGGCGCCTCGTGGATCGCGAGGACGCCGCCCATGATCAGGATCGCCCCGAACGCGAGCGAGAACACGTTGACCGCGGGCGCGGCGCGGTTCATCACCGCGAGCCCGAGGTTACCGACGAGCGCGGCGAGGACGACGGGCGCCGCCAGCGCCAGCCCGCGGCCCATCGCCCCGACGCCGTGGCGGAGGAGGGCGGGGCCGAGGCCGGCGAGCTGCGTGATGTGGGCGGGCCCGCGTGCGGCGCTGTGGACGATGGCCTCGAGGCCGCCCGCGGCCACGAAGGCGATGCCGGTGATGGTCGTCGCGAGCATGCGGACCACGCCCGCCGACTCGCCCGCGTGGGGGTCGTACTGCGACGCGAAGCCGAGGCCGAGCGACGTGCCCATGAGCTGGCCGGCGACGGCGACGCGCGACATGACGAACCGCGCGGAGAGCCCGGTGATGAGCCCCACGCCGAGCTCGACGAGGACGGTCGGCGCGAGATCCTCGTAGGGGACGCCGGGACGGTTGAGCCCGATGCCGAACGCGGACGCGAGGACGAACACGAGCCGCGCGCGCATCGAGATGCCGTTGTCGCCGACGACCGGCGCCGTCGCGACGAGCCCCGCCATGCGCGTGAACGCAGCGATGCACGCCCCGATCTCGCCCGGGGTCAGCGCGGGGGCGGCCATGGTCAGTCCGCGGGGCGGGAGGCGGTGCCGGTGGTGTCGATCGAGGGGGAGGCCACGAGCGCGGGCGTCGACTGCGCGGTGAACGCCGTGATGGTGAACTTGCCGAGGCGGTCGAGCATCCAGTGGCCGCACAGCGCGATCACCACGAGCGCGGCGCCGAGCTTGGGGACGAACGTCAGGACGCTCTCCTGGAGCTGCGTGGCGGTCTGGATGACAGCAACGGCGAGGCCGACGGCGAGGCACGTGAGGAGGAACGGCGCGGCGACGGTGACGACGCACGACAGCGCGGCGCGCCACAGGTCGATGATGTTGTCGTTGCTCACGCCATGACCCCGCGGAGGAGCGACTCGATGACGAGGTGCCAGCCGTCGATCATCACGAACACGAGGAGCTTGACGGGCAGCGCGACCACCTGGGGCGGCACCATGACCATCCCGAGGGACGTCAGGATCGTGGCCGCCACGAGGTCGATGACGAGGAACGGCAAGAGGATGGTCAGGCCGATCTTGAACGCCATCTTCAGCTCGCTGAGGATGAACGCGGGGATGGCGACGCGGAGGGGGACGTCGTCGGCGGTGGCGGGGCGGGGCGCGTTCGAGACCTCGAAGAACAGCTGGAGGTCGTTGTCGCCGGTGTGGGCGAGCAGGAACGCGCGGAGCGGCGGCGTGGCGGCGGTGACGGCCTGCGCCTCGTCCATCTGGCCGGCCAGGTAGGGCTTGCCGCCCGCCTCGTACATCTTCTCGGCGACGGGCCCGGAGACGAACACCGTCATGAATAGCGCCATGCCGACGAGGACCTGGTTCGGCGGGGCGGCCGGCGTGCCGAGGCCCTGGCGCACGAAGCCGAGCACGACGACGAAGCGGACGAAGCACGTGCAGGAGAGCACGAGCGCGGGGAGCAGCGACGCGATCGTGAGGACGACAACCATGCCGACCGCCCCGCCGCCGCCGGGGGCGCTCGTGGCGTGCTGGGCCGCCGTCGCGACCGTGGTGGGATCGAGGTTCATCGGCCCCGTCCGGCGGTGGCCGCCATGAGCTCCTTGGCCCACTCGGCATCGGCGTCGAGGTCATCCGTGGCGACGTCGTCGCTCACCGAGAGCGACGCGAACGACTCGCGCTTCTGGCGCGCGAACGAGCCGGGCGGGGCGACGGGCGGGGCGTTGCGCTGGCGGAGCCGCATGAGGCCCTGGATGGCGGGACTCGCGGGCCCGATGGCGGAGGCGGGGATCGGAGCGAGGCCGGGACCGAAGTGGAGGGCGTCCGCGGACGCGGATGTCCCGGGATTTGTCCCCTCCGCCATGCGCGGCTCGCGGCCGCCGAAGGCCTCGCGGAGGTCACGCGCGTCCGAGGACGGGGCGGTCGCCGTCGCGGCGAACGCGATCGGCCCGCTGTCGCGGTCGCGGGCCCGGGCGCCCGTGCCGACGCCGCTCTGTCCCCCCTCGCCGCGCGGCCACTGGCCGAGCATGCGGACCTGCTGCGCGGTGACGGCGACGATCATGTCGCGGCCGCCGGCGGTGAGCCAGACGATCTTCGCCTTCCCGCCGAGCGAGCGCTGCGCGATGACCTCGATCGTCGCGACGGGGGCGCCGGCCGTGGCCTTGCGGCGGCGCTGGAGGTACCAGATGCCGCAGATCGCGGCGAGGCCGAGCGCGCCGTAGGTCATGAGCTGACCGCCTGGCTCCTCGGGGATCCCGATGGGCTTGGTCGGCGGGGCGGTGGTGCCGAGCGCGGTGCGCTTGCTGCCCGAGCCGGCGTCGGAGGGCTCCGACTTCTTGGCGTCGTCCGCGGAGGTCGCATCGGATCTCGTCTCGGGCTTGGCCTCGGGCTTGGCCTCGGGGCCCGGCTTCATCTCGATCTCCGGCGCGAGCTCCGGCTTCGTGACGGCCGGCGCGTCGGGGACCTTCGCCGGCGGGATGAGCTTCACCTCGGTCGCCTTCACCGGCTGCATCGGCGCGATGACCGGCGTCAGCGCCGGCACGGCGACGGGGAGCGTCGGCTCGGGCAGCGTGACGACGGCGCCCTCGGGCGGCACCTTGCGCGGGAAGATCAGGTGGAGGTCGTCGCCGATCTGCATCGCCTGCGCGGACTTCGCGAGCGCCTTGACGTCGGCGCGCTCCATCGTGAGCTTGACGCTCAGGACGTGGGCCTCGTTGTCGACCTCCGCGAGCTGGATCGTCGGGTCGCCGGCCGGGATGACACGCTTGACGACGATGGTGCCAGCGAGCGGAATCTCGAGCCGCTGGCGGATCGGCGTGATGGCCGTCTTCGTCGACTTCACGCCGTGCGCGATGACCTCGGTGTAGGCGCCGCGGTCCTTGACGTCGATCCACGGCGCGGCCGCCGGCTCCGCGGCGGCGATGGCCGGGGCGAAGACCGCCGCGAGGACGAGCAGGCGGCGCATCACGACTCCTTCCCGCTGCCGACGAGCTCGACGATGCGGATGCCGCACCGCTCGCCGACGGCGATCGCCTCGGCGCGCGCCACGAGGCGGTTGTTGACGCGCACGTCGAGCGGGGCGCCCGTGGGCTTGTCGAGCGTGATGATCGAGCCCGGGCCCAGGCGGCCGGCGAGCTCGGCGAGGTTCATGCGGACGCGGCCCAGCTCCACGGTGACCTCGAGCGGCACGTCGTGGAGGAGGCTCTCGAGCGCCTGGGGATCGAAGCCCGTCGGGGCGGCCAGGGAGTCGGTCTCGTTGGGTTCGCTCATGACTTGCTTCCTTGTCCGTGGACGACGCTGACGATCTGGACCGCGAGGGTGCCGCGGCACACGACGGGCTTGCCCCACGCCTTCAACACGCCCTCGCAGAACACGGGGACGCGCGAATCGACGAAGCCGGGCAGGGTGTAGAGCGCGCTCTTGTCGAAGCGACGGAGCGCGGAGAGCGGCATCTTCAACGTGCCCAGCTCGACGACGAGCTCGACGGGGACGTTGGACAGGGCGTTCGCGATGAGCTGCGCGTTCGCCTTGATCGCGGCGAGCGCGATGGGGCGTGGGACGAGCGCCTCGGGGCGGGCGTAGACGCTGCAGCGGCCCGCGACGGCGCCGGAGAACGTCATCGCGACGCGGACGACGCTGCGCGCCTCGATGAGGCGGGCGAGGATGGCGAGGTCCGCGCTGGTCGAGAGGCTCTTGTCAAAGGCCTCGCGCCACGCGGCCGACCAGGCCTCGCACATCGCGCGTCCGGTGGGCTCGAAGAGGCGAAGCGAGACCTGCGATGGCGCGCGCGTGGCCTCGGCCTTCGGAGCGGCCGCGCCGCAGCGGCGAGCCGCGGCGAGGTCGATGACGGGGCCGTGCGCGGCGACGATGATCTCGGCGCCATCGCCCGCGTTGCCGGCGGCGACCCACCCGGCGCGGAGCTCTTCCTTGGCCGTCGCCCCGTCCACGACCTCGGCCCCGGCGACGTCGAGCTGCCAGCTCCCGGGGAGGTGACTGCGGAGGCCGCGCGAGGCCAGGCGGATCCAGCGGGTGGCGAGCTGGATGAGGACCGGGCGCGCCGTGTCGGCGATGCGGTCGTCGGCGATCAGCGCGAGGCGCGTCGGCTCGACGCCGGGAGGGAGCCCGCCGCTGCGCTTGGGAGCCGTCTCGCGGATGGCGGCCTGGATGGCCTCCAGCTCCTGCGGGTCGAGTAGCGAGTCGCTCACGAGCGGAGGTTTTGCAACCTCGGTGCCGCGCCAGGTGCCTGAACTTGCTAGCGCTCGCGCCAGCCCGTCGGCACTCTTGACGTCACTGCTTGAGGTTCGAGACCTGCTGCATCATCTGGTCGGCGGTCGTGATGGTCTTCGAGTTCGCCTCGAACGCGCGCTGGTAGGAGATCAGCGTGACGAGCTCGGTGCTGAGGTCGACGTTGCTGCCCTCGAGCGCACCCTGCATGACGGAGCCGCGACCGTTGACGCCGGCGGCGTCGATCGACGCGTCGCCCGACGTGTTCGAGGCCGACATCAGATTGTCTCCGTCCTTCTTGAGGCCGTTCATGTTCTGGAACGACGCGAGGGCGAGCTGCGCGATGTCGAGCTTCTGGCCGTTGTCGAACTGCCCGGTGATCTTGCCGTCCGACGAGATCGAGATGTCGGTCAAGGTACCCGCGGCGTTGCCGTCCGCGCTGCTCGAGAGGTTGCCATCGGGGCTCTCGGCGGAGAACGTGCTGCCCGCGAGGCCGGTGCCGCCACTCGCGATGTCATCGCCGAAGCTGAACTTGACCTTCTGCCCCGCGGTCGCCCCCGCGAAGTCGACCAGCGTGCCGTTGTCTGTCGCCGAGGCCAGCGCGCCGTTCGTGTTGAACTGCAGCGTACCGCCCGCGATCTCGACGGGGGTGCCCGCCGTGCCGCCCTGCGTCTCGGCTCCGTCGACGAGCGCGTGATACTCGTACGCGCCGCCGCCCCTGGAGACCATGTAGACCTGCGCGGCGTGCGAGTTGCCGAGCGAGTCGTAGACGGTCTCCGAGGTTTGAAACGAGCTCGTGGCGACCGGGTTCGCGGGGTCGAACGTCTTCGCCGTCGCGTCCTGCGTCGGGTTCAGGTGGACATCCATCGTGGCCTTCGTCGTCGCGACGGGCGGGCTCTGGCGCGTGCCGAGCTGCAGGTCGCCGAGCGTGGTGCCGCGGACCCCCGCGGCGTCGAGCGGGTAGCCCTGGAGGCGGAGGCCGTTCTTGTCGACGGCGAAGCCGGTCTTGTCCAGCGTGAACTGGCCATCGCGCGTGAAGAAGTTGCCGGTCTGGCCGTCGTGGGCGCCCTTGACGACGAAGAACCCGTTGCCCTGGATCGCGAGGTCGGTCGGGTTGCCGGTCTGCTGGATCGAGCCCTGGTCGAACAGCGTCTGCGTGTCGGTCAGGCGCGTCCCCCCGCCGAGCTGCTGCGCGCCGATCGTCGAGCCGAGGACGTCGGAGAACTCCGCGCGCTCGCGCTTGTAGCCGATGGTCGACGTGTTCGCGATGTTGTTGCCGACGACGCTGATCGCGTTGCCGTTGGCCTGGAGGCCGCTGATGCCGATGTAGAGGCTGTCGTTGATGCTCACGAGGTTGCTCCGGTGGAGAGGGCGGCGATCGCGCTGGCCGGGGAGATGGCCGTGGTGGTTGCCGAAGAGGTGGACGTGCCGATGCTACGGATGTCGGCGGGGGTGAGGAGGAGGTCGCCCATGCGGAGGCGGGCGCCGGCGTCCGTCAGCTCGACGGAGTCGATGGTGCCGTGCCACTGGGCCGTGATCGCGGCGGACGACTTGCCGGCGTTGATCGTGAGGTGGTAGTCGCCGGGGGCGACGGCGTGGCCGGCGTCGTCTTTGCCGTCCCACGGGACGACGGCTGACGTGCCGTTCGGGATGGGAAGGGTGCGGATGACCTTGCCGCTCGCGTCGGTGACCTGCGCGGTGGCCCCGGACATCGCGCTCGTCGACGTGATGGCGAGCGGCGGCGGTGTCCCGCCCGTCGCGCCGATGGTGAAGTTGCCGGCGGTGGCGTCGGCCGTGCGCCCGACGAGGTTCGCCATGCCGGCGCTCGCGGACGACGTCTCCTGCGCGGTGAGCGCGGAGAGCTGCGTGTTGGTCTTGGTGGTCTGCTCGACCTGCGTGAACTGTGCGAGCTGGGCGACCATGTCGGCGCCCTGCTGCGGGTTCATCGGATCCTGGTTCTGCAGCTGGGCCATGAACATCTTCAGGAACTCGTCCTGCGTGCCCTGGAGCTGGTTCTTGGGGGTCGCGGTGGCGGTCGTGCCGGCGGTGGTGCCGATGATGGAGCTGACGGTCATGGGGTCTCCTCGAGCGTGAAGCGCTCGTCGGTGGTGCGGGCGACGGGCGGGGCGTCGGCGGGGCGCGCGTAGCGAGGGCGGTCGCGGGGCGCCTGGTGGTCGCGCTCGGCGGTGAGGTCGGAGAGCTGGAGGCCGCGGGAGCGCATGGCGTCGTCGAGGGCGCCCGCGTTGCGGGCGAGGGCGGCCGCGGTGTGGTCGTCGCTGGCGCGCAGGGTCACGTTGACGTCAGCGCCGCGGACGGCGACGGTGAGGACGACGCGCTGGTCACCGTCGTCGACGATGAGATGGACGTGCGAGAGGTTCGCCGCGGGGGTCGCGGCCGGATCCGCGAGCTCGGCGCTGCCGGCGGGGCCGATGGTGTGGGTCGCGGCACCGGGGGCGGCGAGCGAGGTGTGGACGGCGGGCGGGACGGCGGGGCCGGTGAGCGGCGGGCCGGCGGTGCTGCTGCTGGCACGCGTGCGGTCGGCGTGGATGGCGTCGGCGGGGTCGTGGGCGAAGTGGCGGTCGCGGCCGCTGGCCGTCTGCATCTGGTCGATGAGGTCGTGGACGGCTTGCTCGAGCGGCGTCAGGGGCGGCGGCTCGGGGGCGGCGGCGGCGGCGGCCGGAACCGCGGCATCGGTCGGGGCGGTGGCG
>JANXOM010000149.1 GCA_025353585.1 Deltaproteobacteria bacterium
GCGCGCCTCGGCCGCCACGGCCGTCGGCGCCGTCAGCCGGATCAGCTGCGGGGCCGAGCGCTCGCCGCCGCCGTCGTCCGCGCGCCGCTCGGCGACCACGATCATCGAGTTCACCGCCGCCTCGTCGAACCAGCGCTCGCCGGGCGCCGTGATCAACGCGCGGACGCAGGCCACCCGCTCGACCGCGCGCCACAGCGGCGCGGCCGCGTCGGCGTCGAGGAGCGCCGTCGACACCACGAGCGCCAGCCGTCCGCCGGGCGCGCACACGCGCAGCGCGCGGAGCAAACAGCTCGCGGCGACATCGGCGAGCCGCGCGAGGGCGTCGATCTCGGCGCGCGGAAAGCCCGGCCAGTCCGCGGCGATCACCTCGGCGCGCGCCCGCTTCACCGCCGGCGCCACGGCCCCCGCGCGCACGTACGGCGGGTTGCCGACGACCACGTCGAACCCGCGCCGCCCGCCGCGCGTCGCCAGCGCCTCGGCCGCGCCTCCGAGCGCATCGCGCACCAGGATCTCCGCGCCCGGCACGCGCGCCCGCGCGCTCACCGCCGCCGCCGCGTCGATGTCGACCCCGACGAGCCTCCGCGCGCCCGCCGCCGCCGCCGCGGCCAGGAACGCGCCGTCGCCGCACGTCGGATCGAGCACGCTCGTCCCCGCGCCCAGCTCGCCGAGCGCCGCGATGGCGAGCCGCGCGACCGGCGCCGCCGTGTACCACTGCCCGAGCGCCGCGCGCCGCGGATCGGACGCGGCGGCGGACAGCACTCAGGCCTCGCGCGTGCGCAGCTGCCGCAGCGCCACGACGAGCCAGATCGCCGCCAGCCCGACCAGCCACAGCGCCGCCCCGAGCGCCGAGCCGAGCGGCGGCTCGGCCGATCCCTGCGGCAGTCCGGCGAGCACCGTCGTCTGGTGCACCAAGCTCAGCTGGCTGAGCGAGCCCGGCATCAGCGCGAGCCCGAGGTCGATGACGAGCACGTAGAGCAGCGAGAACGCGATGCCGTGCTTCGGCCCGATCGTCGCGATCGCCGCGACCACCACGGAGACGATCATCGCGCCGAACCCGACTGCGGCGATCGCCTGTCCGGACATCAGCCCGCCGCCGATCGCGAGTGACGCGATCCACGCCACCATCAAGAGGAGCCCGGTGAGGGGCGCGAGCACCACCAGCTTGCCGACGAGGATCGTCCACCGCGGGACCGGCCGCGACCACAGGTACGAGGTCGTCTTCGAGCCGAGCTCGTCACCCACGGCCGAGCCCGTCAGCATCGGCGCGAGGATCGCGAACAGGAGCTGCACGACCGACAACGTCGAGGTCGCGACCTTGACCGGATCGTGAGCGGAGCTGGATCGCATCGCCAACGCGGTCACCGTCGGCAAGCCGGCGGTCAGGAACACGAACCACACCAGCTTGCCGCGGAAGACGCGCTTGAGCGTCAGGCCGGCCATGATCCCGATGGCGTCACCCGCGCTCGGCACCGTGCGCGGAGCCGGGGCGCTCAAGACGCACCTCGCGCATCCGTGGTCAGGTATTCGAAGACCGCGCCGAGGTTGTTGTCGGGGGAGGTCATGGCCGAGATCGGAATGCCGCGCTCGAGCACGGCCGCCGACAGGTCGTCGTAGCAACGGTCCGGATCGCGCGTCTCGATGATCACCGCGCCGCGCTCGAAGATCAGCCGCGCGACGTGGTCCGTCGCGGCCATCATCGCCGCAAGCGCCCGCGGGTCTGGACTCTCGATGCGGATCGTGTGCGGCCGGCGGTCGATGAGCTGCCGGATGCCATAGACGTTGCCGGACGCGAGCTGCTGACCGCGATACATGACGAGGATGTCCTCGGTCAGCGCCTCGACCTCGTAGAGCACGTGGCTCGACACGACGATCGTCTTGCCCGCCTTCGCCAGCGCTTCGATCTGCGCGATGATGTCGATGCGGGCCATCGGATCGACGCCCGTGAGCGGCTCGTCGAGTAACAGGAAGTCGGGGTCGTGCGCGATCGTCGTGGCGAGCTTCGTGCGCTGCCGCATGCCCTTCGAGAACCCACGGACCGGCCGCTGCATGGAGGCTGTCATGCCGACCTGGGCGAGCGCATCCTTCGCCGCCTTGTCGGCGCGGTTCGCCGGCACGCCCGCGAGGCGCGCCATCGTGGTGACGAGCTCGAGCGCGGTCAGCTCGTCCCACGCCGCCTCGTGCTCGGGCGCGTAGCCAATGCGCGCGCGCACATCGACGTCCTGGAACGGGTCGGCGCCATAGACGCGCAGCGTGCCGCGCGACGGCGCGAGGAGCCCGGCCATCAGCTTGATCAGCGTGGACTTGCCGGCGCCGTTCGGGCCGAGGAGGCCCACGACGCCACCCTCCAGCTTCCAGCTGATGTCGGACACGCCGAGCACGGCGCCGTACCACTTGCTACACGTGTCGACGACGACGGTAGGCCCGCCGACCACCGCCAGGGGCTCACCGGCCGCGGTCACGAGACGCCTCCGACGCCGGTGTCCGCGGCTCGCTTCACGCGGTACGCGGCGAGCGCGATCGAGGCCGCCGCCGGAACCAGGATCCCCGGGATCGAGGCCCACATCGGCACCGAAAACGGCCCGCCCATCTGCAGCCCCGCCGCGTGGATCGACGTCTGGGACAACGCCGTGCTGAGGTCCAGCGCGCCGAGCGGCGCCCATACGAACAGGGCGAGCATCCCCGCGACCATGCCGATCGCGAAGTAGTAGACGGCCCAGCTGCCGAGCGCGAGCATCCGGCTCCTCGACATCGCCGAGAACCCGAGCGGGACGGCCGAGTAGATCAACGTGCCGAGCATGCCGATCACGATCGTCCGCGGGATCACGCCGAGTTGATCGAGAACGTTGCGGTCGGCGGGGGTCAGCGCGAGCTGGAGCGCGGCGAGCAGCAGCGGCCCGACCAGCATGATCGGGAGGACGAGCACGTAGAGCCCGGCGAGCTTCCCGAGCACGTAGTCGAAGGGGCGGGTGGACCGCACGAAGTAGAACGTGAAGGCGCCGCTCGCGACGTCGTCGCTGATCGCCGAGGCGCTGACGGTGAAGCTCACGATCAGCGCCACCTTGCAGTACGTGACGGTCGCGAACGGGACCACCGCGTCCGCGAGGCGCTGCGACGCCTCCGCGCCGATGAGCCCGACCGTTCTGTCCTGGTACACGTACATCACGATCGCGCTGACGACGGTGATGAGCAGCGTCAACGCCAGCGCGAGCTTGTAGCGCCAGAAGCCTCGCCACGTCTGGGCCATCTGATGACGCATGATGACGCGCCAGCGTGACGACGGCGGGCGGCGTGGGCCGGCGTAGCGCTTGTAGCCGAGGTCGTAGATCTCTGCGCGTGCGCTCAAAATGCCCTCGGACCTTCGCTGGGGGTGATCCCGCTCGCGGCGGCGGCGGCGGCGTTCGCGGCGGCGATGACCTTGAGGAACGCGTCCTCCATCGTCATGCGCTTGATCGTCACCCCGCGGACTTGCACGCCCACGGCCTTCGCGACGCGGAACACCAGCGCGCTCGTCTCGCCGAGCGGCAGCGCGACCGACAGCGCGACCGGCGAGAACACGACGCTCGCCGCGTCCTGCGCGCTCAGCGCGTCGGCCAGCTTCTGCGCGTCGCTCTTTACCTCGACGATGACGTCCGTATCCTCGCCCCGCGCGCCGCGCAGCTCGTCGATGGTGCCGACGAACCGCAGCATGCCCTGGTGCATGATCATCGCGTGATCGCAGACGCGCTCGACGTCCGCGAGGAGGTGCGTGGAGAGCACGATCGCGCACTTGCGCCGCTCGGGGAGCTCCATGATGAGCTTGAGCATCGCCTCGCGCGCGCGCGGATCGAGGCCGTTCGTGGGCTCGTCGAGGAACAGGATCTCGGGGTCGTGGACGAGCGCCTGCGCGAGCTTGACGGCCTGCTTCATGCCCGTCGAATAGCCGTCGATCGGCTGGTAGCGCTTGTCCTCGATCCCGGCGTAGTAGAGCGCCGCGTGCGCCCGCTGGATCGCCTCGGTGCGCGGGAGGCCGGACAGCTCGGCGGCGTACGTGCATTGCTCGACCGCGTTGAGCCCCGAGAGGTACGCCTCTTGCTCCGGCATGTAGCCGACCCGGTCGCGGATCGCGACGCCCTCGGTCGCCGACGACAGGCCGAGCACGCGCGCAGAGCCCTCGAACGGGATGATGCCGAGGAGGCACTTGAGCAGCGTCGACTTGCCGGAGCCGTTGGGCCCGAGGAGGCCGATGATCTTGCCGTCCACGACGCCCTCGACGCCCCGCAGCGCGAACACGTTGCCGTACCGCTTCACGAGCTTGTCGACGGCGATCAGCGGCGGCCGGGCCGCGGTCGGAGGAGCTTCCGTGGCTTCGGTCATCGGCCCACCACCTCCAGCAGCACCGGCACCACGCCGGCGTCGATCATGTGCAGCGCGCGCCCGGCCGCCTCGGAAAGGTCGATGATGCGCGCCGCGTTGCCGAACGGACCGCGGTCGTTGATGCGGACCACGGCCGACAGCCCGTTCTTCTCGTTCGTCACGCGGACGCGCGTCCCGAAGGCCAGCGAGCGATGGGCGGCTGTCATGGCGCGGCGGTCGAAGCGCTCACCGGACGCCGTCTGCTGCGACTCGGCGTACCAGGTCGCGTAGCCGCGCATCACGTTCGCCGCGGCGGGGTGGTGCCCGGCCGCCGGCGTCACAGGCGGGCGCGCGGTCGACGAGCACGCACACGTGACGACGGCCACCAGCGACCACAGCGGGGCGCGCGTGCGTCGGCTCGCCGCCGCGCCGAGCATCAGCGCAAGCACCCGGCGCCGAGGGTCTTGCCCGCCTTCTCGAGGGCCGCGCCGCGCAGACCGTGACCGGTCGGCCCGTCGCCGAGCGCGGCGCGCCGCTTCTCGCCGTGGCCCTTGCCCGTGATGTCGCGCAGGTACGCGTCGTACTGGAAGGTGTCGGAGTGCTCCTTCGTGTGGCACGCGGTCGCGCACAGGTCCGGCGCCGGGGCTTTCAGGATCGCGAGCGGCTTCTCCTCGCCGAGCTGTGCGGCGTGGATCGAGCCGGGGCCGTGGCAGGTCTCGCACTGGACGTCGCGCAGCGGCTCGTTGTGGCCGAGGTTGCTGCCGCCGGGCTTCTCGTAGCCGGTGACGTGGCAGCCGATACAGGAATAGTCGAACTGCTGGCCGCGTTCGACGAGGGTCTTCCAGGCCTGGGCGTGCACGGTGCCCTTCCAGTAATCGACGGCGTCCTGGTGGCAATCGGCGCACGCCGCCATGCCCACGTACGTGGCCTGGCCCTTCGGCAGGGGAGTGACCGGCCTGGCCGCGGCCGCCTTGACGTTCGCCTCGCCTGCCGCCGCGTAGTACGTGGAGACCTTGCTCTGCGTCGGCACGCTGCACGCGAGCCCCTTGTTGATGTGGATCTGGTCGAGCGTGAAGTAGCTGCCGTCCTTCGGCACCACGAGCGGGTGGGCCGTCAGGGCGTCGCGCTCGCCGACGAGCCGGGTGCGCTCGGCCTTCTTCGCGGCGACGAACCCCGGGTCGGCCGCCTTGTCAGCGGCGAAGGCGGCGAGCTCGGCATCGGCGCTCTTGATCCGATCGGTGATCGACGCGATGCGCGCGGTGGCCGCGCCTTCTCCGATCGCGTCCACGAGCGCGCCCGACGCGCCCGCGCGGACGGTGACATCCACGCGGCTCACGATCTGCCCGCGGTTCGCCGGGATCACGAGCCACGCCTCGCCGGCCTTGTCCGCCGCGATCGCGGTGCGCTCCGGCTCGGGCGCGTTGATGCCGAGGCCCGCGACGGCGATGTCGATGCCGCCGATGTCGCGCGCGAGGTGCTGCGCGTCCTTCTTCGTCGGGGCCTGGACGAGCGCGACCACGACCTGGGCGCCCCGGCCGCGGAGGTCGGTCACGGCGGCTTTGCCGGCGGCGACGGGATCGGTGATGGCGAGCCCGGCGACCGCCCCCTCGGCGAGCACGCCGAACACGCCGACCTTCGTGCCGCCGACCTCGATCAGCTTCGGCGGCTCGGTGGGGATCTTCGAGCCCGGCGCGAGGTTCGCGACCTCGCGGGGCAAGCGGATCGCGTCCGCGCCCTTGGCGAGGTCGGCGGGGCCGAGACCCACCGCGGCGACCTGGAGGTCGTCCTTGTAGATGTCGCGCAGCAGATCCGCTTTCAGATCCTCCTGGGTGACCAGGTTCGCGGGCAGCGGGCTCTGCGTATAAAGGAGGGATCCGGCGTCCACCACGAGGACGGGACCCGCCACACGGGCCGCCGCGACGAGCTTCGCGGTGCGCGCGATGTCGCCGAGCGGATCGGAGGTGCAGCCGCAGGGGCCGATCTGGCCGCGGACCTCGGCGAGAGCGAACAGGGTGAACGAGGGTTTGCCGGGCGGTGAAGCGTCCGAACCGCCCGTCTTGACTTCCGATTTCCCGCTACACGCTGCCCCGGCGCCGAGGCAGACCGCGAGCGCGAGCATCCCGAGACGCCCTTGCATCGCCGCGATATAGCACATCGGCGAGGTTCACCGAGCCGTCGTTCCCAGCCCGCCCCGGCCGCCGGCGGTGTCGGTCGGAGGGGCATCCCCTTGGCATTGACAGGGGTGGGTGCCCTGAGTAGATTGCGCCGCCGCTCGATCATTTCCGGATCAGGGCAAGCACTCCGAGGAATTATGGCCGTTGCGATTCGCTTTTCGCGTCAGGGTAAGAAGAAGTCTCCTTTCTATCGGATCGTCGCCGCTGACAAGCGCTGCGCTCGCGATGGTCGCTTCATCGAGCTGCTTGGCACGTATCACCCGACGACGAAGGTCCTCAAGCTGGACCAGGCTGCGTTCGACAAGTGGGTCAAGGTTGGCGCGCAGCCGAGCGGTACGCTCGCCGCCGTGATCCGCCGGACCGCGCGGAACGTCGCCGCGGCTCCCAAGGCCGCCTGAGCATGGCGCCCGAAGGCGACGAGCACGACGCCCCCGGCGGCGGTGGGGTTGCCAATGGCCCCGACCTCGCCGAGCTGATCCGCTATCTCGCGGTCAGCCTCGTGGACAAGCCCGACGAGGTCCGCGTGGAGCTCGTCGAGGAGCGGACCGCGAACGTGTACGAGCTCGAGGTCGCCGAGTCCGATCTCGGCAAGGTGATCGGCCGCGGCGGCAAGACCGCCCGCGCGCTGCGCACCGTGGTGCAGGCGATCGCCCCGCGCTCGCGCAAGCGGACGCTGGTCGAGATCCTCGAATAAGAGCCCCCATCCAGTCATGCGAGGCGATCCTCGCGTCGAGATCGGCGGCGTCGCGCGGGCCCACGGGGTCCGTGGCGAGGTCGTCATGGTCACGCACGACCCCGACGACGACACGCTCGACCACGTTCGCGAGCTGTGGATCGGCGGCGCGTTGCACACGATCGAGTCCGTGCGGCCGACGCCGAAGGGCTGGCTCGTCGTGCTCGCGGGCGTGGCGACCCGCGACGATGCCGATCTCCTGCGCGGCAAGCGCATCGAGGTCCTCCGCGAGGCGCTCGAGCTCGGCCCGGACGACGTGCTCCTGGCCGACCTCGTCGGCTGCGCGGTGCGCACCGTCGACGGCGAGGCGTGGGGCACGATCGTCGCGGTCGACGCGTCCCCGCTGCAAGATCTCCTCGTCATCCACGACGGCGACGCCGAGCGCCTGCTGCCGATGGTCGACGAGTTCGTCACGACGATCGATCTCGCCGCGGGCGTGGTCACCGTGACGCCGCCGGAGGGTCTGCCGGTCGGCAAGGCCGACCCGATCAAGCCGCACCGGGAGAGTTAGGGTGAAGTTCACGGTCGTCACGATCCTGCCCGAGCTGATCGGGCCGGCGCTGACGGCCGGGGTGGTCGGGCGCGCGCGCGAGGCCGGCGTCATCACCGTCGAGACGGTGACACCGCGCGACTTCACGCACGATCGTCACCGCACCGTCGATGACAACCCGTACGGCGGGGGGCCCGGCATGGTGATGAAGCCGGAGCCGCTGCTGGCCGCGATCGCCGCGGCGGGCCCCGGGCATCGCATCTTCCTCTCGCCGACGGGCCGGCCGCTCACGCAGGCGCGCGTGCGCGAGCTCGTGCGGCACCCGCACCTCGTGCTCGTGTGCGGCCGGTACGAGGGCATCGACGACCGCG
The DNA here is from genome assembly GCA_025353585.1 of Deltaproteobacteria bacterium. Taxonomy (GTDB): domain Bacteria; phylum Myxococcota_A; class Polyangia; order Haliangiales; family Haliangiaceae; genus JABFXX01. The sequence continues at coordinate 8,101 of JANXOM010000149.1, forward strand.
TGGTCGAGGCCGCGATCGACGAGGAGATCTCGCTCGGGGACTACGTGCTCTCGGGCGGCGAGCTCGGCGCGCTCGTGATCATCGATGCCGTCGCGCGGCTCGTGCCCGGCGTGCTCGGCGAGGCGACCTCCGCCGACGACGAATCGTTCCAGGCGGGCCTGCTCGAGTACCCGCAGTACACGCGCCCGCCCGAGCTCGCCGGCCGCGTGGTGCCGCCGATCCTCCAGAGCGGGAACCACGCCGCGATCGCTGCGTGGCGCCGCGTCGAGGCGATGCGGCGCACGGCCGCGCGCCGCCCCGATCTCTGGGCCGCGTTTCGCCCGACCGCCGCCGACAAGAAGCTCCTCGCAAAGGCGGCCGCGACCGCGCCGCTCCACGCGCGCACGCACATCGCGCTCGTCCACCACCCGGTCTACGACCGCACCGGCGCCGTCGTCACGACCGCGCTGACGAACTTCGATATCCACGACCTCGCGCGGGCGGCGATGACGTATGGCTGCGCCGGCTATCACATCATCACGCCCGTCACCTCGCAGCGCGAGAAGGCAACGCACGTCGCCTCGATGTGGATGGAGGACCAGCACGGCGCTCATCGCGCCCAGGCCCTCCAGCTCGTGCGGACGGCCGCCACGATCGCCGAGGTCATCGCCGCGCTCGCGGCCGAGACCGGTCACGCCCCCGTCGTGGTGGCCACGTCCGCGAAGGACGGCGCGTTTCCGGCCGCCGCCCGCCGTAGCGCCCGGGAGCTGGCGGCGGAGCAGGCGTTATCTCCCGCGCCGCTCCTCGTCCTCTTCGGAACGGGGTGGGGGCTCGCGGAGCCGCTAATTCCGACCGTGTCTCACGTGCTTACCCCGATCGACGCGGGCACGGGCTGGAACCATTTGTCCGTCCGGAGCGCCGTGGCGATCACGCTCGACCGACTGCTGGGTCCAACCGCTTGACCCAGCTACCCCTTTTCTGGCAGAACCCAGCGTCCAGCCGGCCGTTTTTTGGCCGCCAAATGTCGGGTGTCCATGACCGCGCATCGCATCCTCGAATCCATCGATAAGTCCCAGCGTCGTACGACCCACCTCCCCGAGTTTCGCCCCGGCGACTCGATCAAGGTGTGGGCGAAGATCCGCGAGGGCGAGAAGACTCGCCTCCAGGCCTTCGAAGGCGTGTGCATCCGCCGCGTCGCCAAGGGCGCCCGCTCCACGTTCACCGTTCGCAAGATCTCCTACGGCGTCGGCGTCGAGAGGATCTTTCCGGACAACTCGCCGAACATCGACAAGATCGAAGTGATCCAGCGCGGCCGCGTCCACCAGGCGCGGCTGTACTACCTCCGCGATCTGTCCGGCAAGGCCGCCCGCATCAAGGAGCGCGAGGGCTCCCAGCGCGGCTCCGACAAGGACGGCAGCGCCGATGACGCGGCGCCCGAGGCTGCCCCGGTGACCGAGACGGCCGCCGCCGAGCCGGTCGAGGCCAAGCCGGTGAAGGTGAAGAAGCCGCGCAAGCCGGACAAGAAGAAAGAGAAGAAGAGCAAGGACGACAAGAAGTCCTGAGCGCCCCGGAGCGGGCCCTAGCAACTGCTCCAGCGTCTGGCCGATAGCGGCCGGATGCCCCGCTCTCCGTCTCGTTCGTCCTCCGATACGACCTTCGACCTCGGCGCCGCGGCCGAGGCCCGCGCTGCGCGCTATCTGGTGCGCCACGGATACGAGCTCGTCGAGCGCAACTATCGTTGCCGCACCGGCGAGCTCGACATCATCGCCCGCGAGGGCGACGTGCTCGCGTTCGTCGAGGTTCGCAGCCGCGCCAGCGCTCGTTACGGCCACGCCCTGGCCGCCATCAGCCCGGCGAAGCAACGGCAGGTTGCCCGCGTGGCGGCCTTCTACCTGGCGTTCCGGCGGCCCCAGCTGGCGCGCTGCCGGTTCGACGTCGTCGCCCTCACCGGCGACGAGATCCTGCTGGTGCGCGACGCCTGGCGCCTCTAGCGGACTTCGCGCTCTACTTGTTGCAGAGCGGGTACGCGGCGTTGCCGACGCGACCGTCGAGGTTGCAGCACGAGTTGTCGGCGTTGGTCGCGTCGCACGCCTTGGGATCGGGGATGGCCGAGCCGTCATCGGGCAGGACGATGTAGTCCTTGCAGACGCAGAAGCGCTTGCAGCAGAACGGGCCGACCGTCACCTGCACCGAGCAAGCGAAGCCCGTGACGCACGGCGACTCGGGGACGCGGTCGCAGTCGCTGTCCGCGGCGCACTCGGCCGTGCAGAGGCCGTTGGTGCCGTCCGGGTAGACGCTGCCGGCGGGGAGGTCCTTGCTGAGCGGGACGCGGAGGCACGTGCGCGAGACGCAGTCGAGGGACGGCGACGCGACGACCACTTCGCTCGTCTGCGGCTGGGCGGTGCCGAGATCGCAGATGCGGCCGACGGGGTCACCTCCACAGGCGACGACGAACGCGAGCGCGACCACGACTGCAAAGCGGCGAATCATCGGGGCCGATAATATGAAGGCACTAGGCCAAGTCAAGCTCACGTCTAGGTTAGTGCGGCGCGTGACAAGATCCGTCAGGCGATCGGCGCGCGCAGATCGCGCAACCGACACGTTCGATGACGTGTCCCGGACCGTCGCCTTGACAACTTGCCTCGTGCTTGCCGATGATTCGCCCGTCGAACGCCTACCCGGCGGAGGTCAACTGATGCGCCTGTTTACCAAGCTGTCCCTCGTCGCCCTTGCGACCTCCGTCACTGTCGGTACCGCGTTCGCGGCGCCCGGCGGGGCTGCGCCCGGCGCCGCAAAAAAGGGCGGCGACCTCGAGATGGAGCCGGACAACGCGACGTCGACGCCGCCGAGCAAGACGCTCGAGCGCGCGATCAAGCTGTACGACAGGAAGGACTTTCCCTCCGCCTCGATCGAGCTCCAGAAGGTGCTCGACAAGGAGAGCGGCGACGACGCGAAGAACATGCAGCGCGCAGAGTTCTTCATGGGCAAGACCCTCTATCAGATGGGGTTCTACGCCGCGTCGCTCGCGTACTTCGACCGGATCGTCCAGGCCGGCGACAACCACACGTACCATGGGGCTGCGCTCAAGTGGCTCGCCGCCCTCTCGCGCGTGCTGCCGGAGACCTCCGGCATCCTCGAGAAGATCGGCACCTACGACGCCTCGGCGCTGGAGGACCCGGCGCTCGCGTCGGTGAAGGAGGAGCTCGAGTTCCTCCTCGGTCGTCACTTCTATCGCCGGGCCGGCGAGGGCGACTTCGAGAAGGCGATCGCGCTGTTCCAGAAGGTCTCGCGCGAGAGCGAGTTTTTCATCAAGGCGAAGTTCTTCGAGGGCGTGACGTACGTCCGCATGTACCAGGGCAAGCCCGCCGTCGATGCGTTCAAGGACATCTTGATCATCGGCGAGGAGCACCCGAAGCAGTACCGCGCCGAGGACGTCGAGAATTATCGCGAGCTGGCGCAGCTCCAGATGGCGCGCGTCTTCTACTCGACGCAGCAGTTCGACACGTCGATCAAGTACTTCGAGAAGCTCGACCAGAACTCGGCCGACTGGACCGAGTCGTTGTTCGAGGCGTCGTGGGCGTACTTCATGAAGACGCTCAACTCGAAGGCGCTCGGCAACATTCACACCCTGAACGCGCCGTACTTCGAGGACCAGTTCTTCCCGGAGTCGATGCTCCTCAAGAGCGTCATCTACTTCAAGTACTGCCTCTACGACCAGGCGCAGGAAGCGATCGAGGACTTCGACACGAAGTACGGTCCGCTCGGCAAGAACCTGAAGGACCTGCTCGCGAAGTACGACGACAACAACGAGTTCTACGAGTACGTGAAGAAGGTCAAGGCGGGCAAGGCCGGCCTCGACGCCACGACCGAGCGCCTCGTCAACTCGGTGCTCAACGACAAGACGCTCCTCAAGACGTTCGCGTGGGTCGACGAGCTGAACCACGAGCTCGACATGCTGACGAAGAGCGACAAGGCGTGGCAGACGACGAAGGTCGCCGCCGACGTCCTCGCCGCGCTCACCGTCGAGCAGTCGGTCGCGCAGACGAACGCCGGCAAGATCGCCCGTGACCGCATCGATCGCCTGCAGCGCGAGCTCGGCTCGCTCGCGCGCGACGGCAAGAAGATCGAGTACGAGATCCTCGAGTCGAAGGCGAACAAGCTCTCGACCGATGCCGCGAATGGCGCCGGTCGCATCTCGTCCGATCACAAGGAAGAACCGATTGTGATTGACGACGAGCACTTTCAGTGGAAATTTAATGGCGAGTACTGGAAGGACGAGCTGGGTTACTACCGGTTCAAGATCCGGTCTCGCTGCCCCAAGCAGTGACCGCTTAAAACTGAAGAGAGAGCTAGACAGCCGGCGCGTCGCCTCGCCCAACTAGGACCATGACGGCTGTCCATCCAACCCACGATCGAGCTCGGTTCTCACATACCCATGTGAAGACCGGGCTTTGTCGCGTCCGGGTCAGGGTCGGACCGCCCCATTGGCTCACCTGTCTGTTGTAGAGTCCCGCCGGGAAGCGTCGAGAAAGAGGAACCATGTTCAAAACGAAGCTCGCATTGGTGGCTGCGCTGGTCTTTGCCAGCACAAGCGCATGGGCCCAGGCCCCCGGAAAGCCGAAGTACACGCGCACCCAGGACGTCAAGATCGACGTCAAGCTGTCCGATCGCGTCAAGCCGATCGTGCAGGCGAGTGGGAAGTCCGAGGTCAAGCCGGAGCTCAACGCTGACCAGGTCCTCTCGATCGAGGGGCTCGTCGGCGATCTCCGCAACGACCAGGAGAAGATCCTCGTCGACCTCATCGCAAACACGCCCGACACCGAGGTCGACGAGAAGAGCGACTACTACTTCCGGCTCGGCGAGCTCTACGCCAAGCAGCAGCGCTTCTGGCGCCTCAAGACGGCCGAGGCGGCCATCACCGCCGACAAGCAGAAGACGCCGGCGGCCAAGCAGAAGGCGGCGGAGCTCGGCAAGCAGGCCGAGGCCAAGGCCAAGGACTACCTGATCAAGGCGGTGAAGACCTACAAGGGCCTCACCGACAACGACGCGTTCCGCAACTACCCGAAGATGGACATGGCCCTCTTCTATTACGGGTACACGCTGCAGGGCGCGAAGTACCTGCCGGAGGCCCGCAAGGCCTACGACAAGCTGCTCAAGAACTACCCCCAGAGCAAGTACGTCCCCGAGGCGCACCTCGCGTTCGCCGACTACTTCTTCGAGGCCGGTCAGCTCGACGACGCCGAGAGCCGTTACAAGCAGGTCCTCAAGTTTCCGAAGTCCACCGCGTACTGGTACGCGATGTACAAGATGGGCTGGATCCATCTGAACAAGCAGCGCTACCAGGAGGCGCTCGAGACGTTCTTCGCCGTCGCGCAGGCGACGAAGGGCGACCCGAAGAACGAGGTCCTGAACCGCGCGAGCAAGAAGGACTTCGTCCGTGCCTACGCGGAGATCGGCAAGGCGGACAAGGCATACCCCGCGTTCCAGCGCGTCGATCCGAAGTTCGCGTTCGACATGCTCGCGATCCTCGCCGACCTCTACCTGGAGCAGGGCAAGAGCGACAAGGCGATCTACGTCTACCAGGAGCTGATGAAGACGCAGCCCCAGAACAAGAACGTCTGTCTGTGGCAGTACAACATCGCGCACGCGATGCTCTCGATGCCGGGCGCGGCGAACGGCGACAAGGTCAAAGAGATCGAGAACCTCGTCCGCCTCTGGGGCGTGCTGAAGCCCAAGAAGGTGCTGCCGCAGGCCGAGGCGCAGGAGTGCCACGACAACGCGTCCGCGATGTCCGGCGAGCTGGCGCGCGCGTACCACTCCGAGTCGGCGAAGACGAAGAACCCCGAGACGCTCGCGTACGCCGAGAAGCTCTACAAGGTCTACCTCGAGGTCTTCACCGACGCCGAGGACTACGCACAGACGCAATACTTCTACTCGGAGCTCCTCTGGTCGCGCGCCGAGAACGAGAAGAACCCGCGCATGCAGACCGAGCTGTGGGAGAACGCGGCCGTCGCGTTCACCGACGTCGTCAAGACGGGCAAGGTCGAGCCGAAGCTGATGAAGGAAGCGGCCTACGCCGCCGTCCTCGGCTGGAAGAACGCGCTCAACGTCGATCCGCGCGTCAAGCAGCAGGCGGAGACGGACAAGAAGAGCGACAAGGACAAAGACAAGAAGCCGGGTGAGCCGCAGCCGATCCCCGAGCGCGAGCAGAAGATGCTCCTGGCGTTCGATATCTACATCAACTACATCAAGGATCCGAAGGACGACGAGCTGGTCGGGATGAAGTTCCTCAAGGCGAACATCTACCGCCGCTACAATCACTTCGACGAGGCGATCCCGCTCTTCCAGGACATCCTCGACCACCACCGCGAGCACGAGACGGCCGAGTTCTCGGCGAACCTCCTCCTCGACACCTACAACAGCCAGCAGCGGTACGACGAGATGCTCGCGCTCGCCGACAAGCTCGTCGAGGACAAGAAGTTCCTCGAGGGCAAGGACGAGCTCAAGACCACCATCGAGAAGCTCAAGGCGACCTCAATGCGCAAGCGCGCGGAGAAGCTCGAGACGGACGCGAAGGCCGGCAGCGACTTCGCGAAGTACGTCGCGTGTGGCCAGAGCTACCTCGACATCTACAACCGCAACGCGGAGGCGCCGGACAACGACGAGGTCCTCTACAACGCGGGCGTCTGCTTCGAGGAAGGCAAGTCGATCGGCGCGGCCATCCAGATGTTCGGTCTGATGCAGAAGTACTACCCGAACAGCAAGATCACCGCGAAGGCGATCGCGCGGCTCGGCAAGGCGTACGGCGACATCGCGTACTACAAGGAAGCGTCGGACAAGCTCGAGGAGTACGCGAAGAAGTACGCCGGCGAGAAGGACGCGTACGACGCGATGAGCGACGCGGTGTTCTACCGCAAGGGCCTCGGCGACGACACCAAGGCCATCGAGGACACCAAGTACTTCGTGCGGGTGTTCGGCCAGAAGAAGATCGCCGACGCCGCGAACGCCGAGTTCTCGCTGACCTCGGTCTACGAGAAGAACGGCGACGGCGACGCCGTCATCAAGCACCTCCGCGAGTACATCCGCGTGTACGGAGACAAGGGCGGCGCGGACCGCCTCGTCACCGCGTACGAGAAGATCGGCGCCACGCTGTGGCACCAGTCGTGCCCCGTGAAGGAGGTCGACGGCGAGTGCGTCAAGATCACCCGCGAGCGCGCGCTGTCGACGAAGAAGCAAGCGACGACCAAGAAAAAGAAGGCGAACGAGCTGCCCACGCAGTGCGGCGCCGAGTCGAAGATCAAGGTCGCCGTCCTGCCGCGTGACGAGCGCAAGGTGAAGGAGGCGATGACCGCCTTCCACGCCGCGATGGCCGAGTTCGAGAAGCGCCAGGGCAAGTTCGCGACGCCCGAGGCGGACGCTGGCGCGAAGTACTACTACGCGCTCGCGAAGGTCGCCGAGGCGGACAAGGACTTCGAGGCGTACCTCGCGATCAAGTTCCCCGCGAACCTGAACTTCGACCCGAACAACAAGGCGATCGCGGCCAAGAGCCTCGCGCGCTTCGACGAGTGGGTGAACCAGAAGAAGAAGGTCGGCGGCGACGCGACCTCGAAGTACACGGCCGTCCTCGGGATCAAGGACTCGGCGAACTCCATCACCGCGGCCGCTCGCATCGGCCAGGTGCAGCAGAACTTCTCCGACGCGCTCTTCACCGCCGCGATCCCCGCCGACCTCCGCGTCGGCGAGTTCGCCGAGGACAAGGTCGAGGCCTTCTGCGACAAGATGACGGAGGTCGCCGACCCGCTCGAGAAGCGCTCGATCGAGGCGTTCGGCGTGTGCCTGTCGAAGTCCACCGAGCTCGGTTACTTCAGCGAGTGGTCGAAGCTGTGCGAGCGCGAGCTCGGGCAGATCAAGCCCGAGGAGTACCCGACGGCGTCCGAGCTGCGCGGCGACCCGAACCAGGTCGCGCCGGTCGTCGACGTCGAGCCCGCTGCCACGAAGATCGAGTAACGGAGGCCTACGAACATGCGCACCATCAGCACCATCATCTCCAGCGCCGCGCTCGCGGCGGCGCTCGTCGCGTGTGGCGGCACTCCCAAGGGTGGCACGACGCCTGACGGCAAGAGCACCGGCGTGCCGCCGCCGCCGAACGTCACGCCGACGGCCGCGACGCCGGGCAAGGATGCGCCGAAGCGCGAGGTCTCGAAGGAGGCCAAGAGCGACTTCCAGAGCGCGCAGGCGGGCTTCGATCAGATCGACAAGGCGAACGGCTGGAACGAGTCGGCGTGCCGCTCGTCGGCGGACAAGTTCCAGTCGGTCGCGCGCGCGCATCCGGAGCTCCTCGAGGCGCAGTACATGGTCGGCCTGTCCTTCCAGCGCTGCGCCCTCGATGCGGACGCCGAGAAGGCGTACCAGGCGGCGGCGAAGGGGCAGGGCATCTACGCCGCCCGCGCGCTGTCGAACCTCGGCGAGATCTACTTCCGCGCCGGCAAGGTCGATGGCGCGAAGCAGTACTGGGATAGCGCGGTCAAGGCGAGCCCGAAGCTCGTGGCGGCCCATAACAACCTCGCGTCCCTCGAGATCGACCAGATGCGCCGCGTCGGCGAGAAGAGCCCCGAGTGGGCGAAGCTCGAGACGGACGCGAAGTACCAGCTGTCGTCGGCGCTCGGCGTCAACACCGACAGCGTCAAGGCGTACACGCTGTACGGCCTCCTCTACATGGAAGGCTGGCAGAAGAACAAGAACCGCCTCGACCTCGCCAAGCTCTTGCTCGACGAGGCGAAGAAGCGGAACGAGAAGTTCGCGCCGCTCCAGAACGCGTACGGCCTCTACTACATGCACCGGAACGCGCAGTCCGAGGCGCTCCAGCACTTCATGTCGGCGGTGGAGGCGGACCCGAAGTTCGTCGAGGCGCGCATGAACGTCGGCCTCACGACGGTCAACTTCCGCAAGTACGACACGGCCAAGGAGCAGTTCTCCAAGGTCATCGAGCTCCAGCCGAAGGCGTACGACGCCTACGTCGGGCTCGGCCTCGCGCAGCGCGGCCTCGGCGACATGGACGGCGCCGAGGCGACCTACAAGAAGGCGATCGGGATCGACGGAAAAAAGGGCGACGCGTATTACAACCTCGGCGTCCTCTACAAGGACTTCAAGGCGAACAAGCAGGCCGACTTGAAGGGGTCGCAGGGCATCTACAAGCAGGCCCGCGAGTTCTTCAAGACGTTCCTCGACAAGGATGGCGACGCCGACGACAAGGCCGAGGCCAAGAACAACATCACCGACTGCGACAAGCTGATCGCCCAGATCGATCAGTTCATCCAGAACCAGGCGAACCAGCCGCCGCCGCCCGCGGCGGGCGCGCCCGCGGCGACCCCGGCGCCGGCTCCGGCGGCCAAGTAGCTGTAAATACTCGAGCGCCCGGGATCGGCTTGTCCGCCCTGGCGCTCGCCGATGTTTTTGGAAAGAATCTCGGAACCGGAACCGGGACCTGGTGTCGGAGACCACCGTGAACACGGATCTCTGCACCCGGCCCCTTCGTCAAGAAGGAGCACGTATGCGCAAGATCATGGATTCATTCGCGGCACTCGCTGTCATCGCGCTGCTCGGCTCGCCGAGCTTCGCGGATGACAAGAAGGCGGCCCCGGCCGCCGCGGCCGCCAAGGGCAACGGACGCGTCAAGACCTACGACTTCTCGGGGGACACGATCGAGGGTGACCTCATCAAGCCCGAGGGCTCCACGGTCGACGCTCGCGACTTCGCGAAGCACTCGAGCCTGATCACGATTCGCAAAGAGTTCATCAAAGAGATCATCAAGTCGGCTGAGGACCTGCCGTAGCGAGCATCC
>JANXOM010000345.1 GCA_025353585.1 Deltaproteobacteria bacterium
CGCGCAGCCGCCGGCCCAGCGGCGCGAGCTCGCGTCCGCCCGCCAGCTCGACCGCGCCCGCGAGCGCGGCCGACGCGCCGGCCACCCCGCCTGCATAGAAGTACGCCGCGATGTACCACTTCCACGGCGCGGCCTTCACCACGGGCAGGTCGTAGTACGTCGTCGTTGTCGCCGGCAGCTCGGCTCGCGTCTCGCTCATCGCGAACGCCCGCGGCCGAGCAGCACCGCGCCGACGGCGAGCGCGCTGATCGCGACCGCGCCGGCCGCCGCCGCGAGCCAGCTCCGCCCGACGCCCATCGTGGGCACCACCGGCGCGGGCGGCAGGTTGAACACCTCTGGCTCGTCGTTCAGGAGGAAGAACGCGTGCAGCCCGCCGGTGCCGGGCTGCGCGGCCGCGTCCTCCCCGTACAGCTGCACGGCCACGCCGCGGGCCCGCAGCTCCGTCACGCGCGCGGCCGCCTTCGCGCGCAGCCGCTCGACGGGGCCAAACTCGATCGAGTCCGTCGGGCACGCCTTCGCGCACGCCGGCTCGAGCCCGCCCTGCTGCCGGTCGTAGCAGAGCGTGCACTTGTACGCGCGGCCGTCGTCTTCACGACGCGCCACGACGCCGAACGGGCACGCCGGCACGCAGTAGCCGCAGCCGTTGCAGACGTCCGGCTGGATGTAGACCGAGCCCGTCTCGGTCCGCGTGATCGCGCCGGTCGGACACGCCTCGAGGCAGCCGGCGCGCGCGCAGTGCTTGCACACGTCCGAGAGCATCTTCCACGCGATCCGCCCGCCCCCCGCGCGCCCGTCGTAGCCGAGTAATCGCGTATCCACGGCCGGGATCGGCTGCTCCACGAACGCGACGTGCCGCCACGTCGACGCGCCGAGCGCGGCGGTGTTGTCGTACGACATGCCGGTGAGCGCGTAGCCGTCGTCCGCCAGCTCGTTCCACTGCTTGCATGCGACCTCACACGCCTTGCAGCCGATGCACAGCGTGGCGTCGGTCAGGAAGCCCATGGTCTGCGGATCGATCACGCCTTCGCCTTTTCTTTCACGTTCGGGGACGGCGTCACCTGCGGCGGCTCGGCCGTGCGTTGCCCGACGCGCGGCAGGTCGTGGGGCGGCGCCTGCGGCGAGACGGCGCCGTGCGGCGCGCGCACGCGTCGCCCCGGTACCACGTCGCACGTGATGACCTTGCTCTCCGGGATGTGCACGCTCGGATCGCCGACGAGCGGGAACAGATCGTTGACCACGTCGCCCGTGACGCGCCCGATGCCGCCCCAGTGATACGGCACCGCGATCTGGTGCATCACCGCGCCCGCGATCAGCAGCGGCCGGATCCGCCGGGTCACCAGCACGCGGCACGCGATCTCCGCGCGCGCGCTGCGCAGCGTGGCCCAGCCGCCGTTCGCGAGCCCGCGCTCGGCCGCGAGCTCCGGCGAGACCTCGCAGAACAGCTCCGGCTGCAGCTCGGAGAGCCACGGGAGCCAGCGGCTCATGCCGCCCGCGGTGTGGTGCTCGGTCAGGCGGAACGTCGTCAGCAAGTACGGGAAGCGGCGGTCCGCGTACGCCGCGTGATACGGGTTGTCGCGCCGGCGCCACTGCAGCCGCGCCGGGTTGCACTGCTGCGCGTAGAGCGGGTTCGCCGTCGTCGACTCCTGCGGCTCGTAGTGCGTCGGCAGCGGGCCGTCGACGATGCCGCTCGGCGCGAACAGCCAGCCCCGCCCGTCGGCCTGCATGATGAACGGGTTGTCGCCCGCGATCGTCGCCAGGCCGCGCGCGCCCGCCGGCGGCCGATAGGTCGGCGGCCGGTCGACGATGAAGTCCGGCACGTCCGCGCCCGTCCACTTCGCGGCGGCGGCATCCCACCACACGTACTTCTTGCGCTCGCTCCACGGCACGCCCGCCGGATCGGCAGACGCACGGTTGTAGAGCAGCCGCCGGTTTGCCGGCCACGCCCAGCCCCAGTCCGGCGCCACCCACGTCTGCTCGCGCGCCGGCTTGCGCCGCGCCGCCTGGTTCACGCCGCCGGCGTACGCGCCGCTGTAGATCCAGCACCCGCTCGCGGTGGTGCCATCGGCCGCCAGGTCCGTGAAGCCGTCCACGGCGACGCCGGTCTCCACCGTGTAGCCGTTGATCTCGCGCAGCACGGCCTCGGCGCTCGGTTCGTGGCTCGCGCCGTGGGTCGGGTAGTCCCACGTGAGCGCCCGCAGCGCCGCGTCCCGCGGCAGCGTGGAGGCCGCGTACCTCGTCTTGAGCCGGCGCCCGAGGTGATACGCGAACCACAGGTCGCTGCGCGCGTCCCCCGGCGGCGCCACGGCCCGGTGGTGCCACTGGAGCAGCCGCTGCGTGTTCGTGAAGGAGCCGTCCTTCTCCGTGTGCGTGGCGGCAGGGAAGAAGAAGACCTCGGTGCCGATGTCGGTCGTCGCGATCTCCCCGCGCGCGATCTCGGGCGACACGCGCCAGAACTCCGCCGTCTCCGTCGGCGCGAAGTCGCGCACCACGAGCCAGTCGAGCTTGGCCATGCCCTTGCGCTGCAGCGGCCCGCCGACGGTGCCGACGACCGGGTTCTCGCCGATGACCAGGTAGCCGCGGACCTGCGCGTCGGCCATCAGCGCGATCGTCGCCATGTGGGAGTGATCGCCGCTGAGCTTCGGCAGCGTGTCGAACAGGTAGTCGTTCGCCGCCGTCGCCGCCTCGCCGAACCACGCCTTGAGCAACGACACGACGTACTTCGGCATCTCGCTCCACCACGCGCTGTCGCTGCGATGCGCGCGGAGATACGTCGCCAGATCCGGCGCGTGCTGCACCGTCGGCATGGGCAGGTAGCCCGGGAGCAAGTCGAACAGCGTCGGGATGTCGGTCGAGCCCTGGATCGACGCGTGCCCGCGCAGCGCCATGATCCCGCCGCCCGGTCGCCCCATGTTTCCGAGGAGCAGCTGGATGATCGCGGCCGTGCGGATGTACTGCACGCCGACCGAGTGCTGCGTCCAGCCGACGGCGTAGCAGATCGCGCCCGTCTTCTCGCGCCCCGACGCCGCGCACATCGCCTCGGCGATCCGCAAGAAGTCAGCGGCGGGGATGCCGCACGTCGTCTCCACCATCTCCGGCGTGTAGCGCGCGAAGTGGCGGCGCAGCACCTGGAACACGCAGCGCGGATGTTCCAGCGACAGGTCGCGCTCGTCGTTGGTGCCGCGCGCCAGGTTGTCACCGGCGCGGCCCTCGAGGTCGCTGGCGGCGTCCTTCTGACCCGCGGGCGGGACGAGATCGACGCCCTGGTACTGCCAGCTCGTCGGGTCGTACGTGCCCTCGGCGTAGCCGCTGAACAGGCCATCGAGATCCTCGGTGTCGCGGTAGTCCTCGCGCAAGATCGTCGATGCGTTCGTGTACGGCACGACGTACGCGCGGAAGTAGCGCTCGTTCTCGATGATGTAGCGCACGATGCCGCCGAGGAACGCGATGTCGCTGCCGGCGCGGATCGGGGCGTGGAGGTCGGCGACCGCGCTCGTCCGCGTGTAGCGCGGGTCGACGTGGATGATCGTCGCGCCGCGCGCCTTCGCCTTCATCACCCAGCGAAACCCGATCGGATGGCACTCGGCCATGTTCGAGCCCTGGATCAGGATGCAATCCGCGTGTTGCAGATCCTGCTGGAAGGTCGTGGCGCCGCCGCGACCGAACGAGATCCCCAGACCGGGGACCGTGGAGCTATGTCATATGCGGGCCTGGTTCTCGACCTGGATGATGCCGAGCGCAGTGTAGAGCTTTTTGAGGAGGTAATTCTCCTCGTTGTCGAGCGTGGCGCCGCCGAGGTGCGCCAGCGCCATCGTGCGGTTCACGGCGCGGCCGTCGGGGAGCGCGGCCTCCCAGCTCGCGTCGCGCGCGGCGGCCACGCGGTCGGCGACCATGTCCATGGCCGTCTCCAGCGGGAGCTCGGTCCAGGCCGTCGCGTACGGCGCGCGATAACGGACGGTGTTCACGCGGTGGTCACCGGTGACGAGTTGCCGGGTCGCGGCGCCCTTGGGGCACAGGCACCCCTCGGAGATCGGCGAGTCCGAGTCGCCCTCGATATCGGTGATCGTCTCGTCCTGCACGTAGACGAGCTGCCCGCAGCCGACCGCGCAGTACGGGCAGATCGACTTCACGACGCGATCGGCGCGCTCGGTCCGGGGGCGCAAGACGGGGAGGCGACGCACGGCAGGTGCGGATGCACGACGCGATCCCGATGTCACACGCCGACGAGCGGGGACACGAGCCTCTGGGTGCGCGCCAGCGCTCGCTCGTGGATCGCGCGCACGGTCGAATCTCCGTCGGCACGCCTGCCCCACGTCCGGGCGACGGCTACATTGCCCGGGTGACCGCGCGGGATCCGGACGGCGTCGACTTCGCGGCTCTGTTCGCCGCGCTCCCGGGCGCGATCTGCGTGCTCGATCGCGAGCTGCGCTACGTGGCGGCGAACCCCGCGTACCTCGCGCTCCTCGGCGCGACGTGGGACCACCTCGCGGGCCGCACGATGCTCGAGGTGTTCCCGGACGATCCCGGCGCCCCGAACACCGCGAGCGCGGTGATGTTGCGCGCATCGCTGTCGCGCGTCGTCGAGACCGGGCAGCCGGACGAGCTCGCGTTCATTCCGTACCGCGTCTCGCGCACGCCCGGGGGGCCGGCGGAGGTGCGCTACTGGAGCGCCACGCACACGCCGCTCCGGGGACCTGACGGCCACGCGCGGTTCGTCATCGCGCAAACTCACGACGTCACGGAGCTCCACGAGCGCGGCGATGCGAGCCCGCCGGGCCTGGCGCACGGCGTCCTCGACCGCGCGTCGCGCGTGCAGGCCGCGCATCGGCTCGTGAGCGCCGAGCTCGCGGAGCTGCGGCGGTTGTTCGAGCAGGCCCCGGGCTTCGTCTGCTTCCTGCGCGGCCCGGAGCATCGCTTCGAGCTCGCGAACGCGTCGTACCTGGCGCTCATCGGCAAGGACCGCGCGATCATCGGCAAGCCCGTGCTGGACGCGCTCCCCGAGGTGCACGGGCAAGGGTTCCTGGAGATCCTCGACCGCGTGTTCGGGACGGGGGAGGCGTTCGTTGGCCGCGGCGTGCGCATCGAGCTCGCGCGCGGGCCCGGCCAGGCGCGCGAGGCGCGCGTCCTCGACTTCGTGTACCAGCCGATCCTCGGTCCGGATGGGCGAGCGGTCGGGATCTTCGTGCAGGGCCACGACCTGACGGAGCAGCGGCTCGCGGAGACCGCGCGCGCGCGCCTCGCGGAGGAGCACCGCGTGCTCGTGGAGATGCTGCCGCAGCAGGTGTGGACGGCGAACATCGAGGGCCTGCTGACCTCGATCAACGCGCAGGGCACGCGCTACTTCGGCGCGCCGCGCGAGGCGATCATCGGCGCGGGGTGGAAGGATGTCGTGCACCCGGACGATCTGCCCGTGGCCCTCGAGGCCTGGGCGCGCTCGCTCGCGACCGGCGTGCCGTACGAGATGGAGTTCAGGCTGCGGGCCGGCGATGGTTCGTATCGCTGGCACCTCGCGCGCGCGACCGCGCTGCGGGGCGACGCCGGTGCCATCGCGCAGTGGCTCGGCACGAACACGGACATCGACGAGGCGCGCCGGACCCATGACGAGCTCCGCGCGCGCGCCGACTACGAAGCGCAGCTGATTGGCATCGTCAGCCACGATCTGCGCAACCCGCTCAGCACGATCTCCATCTCGGCGTCGCTGCTGGAGTCGGCGGCGCTCGACGCCGGTGGCCAGCGCATCGTCGGCCACATCGCGAACGCGACGGCGCGCGCGGGCCAGCTCATCACCGATCTCCTCGACTTCGCGCAGGCCCGCTCGGGCTCGTTCCCGATCTCCCCCGGCCCGACGAACCTCGCGGTCCTCGTGCGGCGCGCGGTCGACGACGCGAAGCTCCTCGGCGGCGAGCGCAGCGCCACGTACACGCACACCGGCCCCGAGGTCGGCTCGTGGGACGAGGGCCGGATCATGCAGCTCATCGGCAACCTCGTCGGGAACGCGTTCCAGCACGCGCCCGCCGGTGCGGCGATCGCGGTCCGCACGGGCATCGCCGGCGACCGGACGACGCTCGAGGTCTTCAACGAAGGGCCGCCGATCGCGGATCACGACCAGACACGCCTGTTCGAGCCCTTCGCGCGCGGTCGGAGCGCCCGGACCCAGCGGGGGCGCAGCGTCGGGCTCGGCCTGTTCATCGCGAACAAGATCGTCGCGGCCCACCGGGGGACGCTGACCGTGCGGTCGGTGGCGGGTGAGGGGACGACCTTCACCGTGACGCTGCCGACGCGCGTCGCCCTCTGAAGCTGAACCACCGGGACGCCAGGAGGCGAGGACGTCAGGACGCGCGCGCCACGGCGGCTCGACTCTCCGCGCCGGTCATCGAGTCACGAGCTCGACGGTGCCATCCGGGATCCACCCCGCCAGCCCGCCGGGCAGCGCGATCTTCGTCCACGCGTCGCGGCGCTCGAGCACGACGACCTCGGCGCCCGTCGGCAGCGGCTGCGAGATCGCGGCCGGCGCTCCGGTGCTATCGGCGGCGCGGAGCAGCGTCGACTGCATCACCACCGCGTCCGCCGCGTGACGATTTTCCGTCAGCACCGAGACGCCGAGCGCGAGCCAGACCGCCAGCGGGAGGGTCGCGACGCCGACGAGCGTGCCGCGGCGGCGCCCACCCCACGGGACGATCAACAGCACCGCGAGCGCGAAGCCGACCGCGCCGACGAGCAGCCGCCGCGCGCGTGACCACGCGTGAAAGAAGAACAGCGTATCGGTCGCGCCTCCCGCTGTCGGGCGGAACTGATCGCCGGCGCGCGTGCGCAGCCAGTCGAGGTTGCGGCGGGCCCGCGGGTTCGCGGCGTCGAGCGCGAGCGCGCGGCGAAACGCGAGCGTCGCCGTGGCCACGTCGCCGGCGCCGAGGGCGGCGTTGCCCCAGTCCGCGAGGAGCCCCGGGCGATCGGGCAGCGCGCGCGTGGCCTCGCCGAGCGCGACGGCGGCCCGGGCGAACGCGGCGCGGCGCGAGCTGGCGTCGGTGCGCTGCATCGCCTCCTGGTACGCGGCCCGGCCATCGGCGACCGCATCGATCGATGGGCCGGGCGCGGCGTCGGCGCGGCCGGGCAGGGCGAGCGCGCCGAGCGCGAGCAGGATGGCGGCGGCGCCCTTGCCCCGGGCGCGGCGCGGCTTGGCCTCGTCGAGCCAGCGGTTCATCAGCTGCGAGACCTGGATGCGCAGGTCCGCCGAGATCGGGCCGTTCGTCGCGCCGGGCGCGAAGCTCTCCGTCTCGATCTTGGCGAGCAGGCCGTGGTCGTCGACCTCGCGCTCGAGCGTCCGCGCGAGCCCGCGCAGCGCCGTGCCGAGCGCGCTCGCCGCGTCGCGAGCCGGCGCCGTCTGCGCCTTCGCGAGCTCGACCTCGACGCGGCGGCGCGCGGCCTTCACCTCCGCGGCCTCCTCGCGGCCCGCGGCCGTGCGGCGCGTCCAGCGGCCGGCGAGCAGGATCACCAGCGGCACGAGATAGAGCGCGCCGACGAGCAGCCACAGCGCGAGGCCGCCGAGCGGGCCGCTCTCGTCGGCCCCCGGCGCGGAGAGCGCGAGGTCCGCGCCGTCGACGGAGACGTCGGTGCCCGCCGCCGGCTTCGCGCCCGAGCCCGGCTTCGGCGGCGGCGCCACGCCGACGACGTCGTTCGCGCCGACGATGTTGCCGCCCTTGACCGAGAGCGCGATCGGATCGCTCTTCACCGTCTGGTACGTCTGCTTCTGCGGGTCGAAGTACGCGAGCGCGAGGGCCGAGAGCTCCGTCGTCGGCGCCGTGACGGTCACGGTGACCTTGAACGTCTTTGTCTTGCCGTCCTCGGACAGCTCGCCCGTCGGCGGATCCGCGGGCACGGTGAACTTGTCGTGCGGCAGGCCACCGTCGCCGTCGAGCTTACCGAGCGACAGCGTGTCGAGCCGCTGGTCGCTCTTGACCGTGATCGCGATCTCGACCGGCTCGCCGATCTGCACGACCGAGCGGCTCGTCGCCGCGCTGATCGAGAACTGTGTCCCGACCGCGCCCGCGAAGCCCGCCGGGCGATCCGTCTCGGGGAGCGGCTTGACCTCGAACGTACGCGCCGCGCCGCTCGCGCGGAACAGCCGCGACGACGAGCGCCCGAAGAAGTCCGGCTGGCCCGTCGCGAGCGCGACCGTGATCTGCGGCGCGGCGACCTCGAGCTTGCCCGCCGTGCGGGGCGCCACGTAGAGCGTCATCGTCAGCCGGGTGTACGTGCCGGTCTTGTCGATGACGTACGGCACGGGCAGCTCGACGCCGTGCGCGGAGAGCGCGATGACCTGCTGCTTGTCCTTGACCGGCGGCGCGCTGACCGTCACCGCGTCGGAGTCGAGCAGCGGGATCGAGAACTGCGGCGCCCCCGCGGGCTCGCCGCGGAACAGCCAGCTCACCTTGATGGCGGTCGTCTCGCCGATGAACACCGGCCGGTCCGGCAGCTCGAGCTCGAGCTTCATGTCCTCCGTCGTCGGCACCGCGTCGACCGTGGCGTCGCCGGCGGTGGCCGTCGCGTGCTTGCTGCCCTGCGTGACCGTCACCGCCGGGACGTGGAGCGTGCCCTCCTTTGTCGGCACGATGCGCCAGCGCAGGGACCACGTCACGCGCGTCGTCTCGGACCGGCGGCCGTTGAACGTCTGCACCCTGCGCATCACGTTCGGCTGCGCCTCCTGCGGCGTCACGCGCGCGTTCGCGATCTCGAGCTTGGGGATCTCCGGCGCGGGGGTCTGCGCGAACCCCTCGACGCTGAGCTGCAGCTCGAACGGCACGCCGACGTGCGGCTTGCTGTCGAGGTGGAACTCGGCCGTGGGCGCGTCGTCCGCATCCGCGCGCGCGAGAGCAGGGGCCGCCACGATTCCGCCGACGACGATCAGGGCCGCGAGTGCGCGCATCACCAGTCCTTGTCCACGGGCTCGCTCGCCGAGCCCTTGCGCTGCTGCCGGCGCGCATCGTCATCGCGCGCACGCTGACCTGCGCCGCCTTGCGGCTGCGGCTTCGGTTGCTCTTGCTTCTGCGGGTCCTGCTTCTGCTGCTCTTGCTTCTGCGGGTCCTGCTTCTGCGGGTCCTTGTCCTGGTCGTTCTTCTTCGGCGGCGGCTCGAGGAGCTTGAGCGCGGCTTCGAGGTGCTCGAGCGCCTTGGCCTGGCTGTCCACCGCGGGCTGGAGCGGGACGCTGACGTTCGTGGCCTTCTGCGACTTGTCGATCGCCGTGTGCGCGTCGCTCATGTCGGTCTGCGCCTTGCGCACCTCGTCGGCCGCGCCGGCGAGCGCCTTCGGATCGGGCCCCTGCTGCGGCTTGGTCGGGCCCTGGCCCTGCTGCGCCGCGGCCTGCTTGCCGGCCGCGTCCGCCTGCTTCGCGAGCGCGTCCGTGATCGCCTTCGCCATGCCGAGGTGATGATCCTGGGCCGTGATCAGCGCGGGCAGCTTCGGCGCGCGCGTCAGGTCGTCCTCGGTGACCTCGGCCGCGGTCCGGTCGCGGGTCTCGCCCTGGGCGCGGACGAGCTCCTTGAGGTGCTCGACGACGGAGAAGAACAGCTGGCGCAGCTCGGACAGCTTCGCCTCCGCGTCCTTCGCCGGCGGCATCGGATCGGTGTTCTTCGCGAGCGCGGTGTCGAGCGCGGCGAGCGCGGTCGCGGCCTCCGCACGCAGCTGCTCGGCGGCCTGCATCTGCTTCCCGGCCTGCTCGAGCTGCGCCTTCGCCGCCGCGCCATCGGGGGCGGCCGCGCTACCGCTGCCGGCGCCCTGGCCAAGCTTCGCCTCGAGCTGCTGCGCTTGTTGCGCGATCTGCGCCTGTTCCTCGGCGAGGAGTCCGGTGATGCGGTCGAGGCGCGTTCGGTTCGCCGTCACGGCGTCGAGCGTCTTGCGCGCGCGCTCGGCGGGCGCGAGATCCTTTGCGGCCTCCGGCGAGAGGTACCCGAGCGTCTCCTCGTGGTGGTCGTAGGCGAGCTCGATGACCTGCTTGAGGTCCGAGAACTCCTCGATCGCGCGCTCGAGCGCCACGAGGGCCTCCGTCTGCGCCGCGATCGCCTCGGGCGCCCGCGCGGCCGTGAACGCGACCTGCGCGCGCTGCATCGCGCTGCTCGCCGTGCCGATGAACGGCAGCGCCGTCCGCACGCGCTCGATGACCTTGTGCTCCTCGGCGCTGAGCGGCTTGGCCGGCGGCTCGCCCGATCCCGCTGCCGCACCGCTACCGGCCGCGTCGCGCCGGTCCGCGCCGTCGACGCCCGCCGCCATGCGCGCGCGCACTTCTTCGAGCCGATCGCGCAGGCCGGACTGGCGCTCCGCCATCGCGCCCGGCTCGAGCCACGCCGGTACCGCGGCGGCCGCGGGTGCCGCCGAGCCCACGCCCGCGAGCCCGAGCTCGACCGGCGCCGCCGCGCGAGCCTCCTGCACCATCTGCACCTCGTCGCGCGCGACCTCGCCGAGCACGGCGATCGGATCGAGCAGCTGCTCGCGGGCGCGCTTGAGCGCGGCGAGCGCGGCCTCGGCCCGGGCCACGCCGTCCTGCGCGGCGTGCTCCTGCAGCTTGCGGCGCGCCTCGGCGATCCGCGCGCGCGCGTCGAGCAAGTAGAGGTCGAGGTTCTTGAGCTGGACCATCCGGGCCTGCTCCTTGGGCTCGCGCTTGTCGTCCTTCTTCTTGCCGATCGCGTCGATCTCGTCGCTCGCGAGGTCACCGATGGTGCCGACCTCCGCCACGATCCCGCGCTCGCGGTCGGCGAGCTTCGTCAGCACGGCCTGCTGCGCGAGCGGGTCGGCGCCGCCGCCCTGCTTGATGGCGAGCCACGCGCCGCGCGCCTCGTCGAGGACGCCGCGCTGGTCCTTCAGCACGGCGTCCAGCCGCGCCTCGAGCTTGTTCTCGCCCTTGCGCAGGTCGTCCGCGATCGCCTGCGCGCGCGCGCGCACGACGGCGAGGTTCGCGATCGTGTCCGCGTCCGTCGGGCGCAGCCGCAGCGCGTCGGAGAACCAGGAGATGGCCTCTTGCTCCTGCTCGAGCGCCTTCGCGAGGTCGGCGTCCTTGCCGCCCTTCGTCTTGTCGGCGTGCGTGGCGTACGCCATGCCGAGGTCGTACGCCGCGCGGAACCGCAGCTCGGGATCCACGCCGGCCCCGCTGCGCGAGTCGAGGAGCGCCTTCTCGGCTGCCTCGTAGTCGCCCTTCACGAGCGCGCCGACGCCCTCGTTGTACTTGTCGCGCGCGTCGCGGTGCTCGCCGGTGAGGCAGCCCGCCAGGAGAACGAGGAGGATGATCGACTTCATGATGTCCTGCGGTCGCCGGCCCCGGCGCCGACCCATACCGCCGTCACGAGGAACAGGAGTGACAGCAGCACCGGCAAGGGATACCGCTCGGCCGGGACCACGCGCACCGACGCCTCGGCCGCCGCGCGTACGATCGGTCGCACGTGGCTCTCCATGATCGCGTCGAGGTCGAGGGCGCTCGTCCCGGCGGGCACGTAGACGCCCTCGGTGGTCTGCGCGACCTTGAGCAGCGCCGGCCCGTCGAGCTTCGAGATGACGGGCTTGCCGTCGTACATGAGCGTGGTCTTCGCGCCGCTCTGCGGATCCGTCAGCGTGATGGTGCTGCCCGTCTCGCTGCCGAGGCCGACGGCCACGATCTTCACGCCGGCGTCGCGCGCGAGCTTCGCCGCGTCCTGGGTGTACGGGTCCTGATCGTCGCCGTCCGTGATGAGCACGACGAGCTTCGCGCCGCCGCCGCTCGGGAACCCGCGCAGCGCGGCCTTGATGGCCTCGCCGACGCGTGAGCCGCCCTTCCCGGCGCTCCGCGTGTCGACCGTCTGCAGCACCGTGTTGAAGAACGCGTGGTCCGGCGTCAGCGGGCACACCGGCACGG
>JANXOM010000349.1 GCA_025353585.1 Deltaproteobacteria bacterium
CTCAGGGCCGGTCTCAGGGCCGGTCTAGGGCAACCGGGCGCCGACGAGCCGCGTGCCCTCGGTCCACCACACCGCCCCCGGCGTGCCCGCGATCCCCGTGCGCCCGGTCGCCACGGACGACAGCGCGGTCCACGCGGACCACGCCGTGCCCGCGTAGAACGTGTAGTCGATCGCCCCGCCCGGGCCGATCGCGAGCGCGAGGATCCCCGTGCCGTACGGCTCGAGCAGCAGGCCCGGGCCGCTGCTCGCGTCGTCGTCGATGGGCTGTCCGGTCGTCCAGCTCGTCGGCTGATCGAGGTCGAGGATCCGGTGCTCGTACGCACCTGCGGCGCCCACGCGGCGGACCGCGTGTAGCTGCCGGCCCTGCGCGACGGCCATCCAGTCGCTGGCCGCGAACGTCGTGTCCGTCGCGAACACGCTCGGCGGGACCGTGTACGTCGTCTCGTCGGGGAGCCACGAGCCCGCCGGCTGGCGGATCGTCATCAGCACGTTCACGGGATCCGGTGCCTCGGCGCCGTCCTCGAACAGCTCGATCAACGTCTCGCCGTCCACCACGAGCTGGCGCGCGTTCACGCGGTCGTTCACGCACCAGATGACCTCGCGCGCGAACGTCACCGCGTCGAAGCTCGTCGTGCCGTCGTCGGGCGACGCGCTCGTGAACATCTCCACGTCCCCATCGCCGCACGGATGCAGCGCGCCGGTCGCCGGCGTCGCGTCCCAGCCCGTGCCGTCGATGACGAGCCCGCTCGGAAGGATCGCCACCGCCGGCCCGTCCGGATCGACGGCGCCGCCCGTGTTCGTCAGCCGCGGCGCGCCGAACGCGATGGCGCCGCCCGCGAGCACGGCCCGCACGTGGTAGCGCGAGCGCCCCGTGCCGCCGATGCTGAGGTGCACGACGTGATGACCGCCGAGGACGCGGTCGGTCACCGCGAGATCGCGCCCGTCCCCCGAGAGCGCGACCGGCAGGGCCACGCTCGCCCCCGGGCTCCAGGTCGCGAAGTCCGCCGAGCGCGCCGTCAGGAGGTGCATCGGATCGGCGGCCGACTCGTAGAAGAGCCACCACGTGCCGGCGTCGTACACCACGTGGGTCTGGGCCGCGTACCCCGAGGGCCCGATCGTGGCCCCGACGTCTGCGATCGCGGCCGGGGTGACGACGCGGGTCACGGCGATCGTCGCGGTCGCGCTGCGGGACGCGTCGGTGCTCGCCGTCGCGCGAACGACCACGGGCCCGTCGGCCGCCGGTGCGCTGTACACGCCCGCGCTCGTGATGCCGCCGCCGCCGCTCGCGATCGCCCACGTGACGTCCCCCGGCGCGGCGAGCTGCACCGCGGTGAGCGGCAACATCGTGGGCGGCGCCGCCACGGCGAACCCCGGGTCGGACCCGGCACCATCGCCAGCGCTCACGCCCGGCGCCGCGTCGAACCCGATGCGCCCGCAGCTCGCGACCGCCATCAGCCCGCACGTCCCGAGCGCCGCGCACGCCACGACGACCCAGCGCGCCGGCCTCATCCCGTGAGCGTAGCGCAGCTCGGCGCGGGTTAGCGCGCCATCCAGCTCGCCGGGGCCAGCCGGACGGCCTCGGCCCGGTGCTTCGTGGCCGCCGCCGCGTCGCCCCGCGCGGTGGCGATCCGCGCCGCGTACGTGTGAGCGATCGCGCGGTGGGCCGCACCGGAGCGGACGTCGCGCATGACGCGCTCGAGCGCCGCGCTCGCCGCGTCGAGATCGCCCTCGGCCCAGGTCACGCGGCCGAGCGCGAGCCGCGCCGCGCGCGCGACCTCGTGCTGCGTGCGATCGAGCGGCGGCGGATCGGTGACGCCCGCGAGCTCCGCGGCGTACAGCGAGCGCGCCTCGCCCACGCGCCCCGCCTCGACGAGCGCGCCGACCTGGATCGCCGCCGCCGCCGTGCGCTGGGCCGGGGTCACGCGCGGCGTCTGCGGCACCTCGAGCGCCGTCGCGATCGCCTCGTCCCACGCGCCGCGCATCTCGTACGCGAGCGCGCGGTAGACCCGCGTCTCCGCCGGCGACTTCGCGGGCACGAGCTCGAGGATCCGGTCGGAGTCGCCGACCGAGACGGCGCGCGCGAGGGCGGCCGTGCGCGTCGTCAGCTTGAAGATCCACCACAGCACGAGCACGAACACGAAGCCGAGCGCCATCCACGCCTTGCCCGTGTTGTCGCTCTCCGACGTCGCGGCCATGAACGCGTAGGCGCCCGCCATCATCACGGGCACGAGCCCGCTCGCGAGCAGCTTCCAGAAGAAGCCCTTCTTGTCGAAGAAGCCGCCGCCGCCGCCGGCGCCGCTCTTCACGGGGCCCTCATGGTCGCAGGTGCCGGGCGACCCGCATCGCCATCTCGAGGGCCTGCTCGTAGTTGAGGCGCGGGTCGACGCGGCTCTTGTACGCCCGCTCGAGGTCCGTATCCGACAGCCCGCGCGCGCCGCCCGTGCATTCGGTGACGTCCTCTCCCGTGAGCTCCACGTGGATGCCGCCGAGCCGGGAGCCCATGTCCGCGTGCAGCCGGAAGCTCGCCTCGAGCTCGTCCACGATGTTCTCGAAGCGGCGCGTCTTGATGCCGCTCGGCGTGGTCTCCGTGTTGCCGTGCATGGGGTCGCACATCCACAGCACCTGGCGGCCGGCGTTGCGCACGGCGGCCACGAGCGGCGGCAGCTTCTCGGCGACGTTCGGCGCGCCCATGCGTGCGATCAGCGTGATCTTGCCGGGCTCGTTGTGCGGATCGAGGACGTCGAGCAGGCCGAGCAGCCAGTCCGTCGTCATGGCCGCGCCGACCTTGATGCCGAGCGGGTTGCCGATGCCGCGGTGGAACTCCACGTGCGCCCCGTCGAGCTGCGCCGTGCGCATGCCGATCCACGGGAAGTGCGTCGACAGGTTGTAGTGCCCAGCGCGGCGCGGCACCGTGCGCGTCTGCGCCTGCTCGTACGGCAGCGCGAGCGCCTCGTGGCTCGTGTAGATGTCGACGCGGCGGAGCACGGCGCTGACCGCGCTGTCGGCGCCCGCGATCGCCCCGACGAAGTCCAGCGACTCGCGGATCCCGTCGACGATCTTCTGGTACTGCGCGATGTGCGGCGAGTCCTTCGCGAACGACACGTCCCAGTACTCCGGGTGGTGCAGATCGGCGAAGCCGCCATCGGTCAGCGCGCGGATGAAGTTCAGCGTCAGGCCGGCGCGCTCGTACGCCCGCAGCATGAGCACGGGATCCGGCGCGCGATCGCTCGCCGTGAACGGATCACGATTGATGAGGTCGCCGCGGTACGCCGGCAGCGTGACGTCGCCGCGGGTCTCGGTGTCGGTGGAGCGCGGCTTCGCGTACTGCCCGGCGATGCGGCCGATGCGCACGACCGGCTTGCGCGTGCCGTGCACGAGCACGAGGCTCATCTGCAGGAGGATCTTCAGCTTGCTGGCGATCGAGTCGCTGCGGCAGTCGTCGAAGCTCTCCGCGCAATCGCCGCCCTGCAGCACGAACGCCTCGCCACGCGCCGCGCGCGCGAGCTCGGCCTTGAGCGCCTCGACCTCCCACGACGTGACGAGCGGCGGCAGCCGGCCCATCTCCTCCATCACGCGCGCGAGCGAGGCGGGGTCGGCGTACGCCACCTGCTGCGCGGCCGGCTTCGTGCGCCAGCTCTCGGGGGACCAGGCCTCGGGCATCACCGTCGTCACTCCGGCTCCGCGGGGCCGCGCTTCGGCGCGCCCGGGCCACCGCACGTCAGCGGGCGAGCGCCGGGGTACTGCAGGCGGCGGGGCTTCATCAGGGTCGTCGGATCGACCGTGCCCTTGCGGGCGCGGAGCAGGTCCGCGACGGCCTCGCGAATGATCACGTCGCCATAGGTGATCGAACCGGCGGGCAAGTGCAGCCGGCCGATCAGGCCATCGCCGCCCGATGCGAGGAAGTCGCTCGTCACGAGCCGGTAGTGCTTCGTCTCGACCAACGGCTTGCCGTGCACGGTGATCTTGACCTCGAGCCCGGCCGCGCCGCACCGCGCCGTCGCCGCGAGGCCGCTCCACGAGAGAATGGAGCCGTCGCGCTGCAAGTTCGTCGTCACGAGGTCGCGGAGATCTTTGCCTTGCACGTCGACGAGCGCGAACCGGTTGTCGAAGGGCATCGCCTCGAAGAAGCGACCATAGGTGAGCTCGCCCGCCGAGATGTCCGTGCGCAGCGCACCGCCGTTGGACAGCGCGATCTCCGCGTCGGGGCGCACCGCGAGCATGAGGTCGCAGAACCAGTTGCCCTGGTCGGATTCCTCCGCGTGCGCCCGCGTGATCGGCCCCGCGAGGGTCACGCCGATCCTCTCGCGGCGGCGCTCCCCTGCCTTCGCGAGCGCCGCGTCGGCGATCACCTGGACCGCGCCGTCCGCCACCACGGCCTTGCCCTCGTAGGGCTCGGGGTGACAGTCGGCGACGGGGATCGGGTTGTTGCGCGCGTCCAGCGGGCAGATGAGCTGCGGCGCGTGGATGACCGTCGCGGTGTGGACGCCCGCGACGAACTGCACGTCGACGCGGCCAAAGGCCCGGCCCTGCGAAAATGACTCGATGACGGCGACCCCGTTGATCTCGTGCGCCATCCCCGCGTGCGTGTGCCCGGCGATGAAGACGTCCACGGTGTTCGGGGGCAACGCCGCGAGGACCGGCATGATCTCCTCGTCCGGCAGGCACGACGACGAGTCATCGGGATGCGTGAGATCGGCGCACTTGCCGCCGAGGTGGCCGGTCACGACGACGAGGTTCGCGCCCCGGGCGCGGAGGTCGGTCGCCGCGGCCTGGATGCGCGCGACGACCGGGGCGACCGTGAGCCCGACGAAGTTCGCCGGCATGGTGGTGTACGGCGTGGACGCGGTCGCGGCGCCGATGATCCCGACCTTGAACCCCGCGGCGGTGACGAGCGTCGAGGCCGGCATGTTGCGGTAGTCGATGCGCGCGTGCTTCGCGGAGTCGTCGATGTTCGAGACGAGGAACGGGAACATCGCTTCGGTCGCGCGGGCCTCGAGCGCGCCGCGCGGATCATCGCCCGGGTGCTGGGCGGTGGCCGCCGGGCCGGCGGGGCCATAGTCGAACTCGTGGTTGCCGAGGGTGGTCGCCGCGTAGCCGAGCTGATTGTAGGCGCGGACGACGTCGGCCCCCTCGCCGAGGTTCGATTCCAGCGTTCCCTGAAACATGTCTCCGGCGTCCACGAGGACGACCGCGCCCCCGTCGGCCAGGCGCGCGGCGCGGAGGTTCGCGATGTAGCCGCCGAACAGCGGCAGCCGGTCGAGCGCGCCGTGCAGATCGTTCGTGCCGACGATCGAGAGCGTGATCGTCCGCGGCGGGCTCGGCGCGCGCGCGGCGGCGGACCCGTCGGGCGCCGGGCGCGCCACGACCTTCTCCGGCGTCCCCCCCGCGCCGCAGGCCACGAGCGCGGACGCGAGCGCAGCGGCGACGAGGACACGTGACGACATGGGGCGCACTCTACTCGCCGGCCGAGCCCGGCGCGAGCGCCCGCGACAACCCGTCCAGCGAGGTCTGGGACTCGCGCGTGACGGGTCCGCCGCGCGCCGCGGCGGCCTTCGGGTCGAGCTCGACCTCGACGGACAGCGCCCCGTCCGCGGCGATGGTCACGTAGGCCGCGCCCCCGCGTTCGAGGCGACATTCGACCTGCTCCTCTGCGGCGAGACGCCGCAGCCCCGGGCCGCACCCGACGCCCTGGGCCGCGCCGAGATCGCTGACCACGCCGCGCACGTACGCCTCGATCGGCGCCGCGGCCACGAGCCGGCCCTCGATCGCCCATTCCCATGCCGCGCCCGCGTCGCGCAGCGCGACGGGCAGCGCCGACCCGTCGGGGAGGTACGCCGTGCAGCGGACCGGGACGCCGAGCGGCTCGAGGCAGCGGGCGATGATCGGCTTGCCGAGCCGGGCGCCGAGATCCGTGGCGATCGCCCGCTCGAGGGCCGACGGTCCGGCCGTCCCACCGGCGGGGCTCGCGCCGCCGGCATTGCACGCGAGGAGCGCGGCGAGCGCCAGGGAGCACGGAGCGCGCATCGGGGTCGCCTGGTCGTAACACGGCCGGGCGAGCGCGGAATCGGGGTAACCTGCCCCCATGTATTCACGCTCGATCAGAATGATCCTGACCCTGGCCGTCGGTGCGGGCACGCTCGCCACGACGCAGCTCGCGCGCGCGGAACACGAGCACGAGCGCCAGCACGAGCGGGAGAAGGAGCGGCACGAAGAGCGGCACGAAGAGCGTCGCGAGGAGCGACACGAGGAGCACCGCGAGGCCGGCCGCGAGCGCCGCGGGCCCCGGGTGGCCCCGCCCCGCGCGCGCGAGGAGCGCCACGAGGCTTTCCGCAAGGGTTACACCTGGGTCGGCGGTCGTCACGAGTGGCGCGGCGATCATTACGAGTGGATGGGCGGCGGCTGGCAGGCCGAGCGACGCGGCCGGCGCTGGCGCGAGGCGCGCTGGGAACAACGCGATGGCGAGTACGTCTACGTGGACGGCGGCTGGGACGTGATCCCGCCGGCGGCGGCGCCCCCGTCGCTGCGCGAGGAGCGCTGGGAGGCGCGGCGCGGGTACGTGTGGCTGCGCGGACGCTGGGACTGGCGCGACGGCGAGTGAGCGTGGTCTCCGGGCCACTACGAGCGCGAGAACGTCGGGCACCACTGGCGCGACGCGCGCTGGGAGCAGC
>JANXOM010000393.1 GCA_025353585.1 Deltaproteobacteria bacterium
CGCGCCACCTCGGCCACGCCGGCCTCGTCGAGAGCCGGCGCGGCGTGCGCCGCGGTGCCCGCCGGTGCGCGCTCCACGAGCGCGATGACGCGGTGCTCCCCGGTCGCCCGTCCGAGCGCCGCGAGCAGCTCGCGCGTCGCCGGGCCGAGCTCGCCGAGCGCGAGCAGCACCGGCGGGGCGGCCGTGCGAATCGCGCGGGCCGCGCGCGCGCCGAACCCGGGCCCGGCCTCGACGCCGAGCGCGGCGACGACCGCCTCGAGGTCCCCGTCAAGAGTGGCCGGCAGCTCGTCGCCGCGAGCCGCCGCGGCCACGCGCCACCGCCGGAGCGCAGCCTCCGCGAGGGCACGCGCGCCGCTCGCCGGTCCGCCGGTCACGAGCTGCAGTCCGCCGGCCGCGAGCCCGCGTGCGATCGCATCGACGACCGGCGCCGCGCCGGGCCAGCTCGCGGGCGCCGGGGCCGGGCCGATCGCGGGCTGCGCGCGCCGCGCCACCGCCGGCGCCACGACCGCAGCGATCTGGTCGAGCTCGGCGAGCACCGCGAGCGCGGAGGCCGGCCGCGCCTCGGCGTCGCGCGCGAGCAGCCGCCGGACGAGATCCGCGAGCGGCGCCGGCACGAGCGGCAGGGCCGGGCGCGGCGCCGTGATGATGCGCCGCACGCGCTCGCCGAGGCCGGGCACGCCGTCGCCGAACGGCGGCGCGCCCGTCGCGAGGCGCACGAGCGTCGCGCCGAGGCCCCACAGATCGGTGCGCGCGTCGACGATACCGGCGAACGCCTCCGGCGCCATGTAGTCCGGCGTGCCGCGCGCCCCGCTGCCGCCCGCGAGCCCGAGATCCACCAGCACCACGCGTCCGTCGCCGACGAGCACGTTCTGCGGCGCGACGTCGCCGTGCACCAGGCCGCCGGCGTGGATCACGGCCAGCGCGCCCGCGAGATCGGCGGCCACGCTCCATAGCCCGGCCGCGTCCCACGGCCGCGCATCGGCGCGCCCGCCGGCGACCCACTCCGCCACGAAGTACGCAGCCCCGGCCGGCACGTCGTCGATCGGCGCGCGCGTGACCCCGACGTCGAAGACACGAGGCAGTGACGGGTGCGCGAGGCGCGCGAGCTGGGCGAACTCGTCGACGAGCATCGAGCTCGCGCCGTTGGCAGGGGCGGCCAACTTCAGTGCGCGACGCTCGCCGGATGCGATCTCGATGACCTCGAGCACGCGGCCGAAGGCCCCACGCGCCACGGCGCCGACAAGGCGGTAGCGATCGAGGAGACCGTCTGGAGCCCGCTTTGCCACGCCCCATGACAACGAACTTGGCAGTCACTGTCAACAGCGATGGCAGGACGCTTCGCACGAGCGCCAGAGCAACCCAGCGTAGCTACTATGTTATTGTTCTCACGTGCCGGATGACGAGCGCACACGGCGCCGGCTCGGTGACGCGACCAAGTCCAAGATCGCGGACCTTGCCGACGGTTGGACCACGGCGCCGCCGACGGTCGAGCCCGTGGCGGAGCCTGCGGACGTTCGCCCGCCCGACGCCGAGGCCGCGCCTCCCACACCGCGCCCGCGCGGCAAGACGCTCCCGCCGCCGCCGCCGGGCTCCGCGCAGCGGAAGGCGCTCGAGTCGCAGATCCTCGACACGAAGGATCTCGTCCTGGTGACCGGCGAGACGCCGGCGCCGACGATCCTCCCGCTGCCGCCGCTGGTCGCCCCACCCGCGTTACCGCCGCGCAAGAGCCCGACGATGCCGCCGCCGCTCCCCACCGGCCCGCGCGCCAGACCGCCGACGATGCCGTCGACCATCCCCGCGCCGCCATCGCCGTTGCGTACGGCGCCGCCGAGCGGCGAGGTCATCCCCCTCGACAAGCCGAAGCCGCGCGCCAAGGCCCTGACGTCGCCCGCGCCCGCGGTCGCGGTCAACGCCGCCCGTCCGTCCGCGAGCGCGCTCCCGCCGGCGCGCGGGCCGAGCAAGACCACGCCGCCGCCGATGCTGCCGTTCATCCCGCCGCCGGGCCCCGCGACCCATATCGACATCGCCCCGCTCGGGCCCGCGCGCGGCGATGAGACGAGCCTGCCGACCATCCCGCAGGCGGCACTGGTCGCGCTCGCCATCCCCGATCCCATCACGCCTCACGGCCTCAGCGCGGCGACCGGCAAGCTGCCAACGGTGCCGCTGGGTGAGTTCGACGACGGCCCGGCCACGACGATGGACGACGGCCGCCTCCGTCAGCAGCAGGCGCAGCGGACGATGAAGCGCGACGCCGCCGAGGCGCTGCTGAAGATGCCGCCGCCGGCCCCGCCGCCACGCCCGCCACCACCACCGCCGCCCGTCGAGGAGATCGCATCTGTCTCCGCCGCCCTCCGCGGCGATCCGACCGCCGTCGATCCGACCTACGAGCGCGGCGATCCGACGTCGGTGTCCGGCGCGAGCGGCGGCGGCGGCCCGCTGAACCAGACGTCCATCGGCGGCCCCGGCGCCACCCTCCGCGCGGGGGCGGCCCTGCGCCGCAAGCGCGGCGTCGCGGGGGACGTGCGCTACGTGTTCACGGCGCTGTTCGGCGTCCGCCGCGCGCGCGCCGAGCTCGCCGACCTCCAGGTGCGCCAGGACACGAAGCAGGCCTCGCGTCGGCGCCACCTGATCACGCTCGGCCGCACCGCGATGCTCTCGGAGTACCAGCACGCGGCGATGGACGAGTCGCGCGTCGTGTTCGAGCAGGTCGAGGACGAGCGGTCGGGGCATGCCGGGCAGGTGGCCGCCGCCGACGCCGAGCTCGATCGGGTCCGCCGCGACCGCGAGAGCGCGGCGAGGGCCGCCGCGGCCGAGATCGAGCGCATCGACGCCGACCTCGCCGCGCTCGTTAAGAAGCTCGAGCCGCTCGACAAGGAGGCGACCGCCGTCCAGCGGCGCGCCGACGCGTTGCGCGAGGCGCTCGCGAAGCTCGACGCGCAGATCGCGAGCACGCAGAACAGCCTGATCTCCGTGAAGGGCCAGCGCCTCGACAAGGCCGCCGTGTCGGCCGAGGTGGCGACCCTGCGCGCCGATCGGCAAGCCGTCCAGCGCGACGAGCCGATCATCGCCGCCGAGCTCGACACGCTGGGTCCGCGGATCGCCGCCCTGCGCGGCCAGCGCGCGACCGCCCAGCAGCGCCGCGCCGAGATCCTCGCGGGCGAGGAGCGGGACAAGCGCCGGATCGAGGAGCTGCTCACCGCGATCGGCGCGAAGCGCAAGGTGGTCGATCGCGCCGCCGCCGACGCCGAGAGCGCGCGCGACAACGTGCTCTTCGATCTCGGGGACAAGCTCTACACCGATCGCCCCAAGAAGCTCGCCGCGCAGCTCGCGCCCATCGACGCCATCGACCTCGAGCTCGGCGAGGGCGAGCGCCGGATCATGGAGCTGCGCGAGATCCTGTCGAACGTCGATCGGACCAAGCTCGCCCGCGGGCTCGCGGTCGTGATCCTCGTGGCGCTGGCCCTCGCCGGCGGCGCCGCTGCGTTCGTCTACCTCGCCGTGGAAAGCTGACTCGAGCGAGCTCAGTTACCGAGCATGCGGTCGAGGTGGCCGATCGCGGCGAGGGCCATCGCCACGCGCACCGCGCCGAGCAGCACGGCCGTGGCGCCGAGGGTCACCGCCGCCGCCGCGGCGAGCCGCGCCAGCCCCGGGGCCGCCCGCCGCCGGTAGCCCACCCAGCCGACCCCGACGGCGGCCAGCCCGCAGCCCAGGGCCAGATACAGCCCCGGGGCCGGGCAGCCGGCCGCCACGAGGCCGGCGGCGGCGAGGACGAGGGCGGACCGACTCACGAGGCCCAGCGTACGTGCGCCAGCGCCCTGGGCCAGTTTTCGTGCTACTGGAGGCGCGATGGAAACGGCTATCCACGATCTCCGCGCAGGCTTCTGCGCCATCGTCGGCTTGCCGAACGTGGGCAAGTCGACGCTCCTGAACCGCATGCTCGGCAAGAAGCTCGTGGCGACGTCGGCCAAGCCGCAGACGACGCGCGACCGCATCCTCGGCGTCCACTCGATCGCCCTCCCCGGGCAGGATCCGGCGCGCGCGCAGATCGCGTACGTCGACACGCCGGGCGCCCAGGACGGCAAGGGCCCGCTCCGCAAGTACATGCAGAACGCCGCGATCGGCGCGGCGAACGACGCCGACGTCGTCCTCTACCTCGTCGACGCCACCGACCGCCGCGGCTCGCGCCCCGGCCGCCTCGTGGACGAGGACCTCGCCGCGCTCGGCCAGGCCACGCGCGCGCACCCGTTCGTCGTGGGCCTCAACAAGGTCGACCGCGTCGCGAAGCCCGAGCTCCTGCCGCTCATCGAGGCGTGGGCCGGCTCGGCGCCCGGCGTCGACGTGATCCCGCTGTCGGCCGCGAACGGCGAGAACGTCGACGTCCTCGAGCGCGCCATCGCCAAGCTCCTGCCCGTCGGCCCGCCGCTCTTCCCGGACGACATGACCACGGACCGCTCCCCGCAGTTCATCGCGCAGGAGATCATCCGCGAGCAGCTCTACCACCAGCTCGGCAAGGAGCTGCCGTACGCGTCCGCGGTCCAGGTCGAGACGTGGACCGAGCGCAAGGGCGAGATCGCGATCGGCGCGGTCATCGTCGTCGAGCGCTCGTCGCAGAAGCCGATCGTCGTCGGCCGCGCCGGCAGCCGCATCCGCGAGCTCGGCATCGCCGGCCGCGCCGCGCTGACCGAGGCCTTTGGCAAGCCCGTCCATCTCTCGCTGTTCGTGAAGGTCCTCGCCGAGTGGAGCTCGGCCGAATCGGACCTTCGCAAGCTCGGCTACGGAGGTGAATCATGAGCCCGCGTCCGACGAAGATTATCGGCTCGGCCGAGGTCACCCACACCGACGCCCCGCTCATCGCGGTCGTCGGTCGCCCCAACGTCGGCAAGTCGACGCTGTTCAACCGGCTCGTCGGCGGGCGCCCCGCGCTCGTGCACGACACCCCGGGCCTCACCCGCGATCGTCGCTACGGCGACCTCGACTACTTCGGCGCGCAGATGCGCGTCGTCGACACGGGCGGCCTCGATCCCGAGGCGGCGCGCGAGGTCATCGGCGCCGGCATCCACCGCCAGGCGATGCGCGCGATCGGCGAGGCCGACGCGCTGATGCTCGTCGTCGACGGCCGCGCCGGCCTGTCCGCGATCGACCAGGAGCTCGCGACCGAGCTCCGCGCGACCGGCAAGCCGGTGTTCCTCGTCGTCAACAAGATCGACCACCAGGTCCGCGACGAGCTCGTGCACGACTTCCACGAGCTCGGCCTCGGTACGGCGTGGGCCATCTCGGCCGCGCACGGCCGCGGCATCGACGCGCTCCTCGAGGCGATCGCGGCCAAGGTCGGCGCCGTCCGCCCGCCCGAGCCCGACGAGACCGTCGCCGACGACCTGTTCGACGCCCTCGCGAAAGAAGACGAGACCGACGACGCCCGCATCGCGCGCTTCGCCATCGAGGACGCCGCGCGCGGCCCCCTGCGCGTCGCCTTCATGGGGCGCCCGAACGCCGGCAAGTCGTCCCTGACGAACCGGCTCCTCGGCGAGGAGCGCTCGCTCGTCCACGACGTGGCCGGCACGACCACGGACCCGGTCGACTCGCCGTTCTCGATCGGCGGCCGCAACTACATCCTCGTCGACACCGCCGGCATCCGCCGCAAGGCGCGCATCGACGAGGAGGTCGAGAAGATCGCGGTCTCGATGGCGCTCGGCCAGCTCGGCCGCTGCGACGTCGCCGTGCTCGTCATCGACGCGCACCTGGGCCCCAGCGAGCAGGACGCCCGGATCGCCGGCTACGTGGAGGACGCGGGCCGCGGCCTCGTCATCGCGCTCAACAAGTCGGATCTCGTGACGGGCGACGAGGCGAAGGCCGCGCTCAAGGAGCTCACGTCCGACACGTTCCACTTCCTCACGTGGGCGCCGACCGCGCTGATCTCGGCGTCGCGCGGCGATGGCGTGGACCGGCTGCTCGACACCGTCGATGCGGTCGCGCGCGAGCACGCTCGCCGCATCAAGACGGCGGAGCTGAACCGGTTCTTCGCGGAGGTCATCGAGGAGATGCCGCCGCCGATCCACCGCGGCCGCCAGGTGAAGATCCACTACCTCACGCAGGGCGGCTCGCGCCCGCCGACGTTCATCCTGTGGGCGAACACCCCGGATGGCCTCTCGGACTCGTACAAGCGGTTCCTGCAGAACCGGCTGCGCCAGCGCTACGGCTTCAAGGGCACGCCGATCCGGATCATCGTCAAGGCGAAGAAAGATCGCCACGATGAAGAGGGCAAGAAGTAGCTAGAGCTGGCCCCAGCGCGTCGAGACGCGCAGGCCGACCGTCACGAGCGTGATGCTGGTCCCGAAGCTCGCGAGGCGGACCTCGGCGCCGATCGACCGGTGCCGGTCGACGAGAAAATTCACGCCGCCGCCGACCGCCAGCACCAGGCCCGTCGTGGACAGCGGACCGCCGGTCGCGGCGACCCCGCCGACGCCGCCAAACGCGTACGGCACGAGGCGCAGGACGTCGAAGCGGAACAGCACGCCGACGTCGCCCAGGGCCGCGTAGGAGCGCGCCGTCTGGTGCTTGGGGTCCGTCCGGCCCCCGGAGAAGGTGTCCCCGGCCAGCTCGCCCCGCAGGGAGATGTCCGTCGAGAGGGCCTGCTCGTAGACCCCGGAGACGCCGGCGCCCCAGCTCGGGCTCGACGCGGTCGGCGTCTGGCCGCTGCTGTTCGTGATCCCGGGGGCGCTGAACGTGGCGTAGTCGAGGCCGGCGGAGAGGGCGCGATCGCCGTCGGCGCGAGCGGGCAGGGCCCCCGCGAGGACCAGCGCCGTCCCCAGGGCCAGGCTTCGCACCCCGAGACGGTCCCGCATCCGCGCCTCCGAGGCAACCCCGGGACCTGCTCGCTCGTCCAACCCGCGTTTGACGCCCCGGCCAGGCCGGTGCTACATCCGCTGACCCATGGCCGACGCCGACGACGACGCCCCCGACGCAGACGACCCGCCGCCGCCCGTCGGGGCCGCGGATGTGCCCGCGGATATCGCCACGCCGCGCTTCCAGCCGAAGGCCGTCAACGTCGGCGGCGAGTCGATCGTCGACCGCGTCCTGCCGCACCTCAAGAAGATCATGGTCGTGATCGGCGTGGTCTCGCTGATCCTCCTCGTGGTGTTCGGCCGCCGCTGGTGGGTCGAGCGCGGCCTGACGAAGTCGACCGACCAGGTCGCGGCCGTCCTCGCCGCCGGTGACCACCCGATCCGCGCCAAGGGCGACACCGCCGATCCGAACGTCGTCTCGTTCGCCGATCCGGCCGAGCGCGCGAACGCCGTCCTCACCGCCATCGCGCAGCAGGGCACCGATCCGGGCCCGCTCTATCGCGCCTCGATGCTGCTGGACGCGGGCAAGCTCGACGACGCGATCGCCGAGTACGGCAAGCTCGCGGCCGACAAGGGCATCGACGGCGTCCTGGCCCACGAGGGCAAGGGCCTCGCGCTCGAGGCGAAGGCCGCCGCCAGCAAGGCCGATGCGGCGGCCGCGCAGAAGGGCTACGAGGCGGCGCTCGCCGAGTTCGTGGCGATGCAGCCCGACGAGGCCGGCCCGCGCTACGCCTACGCCCAGTACCACCAGGGCCGCATGCTGATCCTCCTCGGGAAGCAGGCGGACGCGAAGACCGCGCTCACGAAGGCCAAGACGGCCGCCAAGAGCTCGGCCGACCAGCTCCCCGAGCTGATCGAGAAGCGCCTCGCTAGCCTCGGAGCCTGAATGCATCGCCTGCTCGCGCTCGTCCTCCTCGCGGCCCCGATGGCCGCCTCGCTCGCCGGCTGCGTCAAGGTGCCGTACCAGCACTCCGACGCGCTCGCGGCCGTGCCGATCGAGCCGCTCGGCGAGGGGCGCCTGGCGCTGCGCTGGAAGTTCACGCCCGCCGATCGGCTGAGCGAGCTCGGCCCGCAGGAGTTCGCGGGGGCCGCGGTGTCCGGCGATCGCGTCTACGTCGGCTCCGACAGCGGCATGTTCTTCGCGTTACGCGCCCTGACCGGCAGCGTCGTGTGGAAGAAGCACGTCGGCGGTGTGTTCTGCGCGCCGCTCGTCAGCGCGGGCACGCTGTACGTCGGCACGTCCGACGGCACCCTGCTCGCGCTCGACCAGCAGACCGGCGTCGAGAAGTGGCGGTACGCGGGCCGCGGCGTCGTCGCGCAGACGCCGATCGCGGCGGGTGAGCTGATCGTGTTCTCGAACGAGGCCGACCAGGTCGTCGCCGTCGACGCGACCACCGGCAAGTTCAAGTGGCAATACAAGAGCGAGACGCCGGACGAGTTCACGCTGCGCGGGCACGCCGGCGTCGCGTCCGACGGCGAGATGCTCTACACGGGCTTCTCGAACGGCACGCTCGTGGCGCTGCGCCGCGACACCGGCTCGGTCGCGTGGTCCACCTCGCTCAAGGCCGACGCCGAGAAGTTCGTCGATGTCGATGCAACCCCCATCGTGCTCGGCGACCGCGTGTACGTCTCGTCGTCGTCGGGCGGCGTGTTCTCACTCGACAAGGCGACCGGCCTCATCCGCTGGCGCGTGCCGTTCTGGGACGCGTCGCTCCCGAGCTCGACGGGCAACGTCGGTGGCCTGACCACCGACGGCAAGGCGATCTACGTGAGCGTCGCCGACCTCGGCACGTACGCGATCGATCTGGCGGGCAACGTCCTGTGGCGCGTCGGCGCGAAGAACGGCGGCGAGCCCGCCGCGCCGGTCATCTACGGCGACATGGTCATCTACACCCTCGCCGAGGACGGCATGTTCCTCGCGAACCGGAAGACCGGCGAGACGCTCGAGTACTTCGCCCCCGGCACCGGCATCTCGGCCCAGCCGACGGTGACCGGCGACGGCCGCCTGTTCGTCATGTCGAACCGCGGCATCTTCTACGCGTTCGATCTGGACTGAGGTAAGCCGGTGCGGGGATGAACCGCCAAGCCGCCGAGGACGCCACGCCGGAGCCAAGGTCGGAGGGAGGAGGGCGACGCGCCTCGCCCGCTGAACTTGGCTGTGGCGTGGCGGCTTGGGCGGCTTGGGCGGTTCGTCCGGGGAGGGACTACAGCGCGTCGCAGAAGGGCAGGGCCGGCTTGGCCAGGAGGTAGCCCTGGAGGAGATCGCAGCCGAGGTCGACCAGCACGCGGGCCTCGGCCTCGGTCTCCACGCCTTCGCCGACGACCTTCGTGCCCTGGCCGCGGCAGAGGTCGGTGACCGAGCGGATCAGCCGCTGCTTCATCGGGTGCTTGTCGACGTCGCGCACGAGCGACATGTCGAGCTTCACGAAGTCGGTGTCGAGCGGCGTGAACGTGCCCATGCGAGCGTGGCCGCCGCCGAGGTCGTCGATGGCGATGCGGAACCCGAGCTCGCGCAGCTCGGCGACGCGGTAGCGCAGGTCGTCCTGACCCTCGAGCGACGTCCGCTCGGTGATCTCGAGGACGACGCGAGAGGCGACCTTCGACAGCGGCGCGAACGGCGAGGTCAGCTGCTTGTCGAACAGATCGAGCAGATGGAGGTTGATGAAGATGACGCCGCGCTCGACCGGCGCCGCGGCGATCACGCGCGCGCAATCGGCGCGGACCGCGCGCCCCAGGGCGGGGATGCGCTCCAGCCGCTCGGCGGCATCGAGGATCGCGCCGGGGTGGGGCAGGGAGCGGTCCGTCGAGCGGAGCAGGGCCTCGTAGCCGAAGCGCTGGCGAGTGGACGCCTGCACGATCGGCTGGAAGTGCATCGTCAGCGCGGCGAGGCAGCGCCCGAGCTTGTCCTCGAGGTCCCTGAGCGCAGCGGCCTCGGCGTCGAAGCGGCCGTGGGTGTTCGTGCCAACCGCGAACGTTCCCGACTCGGTCGGCGTGATGCGCGCGGGGGCAAGGGCACCGGGTGCACGGAGACCCTCCGCCGTCGCCGCCGCCCTGGCTACATCCGGACGATCCGAGGCCACGTACCCCACGTTACAGGAGCGGATCCGGAGTCCCAAGGAGAAACGTGAACGGACTTCGCGATCCCTTACACTAAGCGTGCGCCGCGGGCGGCCGCGGGCGGCCCGAGCGGCACCTAGCAGAGCCGGCGCAGGTGCTCGCGGAACTCGGATACGACCGAAGAGGCGGGGTGACCGTCGAGCTCGTTGGTGAGCATGTCGTCCACGATCGGCAGCTCCAGGACGAGCCGGTACAACATCAGACACGCGCGGCTGGAGAGCGGCACGAAGCGCGCCTCGCCCGAGAGCACGACGTTGGAGTCTGGCGGCGTCGTCCACGACACGTTGAGGTTCTGGTGGTCGTACGTGTACTCGAGGGTGTAACCGAGCGACCCGCGCTCGAGCTTGCGGGTGAACTGCACGCGGGCGGCGCGGCCATCGCGCGTCCGCTCGAGGATGCGCGAGGTCTGCAGGATGGGCAGCCAGCGCGGGACCTCGCCGACATCCGAGAACACCTCGAAGGCCACGCCCGCAGCGACAGACAGGGTAGTCGAGACCTCGCTCGAGAGCGGGGCGACATCAGCGTGGTGGAAGGCGTGCGCGGTGGCCATGGACAGAACCTCCTGAGTGCAAGGCCCTAGAGCAACCGCGATGCCGAACCGCGAGGACGCCGTCCTTGCCTGATTGCAGCCACTTGCGGCCCTTCCGGGGCACACTGCCCGATCGCCGGCCGGCGGCTGGAGTTGCCGCGGCGTGATCGGTGACCGCTAACGGTCGGCCCCACTCGTGCGGCGATTTGACCGCCAAGCCGCTCGTGGCGGCTCGGCCGTCAGTCCGGCGTGAGCGCGGCCTGGCAGCTCGGGCACCACCACGTCGTGCGCGCGGGCTCGCCGATCTCGGCGCGCTTGATCGCCGTGTCGCAGCGCTCGCAGGCCTCGCCGGTGCGGCCGTAGACGTGGCGGGTGCGGTCGCGGAGCGTCATGAGGCGATGGGCCGTCGCGTAGAGGGCGAGCAGCGTCGCCGGCGGCAACGTGCGCATCGGCGCGCGCGGGTCCACGCGGCACGCGGCCAGCGTCTCGTTCTTGTAGATGTTGCCGATGCCGGCGACCACGCGCTGGTCGAGCAGCACGTCCGCCGCGATCCGCGTGCCGTGCTCGGCGGCGCGCCCCGCCGCGTCGGCCGGATCGAAGTCGGCGGCGAGGATGTCGGGCCCGAGCTGCAGGAGCGCCGCATCGCGGTTCGGCGCGCGGCGCCCGAGGATCTCCACGGTCCGCGCGCGCCACCAGATGACCGTGACGACCGCCGTCGCGAGCACGAGCACCGCCGTCCCCGGGGACGTGCGCGCCAGCAGCGCGTCGGCCTCGCGCGGCGCGTACGCGCGGATCCGGCCCGGCATGCCGAGGTGCGTGCGGATGCGCGTGCCGTCGTCGAGGTCGACCATCAGGTGCTTGCCGTGCGGGAACACGGCGGACACGGTGCGGCCGTCGAGGCTGCGCTCGATGCCCTGGGTGGTGACGCGCGTGAGGACCTGGCCCGTCAGGAGCGGCCCGATCTTCTTGGCGTGGTCATGGATGGTGTCGCCCTCGGGCATGGCTACTCCGGCACCGCCGGGTCATCGCCCTCGTCATCCGTCTCCGCCTCGGGCTCCGGATCGGGCTCGGCGGCCGCGCGCGCCGACGGCAGCTGGCCGCGGATCGTGAGCCCGCGGTAGTCGACGCGCGCGCCAGCCGCGAGCAGCGCCCGCGAGAACGGCGACTGCGCGGCCGCGAGGTCGTCGATCTGCTCGATCACCATCTCGCGCCGCCGCGTCCGGGCCGCGAGCTGCGGCAGACCGACCGCGAGCGCCAGCTCGATCGTCTCGTCGGGCAACGGGGCCGTCAGCACCCGGCGCCCCTTCGGCTCCACGTACAGCGCGAGCGCCCCGCCCACGAGCACGGCCGAGGCGCCGACGCGGCGGGCCGGGCGGGCGGCCGCATCGCGGAGCTCGGGCCACGGCAACGCGGCGCCGTACGCGAGCGCGGGATCCACCGCGGCGAGCACGTCGACCCG
>JANXOM010000164.1 GCA_025353585.1 Deltaproteobacteria bacterium
CGCCGGCGCTGTCGCCCGCGCCCGCGGTGCCCGTCATGGAGCCGCCCGTCCCCGTGGTGCCGGCGCCCATGGTGCCGGTCCCACCAGCGCCGCCCGCGCCGCCGACGCCACCAGCGTTCGTGCCGGGGCGATCCGTGCCGAGCGGGGCGCTCATGCCGCCGCTGCTACCGTTCGAGCCCGACGTTTCGTCGAGGCGCTGCGCGTGCTTGTTGCCGCAGCCCGCGGTCGCCCACGAGCGACAGCGCGAGCACGAAGGTGTAACGGCCGAGTTTGGATTTGGACATGCGCCCGGCAAGAGCAAGCGCCATGCACGTACAACGAAGACACGGCTCACGCGGATCCGGCGCCCCGGTGACGTCCTCGCGCCGGACAACACCGCACCGGGTTGTTATGGTCAGGCGTGGTGCACAGGCGAGTCGACGTCGTGATCATCGGAGCCGGAACGGCCGGGCTCGGCGCGTTCCGGGAGGTTCGCAAGCACACGCAGAGCTACCTGCTCGTCAACGACGGCCCGTGGGGCACGATGTGCGCGCGCGTCGGCTGCATGCCGTCGAAGGCGCTGATCGAGGCCGCGAACGCCTACGAGCGCCGGCGCGCGTTCGCCGACCTCGGGATCCGCGGCGGTGAGCAGGTGACGGTCGACCGCGCGGCCGTCCTCGCGCGCGTCCGCGAGCTGCGGGATCACTTCGTCGAGGAGACGTGCGGCCTGACCGCGGAGCTCGGGGAGCGCGCGCTCAGCGGCCGCGCCGAGCTGCTGGACGGTCACCGCATCCGCGTCGGTGACGACGAGATCACCGCTGACCGGATCATCCTCGCGACCGGGTCGCACCCGACGGTGCCGGCTCGGTGGACGCCGTTCGCGGATCGCCTGCTCACGACGGACTCGCTGTTCGAGCAGGCGACCTTGCCCGACCGGATCGCCGTCGTCGGGCTCGGGGCGCTCGGGGCCGAGGTCGCCCAGGCGCTCGCGCGGCTGGGCTGCACGGTCACGGCGTTCGACGCGAAGCCGCTGATCGCGGGGCTCTCGGATCCGAACGTCAACGCCGCGTTGCTCGTGGCGCTGCGCGCGGACTTCGCGCTCCACCTCGGCCACGAGGTCGAGCTCGCGCGTGACGGCGACGGCCTGCGCGTGACGGGCGGCGACGTCTCGGTCGTCGTCGATCGCGTGGTCGTGGCGCTCGGCCGGACGCCGAGCTTTGCGGGGCTCGGCCTCGATCGGCTCGGCGTGCCGCTCGACACGGACGGTCGCCCCGAGGTGGATCCGACGACGCTCCGCATCGGCGAGACCGACGTGTTCCTCGTCGGCGACGCGGCCGGCGATCGCCCGGTGCAGCACGAGGCAGCCGACGAGGGCCACATCGCGGGCCTGAACGCGCGGACGGCGGCGCTGCGCCGGTACAAGCGGCGCACGCCGCTCGCCATCGTCTTCACGGAGCCGAGCGTGGGCCGCGTCGGCGTGCGCTACGACAAGCTCGATCGGGAGACCGTGGTGATCGGCGAAGCGTCGTTCGTCGACCAGGGCCGCGCGCGCATCGCCCTCCGGGGTGACGGGTGCCTTCGCATCTACGCGGACAAGGAGACCGGCGCGCTCGTCGGCGCGGAGCTGTGCGCGCCCGACGGCGAGCACCTGGCGCACGTGCTCGCCCTCGCGATCGAACGCGGGTCCACGGTCGTGGACCTCCTGCGCGCGCCGTTCTATCACCCGACGCTCGAGGAGGGCCTGCGCACGGCGCTGCACGCGCTGGCGAAGCAGCTGCCGGACCACGACGGATTCGAGCTCGCGAGCGAGCCGGTCTAGCGGGCCGGTGAGCGCAATACACCGGGCCGCTCGGGCGTAGATCCAGCATGTCACTGCCCCGTCTCGCCGCCGCTACCGCCGCCGCCACCGCGATCCTCGTGGGCGGCGCGGGCGTCGCTGCCGCCGATCCCGCGGTCCCGTCGTGCCCGGAGATCACCCCGATGCCCGCCGCGACCCTGCGCGACCTTCGCGTCGCGCTGACCCCGGAGACCGCCGCCCTTCCCGTGGGGATGGAGGCGACCGCCGGCTCGGTGTTCCCCGCGATCAGCAAGGACGGCCAGACGATCGTGCAGCTGTTTCGGGATGAAGAGGACTTCTCGAGCGCGCCGGTCGAGACCGTCGTGTTCTTCAACGCGGATGGCGTTCGCCGCGCGTCGTTCAAGGTCGGTGGGCATGGCCCGGAGGCGGCCCCGCCCGCGAAGATCGTCGCCCGGGTCAACGCGGCGCTCGCGAAGACGACCTGGCGCGCCTTGCCCCTCGCGCGGAGCTGCGCGCTCCCCGGCAACCCCGACGACGACCTGCACACGACGGTCGCGTTCGCGGACGGCCATGCCTTCACGTTCGACGAACGGACGGGCCACCTCACCTCCGAGGACACCGCGCACGGGCCGCGTCGCGTGCGCTCGCAGGCGCTCGCCGTCGGGCCGATCGGCTGGCGCGAGAGCTTCGACCCGAAGGACAAGACCCAGCACGGCTGCGGCACGGTCCGCAGCATCACGGAGGCGATCTGGTCCCCGACGACGGGGATCCTGCTCGTGGTCGCGACGGGCCAGCTCGGCGGGGACTCGTGCGTCGGCCGGATCTCGGCCGAGACGGTCGCGGCGGTCAAAGTTCAGTAGACCGCGCGCGCGCCGCCCGCCCCTTGCAGAGCGCGCTACAGGTCGAATCGACCCTTGATGCCGGCAAAGATGCTGACATCGAGCTTCTTGTTGGAGATCTCGTCGTAGCCCATCGTCATGGCGGACTTCTCGGCGACGAATGACGAGAGGCTCGCGCCGATGACGGGCGCGATGGCGACCGCTCGCGAGGCGCGGAAATCGGTGCCGAGCTGGACACGCGCGAGCTCCGGCCCTTGCAACGACGTGGTCTGTCCCTGCGCGGGATCGAGCCACACGCTCTTCCAGCCCGCGCCGATGCTCACCCACGGATCGACGTGCGTCGACGGACTGAAGTGGAGCGTCGCCTGGAGGCCGGCGCTGCTGCCCCAGACCCGGTTGTCACCGGCGAGGGCATCGCCGCGCTGAAATCGCGAGGCCACCCCGTAGATCCCGACGCCGACCGCGGCCGCGATCCGGTATTGCAGCTCGAGCTCGATGGATCCGCCGGCGGACGAGACATCCTCCAGGCTAGCGTTCCCGCTGCCGATCTTTCCGCCGCCCCGTGCATAGCCGCCGCCGACGCTGACCTCGAGCTTGTTGCTCGCGGCCGGCAGGTAGTGCCCCGACTCGACGACGAGAGGAGGGCCCTGGACGGTGGGCGTGGCCTGCACCGACGGTTCGGTCGCGACGGCCTGCACCGGCGACGGGTCGGCGACGGGATCGGATCTGTCTGCGCGTGGGCGGTCGTCACGGAGCCGGCGACAAGGAAGGCGATGGCGTAATAGCGATTCATGGGGAGACCTCTGGTGAACTGCTCGAGGACCGACTCGGCTCGAGTCGTTCTCCGTCCAGGAGCAAACACCGGGCCGCGCCGGTCATGCCCATCGGGCGGCGGGCACTGGCCGTCGTCAGGTGTCTCGACGACCGCGAGCGCTCGGTTCGGCGGCGCCCGCC
Organism: Deltaproteobacteria bacterium; assembly: GCA_025353585.1. Lineage (GTDB taxonomy): Bacteria > Myxococcota_A > Polyangia > Haliangiales > Haliangiaceae > JABFXX01. Next base: position 3,571 of record JANXOM010000164.1, read on the forward strand.
GCGACGACCGCGCTCGATCGCCCCCGGGCCGCCGCCGGTCGTGGCGCGGTGGTCAGGACCGAGGCGTGCGCTGGACTGGCCACCTGTCCGGGCAGGACGGGGGCCTCTGGACACCGCCGCCGCGCCCGCTATGGTCCGCGCGGATGCCGGAGCTCGCGGAAGTGGAAACCGTCTGTCGGATGATGCGCGACGTGCTGGTCGGCAAGCGCATCGCGCGCGTCGAGATCGTCACCGACAAGATCGTCTTCCAGGCCGCGGCGCGCACCGTCGAGGACGCGCTCGTCGGCCGCACCGTCCGCAGCGTCGGCCGCCGCGGCAAGACGTTCTGGATCACGCTCGGCGGCCCGGGCCCCACCGTGTACGGCCACCTGGGCATGTCCGGGTGGATCCGCGAGGTCGGGCACGAAGGCCCCCGCCTGCAGGCCCACGGCGACGCGCCGCTCGACGATGCCACCGGCCGGCCGCGGTTCCTCAAGCTCCTGATCGAGCCCCGCGGCCCCCGCGCGATCGCGTTCACCGACCCGCGTCGCCTCGGCCGGATCTGGCTCGGCCCCGAGCCCGACCGCGAGCCGCGCGTGCAGCGCCTCGGCCGCGACGCGTTCGACGACCTGCCGACCGTCGCCGAGCTGCTCGCGCTGTGCGCGCGGCGCCGCACCCCGATCAAGGCGCTCCTCCTCGATCAGACCACGCTCGCCGGCATCGGCAACTGGCTCGCGGACGAGGTGCTCTACCAGGCGCGCATCGCACCGCACCGCGTCGCGGCGACCCTGACCAAGCCGGAGGTCGCCGCGCTCCGGCGCGCGATCCGCGCCGTCGTGGGCCACGCCGTGAAGGTCGGCGCCGATCACGAGCGCTTCCCACGCACCTGGCTGTTCGAGCATCGCTGGGGCGGCGGCCGCGGCTCGCAGCAGATCGCCGGCCACGCCATTCGTCGCGACGAGGTGGGCGGCCGCACGACGGCGTGGGTGCCTGGTTTACAGAAGTGAGTGACGCTTACCGGTGCTCTCGCGCCGCCGGCCGGCTACGTAGTAGGCCATGAACCACGCCACCCCGGCCGCCTCGGCTACCCCGCACGCGCGCCCCTTCCCGCCGCCGCCCGCGGGCGTCCCCGCAACCTCGCTGGCGGAGTGCGATCGCATGCTGACGGAGCTCGAGGCCGGTCGCGATCGGTGGGCGGCGCTGTCGGCCATGCAGCGCGCCCGGGTCCTGCGCGCGTGCATCCCGACGCTCCTGGCCGTGTCGGACCGCTGGCCCGCGATCGCGTGCGACGTCAAGGGCTACGCGTCGGGCAGCCAGGGCCACGGCGAGGAGTACCTCGGCGGCACGCTGCCGGTGATGCGGAACCTGCGCCTGTTCGCGGAGGCGCTCGAGGCGAACGGACAGCCGGCGCTGCCGAAGACGTCGCAGCGCCCCGACGGCCAGTGGGTCGCGCGCACGTTTCCGCAGGACGCGATCGACAAGATCCTGTTCGCCGGCATCACGTGCGACGTGTGGATCGAGCCGGGCCACAAGCCGACGCAGGGCAAGATCTATCGCGACAAGGCCGCCGCGCAGGGCGGCATCTCCATCGTGCTCGGCGCGGGCAACCAATCGTCGATCCCGGCGATGGACGTCCTCTACAAGCTCGTCGTCGATGGCGAGGTGTGCCTCCTGAAGATGAACCCGGTGAACGAGCAGCTCGGGCCGGTGATCGCGGACGCGTTCCGCCCGCTGATCGACGCCGGGTACCTGCGCGTCGCGTACGGCGGCATCGCCGTCGGCCAGCACCTCACGGACCACGCCAAGACGCACTCGATCCACATCACCGGCTCGGCCGCCGCGCACGACGCGATCCTCTACGGCACGGGCGCCGAGGGCGCGGCGCGCAAGGAGGCGCACACGCCGCGCATCGACAAGACGATCACGTCCGAGCTCGGCTGCGTCTCGCCGGTGCTCGTGGTGCCGGGCGCGTGGACGGACGCGGAGCTCGACTACCAGGCGCGCCACGTCGCGTCGATGCTCGCCTACAACTGCGGCTTCAACTGCAACGGCGCGCGCCTGGTCGTCCTCGCGAACGGCTGGGCCTTGCGCGCCCGCTTCGAGGCCGCCGTGAAGGCAAAGCTCGCCGCGCAGCCCACGCGCCGCGCGTACTACCCGACGGCGAAGGCCACCTGGGAGCGCTTCACGGGCAAGTACCCGAAGCACACGGACCTCGGCACGGTGAGCGATCCCTCCGCGCTGCCGTGGACGATCCTCGAGGGCGTGGCGGACCGACCGGGCGAGTACGCGCTCGGCGAGGAGCCGTGGTGCGGCATCATGTCGTTCGTCGATCTCGACGTGACGACCGCGCGCGACTACCTCGCGACGGCCGTTCCGTTTGCGAACGATCGCTGCTGGGGCACGCTGTCGGTGAACTTGCTCGTCGACCCGCGCACGGAGAAGGAGCTCGGCGCCGAGGTCGATGCCGCGATCGCCGCCCTGCGCTACGGCGCGATCGGCGTCAACTGCTGGACGGGCCTCAACTACGGGCTCGTCAACGCGACGTGGGGCGCGTTCCCGGGGCACCCGTCGCACGACATCCAGTCGGGGCAGGGCGTCGTGCACAACGGCCTCTTGCTCGATCACCCGCAGAAGTCGGTCGTCCGCGCGCCGTTCGTGATGAAGCCGACGCCAGCGTGGTTCACCGATCACAAGAACAACGTGGCGCTCGGCCGCGCCGTCACCCGGTTCGAGGCGGACCCGCGCTGGTGGAAGATCCCCGGCGTCGTGCTCGCCGCGCTCAAGGGCTGACCGCGCGACGGCGGCGTGAGGCGCCGCGGAGGGAGGTATATGCTGGCGCGATGAACCGGCGCGGCCTCGGGATCGTCCTCGCGCTGGTCAGCCCGAGCTGTGGCAAGGCGGACGCGCCGGCCCCGAGCGCAGGCAGCGCGGGCAGCGCGGGCAGCGCCGGGAGCGCGGGGAGCGCGGGCAGCGGCGAGGGCGAGGCCGCGCCGTACGTGAAGGTCGCGCACGACGCGCTGGTCGGGCACCGCGCGCCCGCGGTGACGCTCGACCTCCTCGATGGCACGCAGGTCGACCTGGCGACGCTGATCGGCCGCACGCCGATCTACCTCAAGTTCTGGGCGACCTGGTGCGTGCCGTGCCGCGCGCAGATGCCGCACCTCGAGGCCACGTATCGGGACCACGGGCACGACCTGGCCGTCTTTGCCGTCGATGTCGCGCTGAACGACCCGATCGAGAACGTGCGCGCGTTCGTGGCGGACAAGCACCTCACGGTGCCGGTCGCGATCGATCGCACCGGGACCGTCGCGGAGGCGTTCGATCTCAACGTGACGCCGCAGCACGTCGTGATCGACCGCGCCGGCGTGGTGCGCTACGTCGGCCACGCGGTGACGCCCGCGCTCGAGCGCGCGCTCGCCGACGCGCTCGGCTCGTCGACCGCCCCGACGCCGGTCCCGACCGCGGCCGCACCCGCGCCGGCCGGCCTCCCGGCGCTCGTGCTCGACAATGGAACGAGGTTCGACTACGCGACGCGCCCTCGCGCGCCGCTCGCGCTGACGTTCGCGACCCTGTTCTGCGATTCGTACATCGCGAACAGCCGGCCCGAGATCGGCGCGACCTGCGCGGCGCACGCGTACCACGTCGAGGAGGTGCACCGCGCGCATCCCGAGCTGACGTGGCTCACGGTCGCGTTCCCGGTGTGGACCTCCGACGACGAGATCCGCGACTTTCACCAGCGCCTCGGCGTGACCGTGCCCGTCGGCATCGATCACGGCAACGCCTGGTTCCGGCAATTCCACGTGCGCGACACCTACACGACGATCCTCTTCGACGCCGCCGGCGGCGAGCTCGGCCGCGTCGACGGCGACGGCGCGCCGCTGGCCGCGTTGATCGCCAAGGTGAAGTAGCATCACGCGATGGCCGCGACCGACCCGTACGAGCGCGCCGTGGCGCTGATGACCGCGTCCCGGCACGCGGAGGCGATCCCGCTGTTCGATGCGGCCATCGCGCGCGAGCCGACGCGGGCGCGGATCTACTCGAATCGCGGACAGGCGCTGCAGCTGCTCGGCGAGCCAGAGCAGGCGCGCGCCAGCGCGGCCCGGGGCGTGGAGCTGCGCGGCGACGATGCGTATCCCCTCGTGCTCGCGGCGCGCGTCGCGCTCGCGCAAGACGAGCTCGCCGCGGCCCGCGCCTACGCCGAGGCGGGGTGGGCGGAGCGCGCGCACCTCGATCCCGACGTGGCCGCGGAGGCCGTCCAGACCGTGGTGCACTGCTTGAACTCGGAGGGCGCGTGGCGCGCGGCGCTGCGCTTGCTCGACGAGGCGCTCGCGGTCTTTCCGGCGGACGCGCAGCTGATCGGCGCGCGCGCGAGCACGCTCGCCTCGAGCGACCGCTGGGGCGAGGGCGCCCGCGAGATGGCGCGCGCACTCGCGCTCGCCCCCGGGGACCCGGCGCTCGTGGCGCGATCGCAGACCATCGCGAGCGGCCTCGCGATCGTCACCGCCGTGTTCGTGACCGCGCGCGCCCAGGCGAAGGCGACCCCGAAGTCGTGGGAGGCGTGGCACGGGCTCGGCGTCGCGCTGTGGATGACCGGCGACCCGCTCGAGGCGACCGCGGCGTTCGTGCGCGCGCGCAAGCTCCATCCCGATCCGACGTATCGCCGCGGCGACTCGTCGGCGCTGTCGACGTGGGAGGTCGACTGCAAGCTCGCCATGATCGCCGCTGGTTCGTGAGCCGTCAGCGCATCTCGCGCCGCGTCCGGCGCAGCGCGAGCGTCGTCTCGATCCGCTCCGACCGGCCCCAGTCGCTCCACTGCACGCCGTCGAGCTCCAGCACCGCGAGCCGTCCCGGGGCCGCGGCGAGGAACCCCGCGGACAGGTTCACCGGGCAATAGGCGCGATAGACGTACTCGATCGCCTCGGCCTCGTGCTCGGTGCCCACCAGCGGCACCATCGCGTCGAGGATGCCCATCAGGTGCGGCTGGGTCTTCCGCCCGAGCTCCCAGAAGGCCTCGACCGTGCCGCACGCGACGCGCGTGTTCCACAGGGCGCCCAGCGTCGTCAGGTCGTGGGCGCGTGCCACCGTGGGGCGCTCGACGAACGCGCGGACCCGATGGAGCGGCGGCAACCGGATCCGCATCTCGTCCAGCTCGAGGTAGCCGAGGTGGGGGTCGGGATCCGTCGGTCGCGCGCCGAGCACCACGATCGTGTCGCGCATCCGGGCCGCGATCCCGCGAGCCAGGCGGACCTGCGCCACGTACCGCTCCGCCGGCTCGACGTAGTGGTCGGTCGGCGTGATCGTCACGACCGCGTTCGGGGTCCAGCGCTTGATCATCGACAGCGCCATGTAGGCGGCCATGCCGGTGTCGCGCGAGCCGGGCTGCACGAGCACGTGGTGGCTGCGCGCGCGCAGCTGCGGCAGCGCGAGCCCGCGATGGTCGGCGCCGATCACCGTCAACGTCTGCGCGGCCGGCGTGATCGTCAGCAGCCGGTCGAGGGTGTGCTCGAGCATCGACCGCTCGCCGAGGATGCGACAGAATTGTTTCGGGATCGGTTGCCCGAATTTTTGCATCACGTAGTCGCGCAGCGACACGCCTTCGCCGCCGGCGAGCGCGAGCGTCCAGTGTACTTCGTTCGAAGAGCTCGCGGTCGGCAGGAGCGCGGAGAGCCGTAGCTCGTCGGTCACGGTGAAGCGTGGGGATGCCAGTTGCGTGCCGCCGGTCACGGCGGGCGCGACGCGAACCCGACCGAGATCGACAGCGCGTCCGCGCGGCACAGCGCGACGTGCCACCAGCGCGCCGGCACGTACAGCGCATCACCGGGCAGCAGCGTCGCGGCGCCGAGCGGCGAGGTCTCGCGCGGGTACTCCGCGAACGCGGCGCTCTCCGCGGGGGCCGAGCCGAGGGTGTTCGGCCGGAAGTAGTACTCCTTCTCGCCGGCGATCTGCGCGACCAGCACGTGCTCGTCGTCGAAGTGCCAGCCGAAGCCGTACGTCGCCGCCGGCGTCACGAAGATCTGCACGTGCACGGTCGACGGGACGTCGGTCGCGACCGCGGCCGCGACCGCGGCGAGCGCCGGCGAGCAACGCTCGGTGCGCCGCAACACGACGCCGATGCCCGCCGTCATCAACGACCGCAGATCGCCCAGGCTCCGCGGGGGCGGGACGTCGATGTGCCGGTTGCGCGCGACCACGAGCGTGTCGCACGCGGGGTGCGCCAGGATCTCGTCGAGGGCGTCCCAGTCGAGCGGCGCTCCCGCGGTGCCGCCGGGGGCGGCCCAGGCCTGCTGCCCGAGCACGCGGGCGTGAAACTCGGGGACGGTCAACGGCGAGAGCCACGTTGCGAACACCGCAGCGCGGGCCTGCGAGAGGCGTGCCTACGCATGGGCGCGCGCACCCGCCGTTCGACTCCCGACGATGGCTCTGCCCCACGCCTCCGCGGGCGGCTCGCGCGTGCCGCGTGCGCCGATGACGCAGGAAGCGAGGCTGCCCTGAGCGAACTACCGGGCCGCCGCGTCGGTGCGCGCGCGTCGGCGGCGTGCCGGTCGGCCATGCCGGCATGGAGTGGAACGTGCAACACGGCGAGCCCGACACGCGCCGTGTGACGTCTATGGACCCCGCCAACCTCGATCTCGCAAAGCTCGTCGGTGCTGCCTCGGCGCCGGTTGCGCTGATCATCTCGACGTCGATCTTCTTGTCGAACCTGACCTCGAAGTACGTGCCGTCGTTCGCGCGGCTCCGGACCCTGGCCGAGGAGATCCGCAGCAATCCCGACGACGCGAGCCGCGTGCGCAGCCTGCGCGAACAGATCGAGCTCTACAACAGGCGCGTGCGGTGGCTCCTGCGCGCCGCCTTCTTCCTGGCCACCGCGCTGCTCTTCTTCATCACGACCGTCGCGTTCACCAGCATCAGCGTGGTGTTCCCCGGCCAGGCGGTGTGGGCCATCATCACCGGCGGCTCGATGTTCGGCGGGCTCGCCTTTCTCGCGCTCGCGGTGGTGATCGAGATGTGGGAGAACCACCTCGGCAAGCACGCGTTGCGGTCCGAGCTCGGCGACGGCACGCCGCCGCTGCACCGCTGAACGCGCCTGGACTCCGCGCGCCGTCGCGCCGCGCGCAGGCGTCGAGCCGCACGCCGGCGCACGTTGCAAAGCGGAACCCCTGCGCCGTCGACCCTCGGCGCGCGCGCGCGCGAGGCGGCGGCGTCCGGCTGCTATCGTCGCGCCCATGCGATTCGACGACCAGGTCTTCCTCGTCACCGGCGGCGCGCGCGGGATCGGCCGCGCCGTCGTCGCGCGCCTCGTTCACGACGGCGCGCGCGTCGCGATCCTCGATCGCGATCTCGGCGCCGGCAAGGACGCGGTCGGCGAGTACGGCGCGCACGTCAAGTTCATCCGGACGGACGTCTCCCGCGAGCCGGCCGTCCGCGCGGCCGTGACTCACGCCGTGCGCTGGGGCGGCCGCCTCGACGGCCTCGTCAACAACGCGGGCCTGGCCGACCCCGACGTCGGTCCGCCGGAGCGCCTCGCCCTGGCGGTCTGGCAGAAGTTCCTTGCCGTCAACCTGACCGGCTACTTCCTCGTCGCGAAGCACGCGATCCCCCACCTGCGCCGCGCGCCGGGCCCCGCGGCGATGGTCCACATCGGCTCGACGCGCGCGCGGCAATCCGAGCCGAACACGGTCGCCTACGCCGCGGCGAAGGGCGGCATCGCGGCGCTGTCGCATGCGCTCGCCATCAGCTGCGGCCCCGACATCCGATCCAACTGCATCGAGCCCGGCTGGATCGCGGTCGACCGCTTCGGCCCGCGCGCCACGCGCCACGCCCCGAAGCTCGCGCCCTCCGATCACGCGCAGCACCCGGTCGGGCGCGTCGGCCGGCCGGAGGACATCGCGTCGCTCGCCGCGTGGCTCCTGTCCGCCGAGGCCGGCTTCGTCACCGGCGCGACCTACGTCTCCGACGGCGGCATGACGCGGAAGATGATCTACACCCCGTGACGCGCTGGCCGGTGGCCACGCGCCGCACGACCGAGCGAGCGCCGTTGCCACGCGGCGCCCGCCCGCGCCCACCTCCCGCCGCGGGGACGTCGCCACGAACAGCACCGGGCGCGGTCGCGTCTGGCCTCTCACTTGCTCGGGCTCGGCCCTGCATTGGTTCGCATGACCGCCGCTGACTACGACGTCATCGTCATCGGCTCGGGGCCGAACGGGCTCGCCGCCGCGATCGCCACGGCGCGCGCGGGTCTCCGCACGCTCGTCGTGGAAGCCCACGCGACCGCGGGCGGCGGCGTGCGCACGAGCGAGCTCACGTTGCCCGGCTTTCACCACGACGTCTGCTCGAGCGTGCACCCCCTCGGGGCGGGCTCGCCGTGGTTCGGGGAGCTGGATCTCGGCGCGCACGGGCTGAGCTGGATCCAGCCGCCCGCCGCGCTCGCGCACGTGATGGGCGACGGCCGCGTGGTGACGCTCGAGCGCTCCGTCGCCGAGACGGCCGCGCAGCTCGGCGCGGATGGGCCGGCGTACACGGCGCTGATGGAGCCGTTCGCCCGCCGCTTCGCCGAGCTCGCGCGCATGTTCCTCGGTCCGCTCCGGGTTCCCGCCGCGCCGATCCTCGCCGCGCGCTTCGGCCTCCGAGCGTTGCGCTCGCTGCGCGGCCTCGTGAAGCGCTTTCGGGGCGACCTCGCGCCGGCCCTGCTCGGCGGGATCGCGGCGCACGGCATGGTGCCCCTCGATGCCACCGCGACGGCCGCGCTCGGGCTCATGCTCGGGCTGGCGGGGCACGCCGTCGGCTGGCCGCTGGCGCGCGGCGGCTCGCGCGCGATCACCGACGCGCTCGTCGCGGTCCTGCGCTCGCACGGCGGCTCGCTCGAGCTCGGCACGCCCGTCACGAGCCTCCGGCAGCTGCCCACGGCGCGCGCCTACGTCTTCGATACGAGCCCCCGCGCGCTGCTCGCGATCGCGGGCGACCGCTTGCCGGCGCGCTACCGGGCCCGGCTCGAACGGTTCCGCTACGGCCCCGGCATCTTCAAGATGGACTGGGCCCTCTCGGGACCGATCCCGTGGCGCGATCCGCGCGCCGCGCGGGCCGTGACTGTGCACCTCTCCGGCGATGTCGGCCACATCGCCGCCGGCGAACGCGCGGTGCACGCGGGCTCCGTCGGCGCGCGTCCGTTCACGCTCGTGGTCCAGCCGACGCTCTTCGACGCGACGCGGGCGCCGCCGGGCAAGCACATCGCGTGGGCGTACTGCCACGTGCCGGCCGGGCAGCGGATCGACGCGTCGGCCCTGCTCGAGGACCACCTCGAGCAGTTCGCGCCCGGCTTCCGCGACCTCGTGCTCGCGCGGGCGGCGCGCGATCCCGTCGACGTCGAGGCCTACAACCCGAACTACGTCGGCGGCGACATCAACGGCGGGCTCTCGGATCTGCGCCAGCTGTTCTTCCGACCGGTCGCGAAGCGCGATCCGTACCGCACGCCCGCGCGCGATATCTTCTTGTGCTCGTCGTCGACGCCCCCGGGCGGTGGGGTCCACGGGATGTGCGGCTACTGGGCCGCCCGGAGCGTCCTCCGCGCGCTTCGCTGACCCGCGTCTTTGCGGGCGATCTTCTCCGGACAGGCGCCGGCGGCGGAGCCGACAAGCCGATCGCTCACGACCGCGATTTATTCGCGGTCGTGAGTCAGCGGGCGATGGCGCGCCCCGGATGCGCGGCGAACCAGGCCAGCGCGTCCTCGGCATCCGCGAGCAGAGGCAAGCGTTCGGCGAGCATCCGCGCGCACCAGCCGGCCATCAGGGGCTGGCGGCCGGCCGTCGCCACGTGGGTGAGCAACCGGGCGCAGTCGACGCCGTGCTTGAGGCCGAGCAGCGTGCCGCGATACGAGCGCTCGGGCTCGGTTAGGTGGTCGAGCAGCAGGTACCGGCTCCCCGAGAACATCTTCGCCACGACGAGCCCGGCGAGGAGATCGAAGCGATGGCCGGGGCCGAGCGCCTCCTTGAAGGCCGGCGCGAGGCGGTTCGCGTGGGCGGAGAGCGCACGAAACGCACGCCCTGGCGGCGAGTCGCCCAGGCGGCGAGCCACGCGACGGGGGTGCAGCTCGGTGCTGTGCTCCGCCTGGGATTGCTCTCGGCACAGCTTGGCGTACATCCGGGCGAGGGGCGTCATCGCCTCGGGTCGTGCAACGGGCGTTCCGCGGTGCCCATCCCTGCCGCCGGGCCGGCTGCGGCGATCCGCTCGCTCCTCAGTTCGACTCGGTGAACTGCACGGCCGGCCCCGACCCGACGAACGCCTTGCACGGGCCGAGGTGGAGGTTGTTCGTCTCCCCGGTCGTGCCGGCGTTCGCGATGCAGGCCGGCTTGGTCAGCGTGTGATCGTTGATCCCGATGCGCACCGTCACCGCGGCGCCCGCGTTGAACACGGCCTCCGACGCGTTGCCATCGCCGATGATGTTGAACTCGGATGCCGTCCACGCGGTCGCGAGCCCCGTGACGCTGTCTCGTTCGTTCGTGGAGAAGGCCTCCGTCCCGTTCGCGAACACGAGCGTGTCCTTGCCGGCGCGGATGGCGCTCGCCGAGACTTTGAGATGAGCGAGGTTGGTGATGCCGATGACGGGCACGACGACGGCGGCGCTGTTCTTGAAACAGCTGCCACCGCCGGCGTCGAACCAGCTCGCGTCCGGACACGTGCCGATCCCGATGAGCCAGTTCTGGATGAACGCGGACTCTTCTTCCGACGAGTACACGAACTGCTCCCACGACATGCATCCGGCGACGCCCCCGCACGCGGCCGTGCCGCTCATGAAGTTCGAGTTGAGCTGGATCGAATAGCCGTTGGCGACGCCGCCGTCCGTCTCGGTGTTCACGTTGGTCGCGCGCACGAAGGAGCCCGTCGCCTTCGCGATGAGCCCCGTCGACTGGATCGCGTAGTCCGCGCCGTTACCCACGGTGAACGGGCGGTTCGGCGCCGCGGTGCAGCCGATCGTCTCCCACGTCATGGCGGGATAGGTCGCATGCGCGCACCCGTCACCGGCGGTCGGCGCCTCGGCGATGGCCTCGCGCCAGCTGTCCTGGGCGGTGGTGTCGCCGTCGTCGACGGCGGTCGTCGTGCACCCGACGAGGGAGGCGGCGAGGAGGGCAGGGAGCGAGAGAGACAGCAGCTTCATGCTGCGCTGCCTCTACACGCGCGGTGCCACGCGCGCCTGCGCAACTCGCGCATGTCAGCGCGGACAGGACCTGTCTTTATGAACGCGATGCATCCCGTGCACGCGAGCGAGATCGCGGACTTCCCACCTGTCCGCGCGGCGGCGCTTGTCAGGGCGCGTGCGCGGCCGGTCCGCGCGCCGCGACACCGGCCCGCGAAGCCCCAGGCGCGGGCTCCACTGCACACGGCTGTCCGCGCGACGTCCGGCTATTCGAGCAGGCTCCGCAGCATCCATGCGGTCTTCTCGTGGAGCTGCATCCGCTGGGTCAGCAGATCGCACGTCGGCTGGTCGTTCGCCTCGGCCGCGACCGTGAACGATGCTCGCGACGTGCGCGCGACCGCCTCGTGGCCCTCGACGAGGAGGCGGATCATGTCGCGGGCCGGCGGGATCCCGTCTTCTTCTTTGATCGATGACAGCGCCGCGTATTGCCGGTAGGTGCCAGGCGCGGGGAAGCCGAGGGCGCGGATTCGTTCGGCGATCAGGTCCACCGCCAGCGCGAGCTCGCCGTAGTGCGCCTCGAACATTAAGTGGAGCGTTTGGAACATGGGCCCCGTCACGTTCCAGTGAAAGTTGTGCGTCTTGAGATAGAGCGTGTAGCTGTCCGCCAGCACCCTCGAGAGGCCCTGCGCGATCTGCTCGCGCTGCTTCGCTTCGATCCCGATGTCGATGTTCATGGCTCGAACAAGCTAGGGCGCCCGCCGGGCCTCCGCCATGGCTCATCCCCGATGGGAGCGATAAGCTGGGCCTATCAGTCGCCTCTGGTACGCGCGGCGGACGCGGTAGAGAGGAGATCGCCCGCGCAGGCGCGGTCTCACCGCCGCCCGCCCCCCGCGAGGTGCGTCAACGGGGACACCCGCCGCGCCGCGAGCGCGCCGCTCCACTCGTCCGCCGCCCAGCGATGCACGTGGCGACCGAGCAGCTCGAGCAGGCGCGCGTCGCCGCTGAGGTCGGCGACCTTCGCGATCGCCCGCGCGACCGCCGCGCCCTCGTACGGCGGCCAGGGCCGGGCGCGCTGCTGCGGCGTCGACCGGCCGATCACCTCGCGGCCCCAGCGCTCTCCGCGCAGTGCCGCCGCGCCGGTCAACCACGCGCTCCGCTGGGCCACGCATGCATCGCACAGGGTGTCGCGCGGGCAGCCGCAGATCTGCGCGTCGACCTGAGCCACGTCGGCAGCATGCACGCGGGGGCTGACGTTTCCGCAGCGGAGAGGTCCGCCGTCCACGCGCCGGCGGCCGCGCCGGCAGCCGACCGACAGAGGCCGCGATTCATGCGCGGTCGCGGCCCCCCGGCGCGCCGCTCTCCGGGCCCGCGCGGCGCACCCGCCGCGTCTCCTCCGCGTACAGCCGGAGCACCGACAGCGCGAGCGTCATCACCACCGGACCGACGATCAGGCCCTCGAGCCCGAGCACCTCGACGCCGCCGAACATCGCCGCGAACGTCACGAGCGAGGGCACCTTGCGCTCGCCGGTGACGAGCCGGGGCCGGATCACGTAGTCGCAGACGCCCACGACGAACACCAGGCCCCACGCGAGGACGAAGACCCCGTGGCCCGGCTCGCCGACGAGGAAGAACCCGACCCCGATCGGGATCAGCATGAGCAGCACGCCCACCGCCGGGACGAACGACGCGACGGCGGTCGCCGCGCCGAAGAACAGCGGCTGCGGCACGCCCGCGAGCACGTACCCGAGGGTCGAGACGACGCCCTGCGCGAGGCTCGTACCCGCCGCGCCGAGGAGCGTCGACCGCCCGACGCTGCGAAACTCCTCGAACAGCGCCGCCGTGTACTCCGGCCGGAGCGGGAGCGACTCCTGCGCGCGCTGCGCGACCGTCTCCCAGTTGCACAGGATGTAGTGCATCGACAGCAGCACGAAGAGCAGGCCGAGCAGGGTGCCGCCGACGGTGGACATGGTGGCCGCGGCGAGATCGCCCGCGCGGTTCGCGGCGTCCGTGGCGAGCGTGCGCGCGTGCGCGACGAGGTCGTCCTGCGTGAGGCCGAAGCGGTCGGTGACCTTCGCGATGTCGGCGAGCGCAGCGTGCGTCACGCCGCCGGGCCCCGACGACGCGGTCAGCTGTGCGGCCAGCTCGCGGCCACCAGACACGAACAGCCACAGGATCCCACCGACGACCCCGATGACGATGACCGTCGCCACGGCCACCGTCAGGGCGCCCGCCCACCCGACCCCGAGCCGCGCGCGGAGGCGCATGAACAGCGGCTGCGCCATGAACGCGAGGCACGTCCCGAGCAGGATGCCGATGCCGACCGGCCGTACGAGCCAGATGATCGCGAGCACGGACACGAGCGCCGCCCAGCCGAGCGCCTTGTGCTCGGTCGCGACAGTGGGATTCGCGACGCCGGGATCGGGCGGACGGGATGACGGCGCGCTGCGGGTCATGGAGCTGCAGTGTGCAAGGACTTCGCCGCGCTGCGTCGGAGGCAGGCGGGTTTGTGACACGGCGCGCGCGGCCGGGCTGGCGCGCGGGGACCGAGCCGCGGGGCTCGCCTGTGCGGTTACGTCGGTGCGCCGCCGCGGCCGCGGACGAAGTGCACCACGAGCCCGATCACGGCCAGGACGAGCAGCAAGTGGATGGCCGCGACGGAGACGTGGAAGACGGCGAACCCGGTGACCCAGGCGAGGGCGAGGACGACGGCGAGGATGAGGAACATGACGTCACGCACTGCAGCTTCCTCGCCACATCCGGGCCGCTACGAGCCCGCACGACGGCTGCGCTCCGCGGGGTCATCTACGCGCTCACCGCCCGCGCCCGAGCCAGCGGACGGACGCGCGCACCCGAGCACCCGCCGGATCTCGGCGAGCAACTCGGCCGGCTCGTACGGCTTCTCGACCAGGATCGCCCCCCTCGCCACCATGGCCTGCAGGTCACGATCGGCCGCGTAGCCCGTCGCGACGATCACCGGGACCGCGCTCGTCTCCCGCAACCGGCGGAAGCACTCGGCCCCGTCCATGACGGGCATCCCCATGTCGAGGATGACGAGGTCGACCGTGACCGCCGGGTCGCCGGCCAGCCGCAGCGCCTCGTCGCCGTTCGCCGCTTGCAGCACGGCGATGCCGGCCTTTTGCAGGATGCGCGACAGGGCGATCCGCACCGGCGCCTCGTCATCCACCACGAGGACCGTTCGCTGGGCCGACACGCGCGGCGCGGCGACGATGGGAGCCGCCGCGGCGACCGGTGGCAGCGGCGCGAGCGACGAGGTGTCCGAGAGGGGGAGCTGCACGATGAACAGCGCGCCGCGTCCGGGAGCGGACTCGACGGAGACGCCGCCATCGTGCGACTGCACGACGCCCCAGACCGACGACAGCCCCAGGCCCGTGCCTTTGCCGGGGGCTTTGGTCGTGAAGAATGGCTCGAACAGGCGGGCCTTCGTGGCGTCGTCCATGCCCGCGCCGGTGTCCCGGACGTCGACCTGGACGTAGCGCCCGCCGGGTAACGCGTTGGCGATCCCGTCCGGGCGCTCGAGATCGACGAGCCGCGTGGTGACCGACAGCACGCCAACCGCGTCCATCGCGTCCGCCGCGTTCAAACAGAGGTTGATGATCACCTGCCCGAGCTGGGTCGGATCACCGTTGACGCGGGCCCCCGCGCAGCCGAGCTCGCACCGGAGCTCGATGGTTCGCGGCAGCGTGCGCGTCAGCATCGCCGCCGCGTCGCGGACCACCTGGTCGAACTGGATCAAGCGCTTGCTGTACTGCCCGCGCCGGCTGAACGCGAGGAGGCCCCGCGTGAGCTCCGCGCCGCGCCGGGCCTGCGCGACGATCTGTCCGAGGTCTGCGTGCGCGCGGTCCGTGTGCAGCTCGTCACGCAGGAGCTCGGCGAAGTTCGCGATCGACGCGAGCACGTTGTTCATGTCGTGGGCGAGCCCCGCCGACAGCGTGCCCACGGCCTCCATGCGTTGCGAGTGAAACAGCTGGGCCTCGAGCCGCGTGCGCTCGGCGAGCTGGAGCGCCAGGCTCGAGTTCGTGGCGGCCTGGCGGAGCGTCGCGTTCTTGAGGATCCGCTGCATGATGATCGCGAACGCGGTCGTGGTGATCCCGGTCAGTCCGTACACCAGCTGCACGTGGGGCGGTTCGCGCACGCTGAGCAGCAACCACGTGGCCAGCGTCGCCAGCAGCGTGCCCGTCGTCCATCGGGTGTCGAGGAGGATGACCGCGCCGACCAGCATCTCGATCGTCACCAGCAACGAGTACAAGAGGTCCGGCTGCGCCCACGACGCCGCCAGCGTCGACGCGATGGGCGACCACCACAGCACGGCGCAGACCATGTGCCCGCACCGGGTCGGGATCGCGTCGCGAGCCAGCGCGATCGCGAGCGCCCCGACCAGGGCGCACAGCGTGGACGCAAACGAGATCTGCCAGCGCCAGACGTCGGTGGCGCCCACCGTGTACGAGACCCACAACACCATCGTGGCGAAGAGCGGCGCGGCGATCGCGCGGGCCCGGACGAGCGCCATGGTCTCGAGCAGGGCGGTGTCCGCCGATGCAGCGGGCGCGGCGTTCTTCACGATGCCCCGGGTCACGTTAACCCCCCATGTTACCACGGGCGGCGGACGGCATGCGCGGGGTTCGCTCGGTCGTCGACCCGCGAAGCGTGGGGTGGTGCGGGGGCACGCGGGCCTAACCGACCGCTGCCATCGGGGGCCGCGCGGAGCGGTCGAGCTCCATCACGCACCGCGGGAAGCTCGCGGTCCATCGCGTCCCGCGCCCCGAGGTCGTGCTCACGCTGAGCTGGCCGCCGAGATCGCGGACCTCGGCCAGCACCGCGCCCATGCCGACGCCCCGCCCCGACAGCTCGGTCGTCACCTCCTTCGTGCTGATCCCGTCCGCGAACAGCACCGCTTCGAGGTCGGCCCGCGTCTGATGCGGGAGCCCGTGCTTGCGCGCGCTCGTGGCGACGCGGTCCCAGTCGATGCCACGACCGTCGTCCTCGAGGCTGACCACGAGCTCCGAGTCGTCCGCGAACGTCCGCACCGTCAGCGTGCCGGGCGCGAGCTTGCCGGCCGCGGTGCGCTCGTCGGGCGTCTCGAGGCCGTGGTCGATCGCGTTCCTCACGACGTGGACGAACGCGCCCCAGAAGCCGGCAAAGCGCTCGATGGGCAGCCGGACGCCGTTCGCCTCCACGACCACGGCGATGTCGCCCTTGTCGAGCCGACGCGCGAGGCTGCGGGCTTGCTGCGCGATGCGCAAAAGGCGCACCTCCGTCGGCTCCAGCGTCCAGGCGCGCATCACCCGTCCGAGCTCGGCGTGCGGCACCTCGCCGTCCACGGCGGCGAGCAGGCTGTCGTATTCGACGCGGGTCACCTGGAGCGCGGCCCGGTCACCGCCCAGCAGGCTCTTGATGCGCTGCGCGTTCGCGTCCCAGACGAGGGCGAGGGCCGCGCGTTGAGCGGGGGTGATGGGCTCCCCGGACTCCTCGGCGAGGGACTCGAGCTCGTGGCAGGTCTTGGACAGGCCTTCCAGCCCGAAGGTCGCCGCGTTGCCCTTCAACGTGTGGATCCAGCGGCGGACGTCGATCGCGGGCGCGTCGGCGCCGTCGGCGAGCCGCGCGGCGAGGCGATCGGTCTCGGTCACGAACTCGACCACGCCCGTGCGGTCCGTCGCGATGCGTTCGAACACGCTCAGGAGCTCCCGCTGCTCCTGCTCGCTGCGCAGCCGCTCGACCTCGTTCGTGACGTCGGACAGCACCATCAAGATCGTCGCCACGGTGTCGCCGACCAGCGTGAGTCGATACTCGATCTCGATGTGCCGGTCTGCGGCGCGGAAGCGGCGCGGCAACTGCGCCACCACCAGGTCGCTCGGCATGATGCCGGCGGCCAGGCTGTTGAGGCCGAGCTCGAGCCACAGCGCGGCCTCTGGAGCGGTCCGGCCGAGGTACTCCCACACCAACTCCTCGGCGCCACACGAGCCGAGCCACCGCTCGAGAATCGCGGAGCGCTCGTTCGCCATGCGGCCGTCGACCGTGACGCTCAAGAAGCCCTGTCCGACCGTGTCGAGGACGACCTTCATGCGGCGGGTGCGTTCGGCCAGCTCCTCGGCGCGCTGCTCGAGGAGGAAGGTCTTGCGCACGCCCAGCACGAAGTTGTCGTGCACCTGCTTGGACCCGACCGCCAGGAACCCGAGGTACAGGACGAAGACCGACGCGAAGCCGAGCGTCGTCCGCGAGCCGTCGCCGCCGACCGCGAGGTAGACGACCGTCGGCCCCAGGATGGCCGTCAGGTAGGCCTGGGCGAGGCGGACGCTCGGCCCGAGCGAGCTCATGGCCCCCGCGGCCGCGCCCGCGGTCGAGATCAGCATGATCATCGAGGCGGCGCCGAACCCGACCGCGCGCGTCCACACCGCGCATCCGACACCCCACGACAGGCCCGCGAGGAGGGTCGTCGCCCGGAACTGGCGCGCCCACCCCACGGGGTGGCGCACGTAGGCCGTCGCGAAGGAGCGGGCGACCGCGAGTCGGGCCGCCGACACGATCACCGCCCACGCGATCGCCACGGCGGCGGCGGACGGGTAGGCGGTCACGGCCGACGTCGTGGCCAGGAAGATCGTCAACAGGAGCATGTAGGCAAACACGCCAGCGACCGAACGCTTCGCGAGCATCTGGTCGATCTCGAAGCGGATCGCGACCGCCTCGGCGCCGGTGGGAGGCGCCACACTCGACCGAGCCGCAACGTCCCGAGGTGTCGAGGCAACGCGAAGCATCCGCATGTAATCGACCAGGCGCCGAGTCTGTCGAGGCCGGTCGGGACCGTCGGGCGCGAGGCGGACGGCCGCGCGCGGAATCGCCGGCGGGAGTCGCGAGGCGCGGCCGGGTGCGCGGGGTCCTCGCGGGCACGGCGGAGCCGCCTCCGCTTCGCGTAGAGTGCCGGGATGGAAGCGGCCGCCATCACCTATCCGCCCGGGCCGCGCGCGCCCGCGCTCGTGCAGACCGCGATGTACG
This sequence comes from Deltaproteobacteria bacterium, assembly GCA_025353585.1. GTDB lineage: Bacteria > Myxococcota_A > Polyangia > Haliangiales > Haliangiaceae > JABFXX01. Next base: position 21,686 of record JANXOM010000164.1, read on the forward strand.
TGCGCGAACCGGTCCGCGCGCTCGAGCGGTGGGCGGCCGAGCACGGCGACCTGTTCACGATCAAGCTCGCCTCGGTCGGGCGGTTCGTGTTCGCCGCCGCGCCGCGCGAGATCCGGCAGATCTTCACGGCGGATCCGGAGCACGTGCAGGCCGGGCGCGCGGCCGGGCAGATCTTGCCCATCGTGGGCCCGCAGTCGGTGCTCACGCTCGACGGGCAGCCGCACCACCGGCACCGCCGGATGATGTTGCCGCCGTTCCACGGCGAGCGCATGTCCGCGTACGCCGAGGTCATGCGCGCGGCCACGCTCCGCGCGATGGCGAGCTGGCCGACGCACGCGGCGTTCCCGCTCCACCCGCAGCTCAAGCAGGTCGCGGTCGAGGTCCTGCTGCGCACGGTGTTCGGCATCACGTCGCCGGCGCGGATCGCCGCGTTCGCGCGCAGGTTCTCCGACCTGATGGATCGCTGGTCGTCGCCGCTCCTCCCGATGCTCGCGTTCTACGGCGTCGATCCGATCGAGATCGCGCCGTGGCTCCCCGTCGCGCGCCGGAAGCGAGCGCTCGACCGCGCGTTGCACGCGGAGATCGCGGCGCGGCGCGGGCGCACCGATCCCGACGCGACCGACATCTTCAGCCTGCTCCTGGCCGCGCGCGACGAGCACGGCGAGCCGCTCTCGCCCGCCGAGCTCCGCGACGAGCTCGTCACCCTGATGATCGCCGGCCACGAGACGTCCGCGGCCGCCCTCGCGTGGGCGATCGAGCGGATCCTGACCCACCCCGAGGTCGAAGCGCGGCTGCGCGAGGAGCTCGCCTCGATCACGCGCGACGGCGTCGTCGACGTCACCGCGGTCGACAAGCTCCCCTACCTCGACGGCGTCGTGCGCGAGACTTTGCGCCAGCGCCCGATCCTCGCGTTCGTGGCGCGCCGCACGACGGTGCCGTTCGAGATCGGGGACTACCGCGTGCCGGCGGGCACGTTCCTGTGCCCCGCGATCCACCTCGCGCATCGCCGCGCGGAGGCGTACCCCGAGCCCGACCAGTTCCGGCCCGAGCGCTTCGTCGGCAAGAAGCTCGACCCCTACGCGTGGCTGCCGTTCGGCGGCGGCGGGCGGCGCTGCCTCGGCATCGCGTTCGCGTTGTTCGAGATCAAGGTGATCCTCGCCACGGTGCTCGCCGGCTCCCGGCTGCGCCTCGAGGCGGGCGCGCCCTTGCCCCGCACGCAGCTCGGCATCACCGTGGCGCCGGCGCGGGGGACGCGCGTCATCGCGAGCGCGATCACGGCGGCGCGCTGACGTCCGGCCCGGGGGCCTGCCGCGCCGCGCGCAGGCGCAGGAGCGACGGGGTGCCGAGGAGCAAGACCGGCGCGAGGTGGATCAAATGGTAGAGCAGGGCGCACGCGACCGCGCGCTCGGTCGAGAGCCCCGACGCGATCAGCGCCCACGCGGCGGCGGCCTCGAACACGCCGAGCTGGCCGGGCGTGCTCGGGACCGCGCTGCTGAGGTTCACGGCGATGTAGCCGAGCACGCACGCCGCCGGATCGACGGGGATCGCGAGCGCGTGCAGCGCGAGCGCGAGCATGCCGACATCGGAGAGCTCCGAGAGCAGCGACCACGCGAAGGCCCGCGCCACGACGCGCCCGTCGTGCAGGCGCGCGAGCGAGCGGCCGAGCTCGAGCAGCCAGCGCCCGACCTTGCTCGTCGGGGCGGCCCCGCCGCCGCGCTCGGCTCGGCGCACCCCGGCCACCACGGCGACCGCGAGCACGGGGCCGATCGCGCCGAGCACCGTCGCGACCACGAGCGGGTAGTGAACCGCCGCCGGGGTGTCGCCGAGCAGCAGCGGGCCGGCGAACGCGGCGAGCGCGCAACCCGCGATCATCTTCTCCCACAGCTGGACCGCCAACATGCTCTCGGTCGACACGCCATGCCGCTGCAGCGCGAACACGCGCGCGGCCGATCCCGCGATCGGCGACACGATGTACCCGAGCGCGACCGAGCCGTAGATCAGGTGCGCGAGCTCGCGGAGCGGGACCTCGCCCGGGAGCGCGGAGAGCAACGCGCGCGTCCGCATCACCCGCGTCCCGAGTCGGACCACGCCGTTGAGGACCATCGCCGCCACGACCCAGAGCGGCGCGGCGCCGGCCAGCACGGCGAGCGCGGCCGTGAGATCGAGCCGCCGCACGAACACCACCGCGAACACCGCGAACGCGGCGATCAGCAGCGGCCGGATCCACCGCGTCAGCCGCGGCGGGGCGCCCATCGTGCGCGCTCCATGTCGAGCAGCCGACCGAACTTGCGCAGGTGCTGCTCGGCGACGCCGAACGCCGCCCGGTCCTCGGCGCTCCGCTCGCCGTAGCCCGCGAGCAGGCCGGCGCGGGTGTCAGCGGTGGGCATCAGCACCGCGGCGTACGCGAGATCGAAGCCGCGCCGCGCCGGCGTGGCGCCGCTGCACTCGGCGAACTCGAGGTCGAACAACACGAGCCGGTCGGTGGCGCGGGCGACCAGCATGTTGCCGGGGTGGCCATCGGCGAGCGTCACGCCCAGGCCATGCACGCCGGCCAGGAGCGCGCCGACCTCGCGCGCGCGCGCCTCGCCGTCCGGCGCGTACAGCGCGGTCGCGGCGGGGGCGCCGTCGATCCATTCGATCGCGATCAGCCGGTGCTCCGGCGCGGCGGCGAGGCAACGCGGCACGGGCACCCCGTGGGCCCCGAGGAACCGGAGGGCGGCCGCCTCGCGCCCGATCCGCGCCGCCCCCGAGGTGGTCGCCGCGTAGACGTAGTTCGCGCCGAAGCGCCGCGCGCCCCACGCCATCAGCGAGCCGAACGGCAGCGCGCGCTTGATGACCAGGCGCGTCGCGGGCGCGCCCCCGCCGGTCAGGCGCACCGCGATCACCGCGTTGCTCTTCCCCGTGCCGAGCGGCTCGGCGTCGACCGTGCGGCCGGCGAGGAGCGCGTGCAGCTGCAACCGCTCGAGCGCGCGCCGCGCCGCGCTCCCCGTGGCGAGCGCACGGCGCGCGAGCACCGCCGCGCCATAGGTCACTCCGAGCGCCGGCGCGAGCGCGAGGGTCGCGGCGGCGAGGCGCGCGTTGCCCGAGCCGCGGGGGGGCCGCTCAGCGCGCGGCATAGTGAATGCCGCTGACGGCGCGATCCGACGAGCCGGGCAGGCCCCTGAGCAAGTAGCGCGCGACGCGCCGCGCCGACCCGCGGATCGCCGCCCGCTGCCCGCGCTGGCCGAGCTCGCGCAACCGCTCCGGGTCCGCGGCGAGCCCCGCGAGTAACGAGCTCGTGTCGCGATGATCGGTCGCGGTGATGCCCGCCCCCGCCTCCACGATCTTCAGGAGGTTGCCGTGCTCCTGCCCGAAGGCGGGCCACGGCATCACCATCGCGCGGCCGCGCGCGAGGCACTCCGTGGACACCAGCCCGCCGGTCTTGGTCACCACGACGTGCGCCTGATCGAGCGCGTCGCGCAGGCCCGGCAGCGCCGCGTGGACGACCGCGTCGAGGCCGCGCTGGCGGACCAGCCGCTCGATGCCCGCGCGGAACGCGTCGTCCTTGCCGGCCACGATCGCGTAGCGCAGCGGCGCGGCCGGATCGAGCGACGCGATCGTCGCGCGGACGAGCGCCGTCGGCACGCCGCCGGTGAGGAGCAGCACCTCGAGCGGGAGCCGGTGCGGCAGCACGACCGGCGGCTCGTCCATCGTCGGCGCGATCGGGATGCCGGTGATGTGGACGCGGTTCCAGTGCACGTCGCGCCGCATGATCGAGCGCGCGACCGCCGCGCTCGGGACGAAGTAGTCGCTGACCCCGGGATAGATCCAGCCTTCGTGCGCGACGTAGTCCGTGACGACGATCGACACGGGCGAGTGCAGCTTCTTGTCGACGACCAGCCGCGACGCGGCCATCGCCGGGAGGTAGTGCGTGCACACGATCCGGTCCGGCTGTGCCTCGCGCAGGAACGTCGCGAGCCGGTGGAGCAGGACCTTGTTGAGCTGATGGCGCACCTTGTCGGCGGGGCCCGGCAAGCCGCGATCGGTCTTGCGGAACACCCAGTCCCACAGCTCGCCGCCGTGCAGCTGCAGCGTTTTCCACGCGAGGTCGTAGCGAAACCACGCGGGCGCGAAGCCGAGCACGTCGAGGACCTCGACCACGGCGTCGCCGCGCTCGGCGAGGATCGCGTTACCGACCGCGGTCGCGACCGAGCGATGTCCGCCGCCGGCCGGGCTGAACAGGATGACGACCCTCGGAGCGCGGACCACGCGTGATGGTGCGCCGCGGTCCCGCGCGCGGTCAACCGGGCGCAGATTTGTTCCGCGGGTTACCGGCGCGGCGCGCAGCCGGGGCCCCCGGGACCACGATGCGACCTCCGGCTCGGTCCTGGAGCGCGGGGTCGCGGAGCGCGGGGTCGCGGAGCGCGGGGTCGCGAGCGTGGGCGCGGATCGCGGCGACGGGTTCCCGAGCGGTCTGCGTGAGTGGCCTGCTTCGTCAACGTGGAGGCTCTCTCGGCGTGAGCGTGCGCGCTCGCGGTGGCGGCCCGGCACGCTCCCGAGCCACGCGCGGCTCCGACGGCTTGGCCTGCAATTTGATGGCCTGCACCGCCGATGCACCTAGCAAACGTCCTGACCACGAAGCGCGACGAGGTGATGGCCCGGTGGAAGGACATCGTCCGCGGCACGCTGGACATGCACGCGATCCCGACCGTCGAGCTGGTCGACCACCTCCCGCAGTTCGTCGACGAGATCATCGCCGTGTTGCAGGCCGGGCCGCCGCCGCCGGACGACCCGCTGGCCGCCGCGGAGACGTCGACGGCGGCCGAGCATGGCACGCAACGCCTGCGGCTCGGGTTCAGCCTTGACGCGGTCGTGCGAGAGTACGGCGCGCTCTTCGATGCGCTCGTCGCGACCGCGGCCGCCGCCGGGGCCCAGCCGGACCCCGCGGAGCTCCAGATCCTCTTCGGCTCCATCATCACGGGCATCGCGCACGCGGTCTCGGAGTACACGTTCCAGCGCGATGCCGAGCTGCGCCGCCAGGGGAACGAGCACTTCGCCTTCATCGCCCACGAGCTCCGGAACCCGCTGGCCTCGGCCTCGATGGCCTTCCAGCAGCTCAAGGAGTCGGGCTCGCTCCCCGACCAGCGCGCGGTCGCCATCCTCGAGCGCGGGCTCCACCGCACCGCGGAGCTCGTCGATCAGACGCTGCACACCGCGCGCGCCGCCTCGGGGATCGAGCTCCAGCGGCGCCCCACCACGCTCGCGGCGCTGTTCGCGGACGCCGAGCTCGGCGCGTTGCCCGAAGCGCAAGCCAGGGGCGTGCAGCTCCGCGTGGAAGTGTCGGGCGACGCGGCGCTGGACCTCGACGTCCGGTTGATCGGATCCGCCATCAGCAACCTGCTCCGCAACGCGGTCCGGTACACGCACGGCGGCGTGGTGGAGCTGCGAGGGCGGGTCGCGAACGGGCGGGCGACCGTCGAAGTCGAGGACTGCTGCGGCGGGCTCGAGCCCGGCAAGGTGGAGGCGCTGTTCGCGCCGTTCGTGCGCATCGACCAGCAGCAGTCCGGCTTCGGCCTCGGGCTCGCGATCGCCAAGCAGGCGGTCGAAGCGCACGACGGGACCATCCGCGTGCAGAACCTGCCGGCGAAGGGATGCGTCTTCATCCTCGAGCTCCCGGTGGCGGCCAGCGCCGCGACCCTGCCGCGTTGACGCCGGTTAACGTCCGCGGCGCGCGTGCAATTCCTGCGTGGAGGAATGCGGCAACAACCTGCCCGCGCGACCAGCTTTGTTCATGCGGCGTGACATGGTCGTGGCTTGCTCTCCGACTTCATCGCTGCGCATCGCGACCTGCTGATCGCGAAGACGCGCGAAAAGTCGCGGCGCGGTCGACGCTCCGGCCCACGGACGACGACCTGATCAGCGGCGTGTCGCTGTTCCTCGCCGAGTTCTCGGCGCGGCTCCGGCGCACCGAGGACACCAGCGCCGGCCAGATCGGCGCCAGCGCCATGCTCCACGGCGGTGAGCTCCAGCGCGCCGGGTTCACGATCGGCCAGGTCGTGCACGCCTACGGCGATGTCTGCCAGGAGATCGCGGCGTTCGCCCGGCTGCATGGCCGCCATGTCGAGCTCGTGTTCGTGCGAGTGCGGGAGACCTCGGGGTGCAAGGCGTCGGGCAGATCGTGTCGTCCATCCTGACCAACGTCGTGCAGAACGCGTCGGAGTAGACGCGCGAGCCGAGTGGCGGCGCGTGACGCGGACCGCGTGTCGCGGCGAGCTGCCGGTGCGCGATATCGCCGGGACCGGCTGCGGGGTTCGTTGCACCTGAGCCGCCGGGCTACCGGTCGCCTCGCGCACGGCGCGCGCGGCCGCGAGCGCTCCGGCTCACTGTGTCATGGGCGCACGAGAGCGTGACGCCGAACATCTCGCGGTGACGCCGCCGCGCTCGATCGCCTCGGCCGCCATGAGCGACATGGACGGCGGTGCGAACGCGGACGAGCTCCTCGCGCGGATCGCCGAGCTCGCACGAGCGATCGACGCGCGTGATCGCGGTGAGCCAACGCGCGCATCTGTTCGACGCCTTCGACGAAGCGGTCAAGCGCAACGGCGGCCTCGGCGTCGGGCTGTGGGTCACCCGGACGCTGTGTCAGCACTTCCGGGGCACCGTCCACCTCGTCGAGGACCACGCGCCGGGCGCCTGCTTTCGCGTCGTCTTGCCGCGCGCATAGCCACGCCCGCTCCTAACAGCGCTCCTAACAGGGGCCTGGCCCCTTTGTTAGTGTCCGGTGGTCGGACAGTGACGTGCGCTCATGTCCCGGCCCGGGGCCGTCACTTCCACGAGCGGATGTCGTCGGCCGTGCCGGGCTTGCCGTCGGGGCCGGGCGAGCTCGCTGCCAGCCCGCGGGCGCCGGCGGGCAACGTGGGGCCGCAGAGCAGCGCGTAGCGGTGCCCCCACGGGTCGACGGTCTGCGCCCCGGGCAAGACCGCCACGAGCTCCTCGAGCGTGGCCGGGCACGCCGTCATGGGGTTCGCCGCGACCCACGTGGGGAACGCCGAGAAGGCGAGGTCCTGGACGGCGTGCTTCGCGCGCTCGGCGGCCGTGGCCGCGTGACCGGACGGGGCGTCCGCGTGCGCGAGCGAGCCGACCCCAGCGAGCATGACCGCGAGCGTGATTGGTTTGAGCATGCCGGCTCCGATTGCATCTGTCAGGCCCGCGCGGACGCCGCCGTGGCAGCGCCGCCCGGTGGGTACGCGTTCTCGCCGCGTGACGACGGGTCTCGGCCGAGCCCGGGAGCCTGCCAGGCTGACATTTCGCCGTTCGAGCATCGCGCGACCGGGTCGAGCGCGAGGGCGAGCGGATGTTGGCTCGGCCCCGCATCCGCTCGGGTGCGTCGGCCCGCCCGGATGTTATGTTCGCGACGTGCCGGCCGCCTGCCTTCCCCCGAACGAGCGCGAGCGGCTCGCCGCGCTGGCGAGCTACCAGATCCTCGATACGCCACGGGAGCCAGACTTCGACGCGATCACCGAGCTCGTCGCGCAGATCTGCGGCACCCCGTTCGCGGTCATCAACCTCATCGGCGAGGGGCGGCAGTTCTTCAAGAGCGAGGTCGGGCTCGGCGTGCGCGAGACGCCGCTCGACTCGTCGATCTGCGCGCATGCGCTGCTGCAGCCCGGGTTGTTTGTCGTCCCGGACCTGACCGCCGACGCGCGGTTCGTCGACAACCCGCTCGTGTATGCGGGGCCCGGCCTGCGGTTCTACGCGGGCCAGCTGCTGCAGACGGCGGATGGCTACGACATCGGTACGCTGTGCGCACTCGACACCCGGCCACGCGACCTGAGCCCGATGCAGCGGGACGCGCTCAAGACGCTCGGTCGTCACGTGATGTCGCTCCTGGAGCTGCGCAAGCTCGCCGAGCGGGACCGGCGACGACTCACCGAGCAGACCGCCCGCAACCGCGAGCTGGACGGGGCGCTCGCTGGCCACCACCGGATCTCCGCGATGGTGGCCCACGACCTGCGCTCGCCGCTCGGCGTGATCGCGCTCGGCGCGCAGATGCTGGGGGATAACCAGGACGGCCAGGTCGCGTCGGTGGCGAACCGCATCAGCCGCGCCGTCGCGTCCATGCAAGCCTTGCTCGCGGATCTCCTCGATTTCGAGCAGGCCCACGCCGACGCGCTCCGCGTCACGCCGGTGCGCGTCGAAGGCAGCGCGGTGGTCCACGCCGCGCTCGAAGCGTTTGGCCCGCTCGCCGAAGCCTCGGGGATCACGCTGCGGTCCGAGGCGCACCCCGACGTCGTCCTGCTCGCGGACGAGCGCCGGGTCCAGCAAGTCGTCGCGAACCTGATCGGCAACGCGCTCAAGGCCACCCCGCGCGGCGGCACGATCACGATCGGCATCGCGGAGACCGCGGGAGCCGCCCGGATCGCCGTCAGCGACGACGGGCCGGGGATCTCCGCCGCGGATCAGAGGCGCGTGTTCGATCCGTACTTCACCAAGGAGGTCGGCGGCGCGAAGGGGACGGGGCTCGGGCTCACCATCTCGAAGCGCATCGTCGAAGCCTCGGGCGGGCAGATGGGTGTCGAGAGCGCGCCTGGCCGCGGCGCCACGTTCTGGTTCACGACGCCGCTGGCCCCGACCTCGGCTTGACGGTGAGGCGTGCCTGCGGGTCGGCCCGGACGGCGCCGCCGCGCGGTGGCTGTCGGTGAATCCGACCACCTGGTACACGTCGAAGCAAGACCATGAAGATGCTCCTCTCAGTCCCGCTCGCAGCCGTCCTCGCGCTCGTCGGCCTCGACGTCACGGTGGCGTTCGCCGACTCGCCGCAGACCCACCATTGCAAGCTGGCCGACGACAGCGTCGACGCGAAGAAGACCCACAAGGAATGCACCGCGGCCAAGGGCGAGTGGGCGGCAGATGCGCCGGCGGCGGCCCCGCCCGTCCCGGCCCCGGCCCCGGCCAAGCCGACCACCCCGGTCGGCGACAACACGCAGGATCACCACTGCCGCCTGCCCGACAAGTCCATGGACATGAAGAAGACGCACAAGGAGTGCGAGGCGGCGAAGGGTCAGTGGGCCAAGGACGCGAACCCCAAGGCGACGCCGCCCGCGCACGCGCCCTGATCGACGATGGACCGCCGGCTCGGACCGGCCTTCAGCTGCCCGACGCTCGACGTCGTGTCACGGGCGCGCGACGCGCCGCGCTCGTGGGCCGGGCCGTGCGAGCCACGGTCACACCGTGACGCGCGTGGTCTCGCCGAACATCATGCCGAGCAACGTGCTCGGCGCGTCCGCGAAGTCGGCGGCGCCGGCCCGGCGGGCGATGACGAAGCGCTGCGCGAGGGCGAACACGGGCAGCGCCAGGTGATCGGCGACGGGCGGCGGCGCGAGGCGAAACGGCACGACGTCGCCGGGGACATGGCGCCACACCGCGGCGGGCGCCTGCGTGCGCGCGACCGCGGCGACGAGCGCGCCGAGCGAGACGATGGCGGGCGTAGAAGGCGTGCTCGTCGTCGCCGCGGCCCACGGCGAGGTCGCGCTCGTACGCGGCGAGCGCGGGGATCGTCAGCGGGACCGCGAGCGCGGCGGCGAGGCGGGCGCAGGCGTCGTCGATGAGGGCCACGAGCTCGGGGATGCGCACCGGCGTCGGCGCGGGGAGCTCGCCGTGGGGCTCGGCCGTGATGATGGCGCCGGCCGCGCCGACGGCGGACGCGAGGACCGCGGGCGGGGGGACCGCGAGCTGGTAGACGACGCGAAAGGGCTGGAGCGCGGGATCTGCCTCGCCGGCAGCGCCGCGACCCACTGGAGGACGCCATGCCCGTGGCCGCAAGCGCTGATCTGACCGACGACCGCGAGTACGCGACGCCGCCCGAGCGGTCTTCGAGGCGTGGACCGAGGCCGAGCACTTCGCGCGCTGGTTTGCGCCCGACAACGTCGAGGTGCTGCTCTGCGAGGTCGATGCGCGCCCGGGCGGCGTGATCCGAGCCCCGCATCGCTGGCCGGAGGGACAGGTCGTCTCCACCCGCGGCGTGTTCGACGAGGTCGTGGCGCCGACGCGCCTGTCGTTCCCGTTCACGTTCGTCGGTCGGAACGATCGCCCGACGTCAACGCGGCGATGCCCGACTGGCCCGTCGGGGCGCGCGTCGTGATGACGGTGGAGCTGGCTGCCAGCGCGCGCGGGACGCGCATGACCGTGGCGCAGCGGGTCGCCGACCCCGAGCTCACCGATTTGCCTCCGCTCGTGCGCTGTCGGAAACTCTCGGTGATCGGTTGGAGCCAGACGGCGGACCGGCTCGTCGCCTATCTCGAACGGAGCACACCGTGGGGATCTTGACCTTCAGCATCAACGTCACCCTGGACGGCTGCGTCGACCACCGGGAGGGAATCGCCGACGACGAGACCCACGCCTTCTTCAGCCACCTCATGGACGAGGGCGGGGCGATGCTGTGGGGCCGCGTCACCTACGAGATGATGGAGAGCTACTGGCCGGCGGTCGCCCGCGGCGACGTGGCGGCGCCGCCGGCGATGCGCGCGTGGGCGGTGGAGCTGGAGGCCAAGCCGAAGTACGTGGTGTCGTCGACGCGAAGGGACTTCCCGTGGACCAACAGCCACCACATCGCCGGCCCCCTACGCGCGGGCGTGCAGCAGCTCAAGGACGCAACCCCAGCCGGCGTGCTCCTCGGTAGCGGCAAGCTCGCGACCGAGCTGGACCGGCTAGAGCTGATCGACGAGTACATGTTCCTCGTCCACCCCAGGATCGCCGGCCATGGGCCGACCCTGCACCAGAGCGGGGTGCCCAGCACGCGACAACTCGAGCTGGTCTCGGCGAAGCCGCTTCGCAACGGGGCGGTCGCCATGCGCTACCGGCGCGCGCGCTGACTCAGCGCGGCCCCCGAAGGCCATGACGCACCAGCGGCGCGACGATCGTTTCGAGGCTTCCGGCGGGAGTCGCGGTGCGGTCATCTTGGCCCTCATCTAGCCCCGCAACGCACTCGCACGAAGCGCAGCGGAACATCTCGCGGTGCCGCCCGTGCGACAACCTGCTCGGCCAGCCCGATACGGCGATCGAAGACACCGTGCGGGTCTGACCGAGCACGCCATGACGTTGGCAGATCGGGCAAGCCGAGCGCTGACACACTCGGAGCATGCGCGCGCCCGACGCCAGGCTTACGCCGCGATGGCTGGGTGGCCAGCGCGTCACTGTTCGGCGCGGCGGTCGATACAAGTGCCCGGTTAGCTCGCGCAGCACCGATCGCGTCACTCACGCGCCAGGGCGCCGCGCACCGCGCCCTCCTGCCAACACGACGGAGACACCGGCCACCCCGAAGTAGAGGGTCGAGGCGATGACCTCGGCCCCGGTGAACGCGAAGTCGGTCCGGTCAACCCACGCGAGGTCGGCGAGGGCTTACCCACGGGTCGGGATAGCGCGCGCGGACCTCGTCCCTCGTGAGGCGCTCTCCGGACTCCGCTGCTCTATGCGTGACCGTGAGGGAAGCTTCACTCGCGACGAGGCTCGTCAAGTTTCGCGTCGTGCCGGGATCGCACTTCACGATTCGCCGCTGTCGTCCACGGCTATCGCGATGCCGCCCAGTCGATTGCCCGGGGCGTGTTCCTCCACGCCCTGCCATAGTCTCCGACGTACGAGATCGCCTCGCTCTCGTCGCCGATGCCGACCATGTCGGGCAGCCGCTTCGGCATCTTCTTCTTCGCCGTCAGGTACGCAGGGACGTGTGGGTTCGTCTTCTTGGCCTCGGCGAGCGCAGCCTCCGCCTGTTCGCCGTCGCCATGCTTGCGGAACGCGAGCAGCGCTCGCGACCACGCCCACGCGGCGCTCGCGTCGTCCTTGTAGTCGTCGTTCAACGCGACGACCTCGTCGTCACGACCCGCGTCCAGCAAACAGCTCGCCAGGATGTATCGGATGCCCTGGTTGTCGCCGGGGTTGAGCCGCAGCATGTCGCGGTAGTGCGCGATCGCCTCGTCGCGGTCGCCCGCTTGCCAGAGGCACTGCGACAGGGCGAGCCGAGCCCGCATGTAGGGCCGGGTCTCGAGCAGCCCCCAGAAGTGGCCGACGTCCTCCTCGAACGCCTTCGGGCCGAGCGCGTTCATCCCCGCCTCGACGCCGAGACCGTTCAGGCGCGTCGCCTCCACGAGATCCCTCGTGTGCTCGGCCAACAGCACGTACGCGTCCGCGCAGTCGGGCGAGATTTCGAGCGCCTGCTTGGCGAGCGCGATGCGGCGATTCGGAGCGCTGCTCTCCCACGCCGAGTACATGAGCTGCTGTGCTTCGTAGAGCGCGTCGACCTTGGCGGAGCGCTTGCCTCCGCTCCGGCCACCGCCGAAGAGGCCCGCGAGCGCGCCCTCGAAGATCATCGGGGGCGGCAGCGAAGCGTCGCTGCTCGGCTTCTTCTTGGACTTGGTGGGCTTGGTCGTCTTGCGTTTGGCCATCGTCGCCTCGGAGCAGGTGATACCGACGTTCCGGTCGCCTCGGCAATACCGATCCGGCGCACAATCGGAGATCGGGGATGGCATCTCGCCCGGGCGAGAAGCAGGCGATGGGCGTGCGCGGTCCCGCGTCAGGTCGTCGACGCGAGATGATCGAGCGCCATGGTCCAGGCGTGGAGTGATGTCTTCAATCGGCGAAACAGCGCCGCGACCTGATCGTGCGGTCCCTTGTCCTGCTTGCGGCTGTCGTCGTCCCACTTGCGCGCGAGGTCGATCGCTGCCGCCGCGATTTCGACGCCGCGCACGACCAATGATCCATCCGGCTTGCAGAGCACGTTCCGCTCGGGTTCGCTCTTCCACGCGAGGAGCTCGAGCATGCCCTTGCGGGGTTTCCGCACCTGCTCGGTCGGCAGCTGCGGCTCGACGTTCGCTGGCCGGAAAACGGTCTCTCGCGCCCAGCTCCGCCACCCACCTCGGCCGATGGCAGCGGGATCTCCTCGCCGCACAGCGTCGACGCACGCAGGACCACATCGACGCGCAATCACGGAAGCTCGGTTCGCGGGTATCTTTGACCCATCGGTGCAGAACAACTCGGATCAGGTCCCCCTCCGTCGTGTTGGTCCGCGCGATCTCGAGTGTTTTCACCCGAAGCCGAGCTCGGCCGAAACGTTGAACGTCGGCGCGGGGTCGCTGTGCACGTGCAGGAACGTCAGGCACTTTCGGTCGGCGGACCGCAGGTCGAGCGTCTCCCGGAGCGGCTCGCCGACAAATTGCGGCAGGCCCGACTCGCGCAGCGCCCGGGGCCAGAGATCCGTGAACTGTTCGTAGTTCATGGCCGCCGACCTTTGCACGCAGCCACGTCGCCGGCCGCCAAGAGCTCGCCGAACCACGCGAGCGCCTTTGGCCTCGTCGATCGGCTGCGAGTCCGCGGCTTCGCTGTCACGCGGCACTGCCGGGTCAGGAGAGCTGGCGTTCGCGTCCGACGGCGGCAAAGGGTCCCGCGTGGCGCCTGCGCGATCACTTCGCTGGGTGAGCGTGTCCAACTCGGCCGGCCGCTCGCGGTCGAGCTCGACGTACTCGGGCCGCTCGGGCCATAACGTATCGTCGGAGAAGCGCGGCGACATGCGCTGCGCCACCGCGGTGTACCGCTGCCTCGACACGGAGCTTCGGGGACGCCGGTGGCTCGGTCACATCGGCAGAGAGGGGCGTCTCCACGACCGACACCGGCTGGACCTCGCATCTGGCGAGCTCGCTAGCGCGGTTCGTGGAGCTGGCTCGGCCGCTGCATTCCCGATCGCGCGGATGCCGCCTCGCCGAGCGCGAGGTGTTCGGACAGGCAATCGAGGAACAACCGGGTCTTCGCGGGGACGAGCCGCGACGGCGTCAAGGCATGCACGAGGACCGGCGGCGGGCTCCAGGCGGGAAGCACGCGCACGAGCGTCCCGGCGGCCACCGCGGCCCGCGCCATCGCCACGTCGACCATCCCGATCCCGACGCCGAGCGCCGCGAGCTCGAGCACGAAGCGCAGGTTGTTCGCCACGAACCGCCCGCGGATCGGCACCGAGATGCGCGACTTGCCCTTCGCGAGGTCCCACGTCGTCTGCCGCGCGCGCGCCGCACCGGCGCGGATGCACTCGCAGCGCGCCAGATCGCCCGGGCTGGACAGGGGACCGTGGCGCTCGAGATACGCCGGCGCGGCGTAGAGCCCACCTTCGAGCATGCCGAGCCGCCGGACCGTGAGCTGCGAGTCGGCGAGCTTGCCGATCCGGATCGCGACGTCGAAGTTATCGGCGACGAGATCGACGTGGCGCGGCGACAGATCGAACTCGAAGGAGATCTCGGGATACCGCGACGCGAACTCGGCGAAGAGCGGCGTGAGGAACGTGAGGGTGAAGTCCGGGGTCGTCGAGACGCGCAGGAGGCCGTGCGGTCGCGTGATGTGCTCCGAGAGCTCCGCGTGCGCGGTCTCGGCCGCTTCGACGATCGTCCGGCAGCGCTCGAGGTAGGTGAGGCCGACCGCCGTGAGCTCGACCGCGCGCGGCGACCGCACGAGCAACTGCAGGCCGATGCGGCGCTCGAGCGCGAGGATCCGGCGCGAGACGGTCGACACGGGCATGCCCAGCGCCCGCGCGCCGCGGCTGAAGCTCTTCGCGTTGGCGACCGCGACGAAGAGCGCGATCTCCGGGAGCAGCTCGACGAGGTCCGGGCTCACGAGCTCAGCTTAACCGGCGCGTCGCCCGGAGCTCGCGGCCGACTTCGTCGATCTTGGCAACGCCGCGGGCCAGCGCGTCCTGACTCGTGTGGACCGAGTGCGTCCCGAGGACGAGAGAGTGGGCGTGACGCCGCGCGCTCCCGAACAGCACGCGCGCCGGGCTCGTCGCGGCGATCGTCAGCTCGGCGCTGCCGCTCAGGATCGCGAGCTCGTTCGCGGTCGCCTCGCCGGCGATGAGCGCTTCGCCGCGATAGACGAGGAGCCAGGCGACGTCGTGCTCCGCGGGCACCTGCAGCGTCCACGATTCGCCGGCGGCGAGCACGACATCGAGGTAGAGCAGGGGCGACGGGAGCGGGATCGGGGAGGTCGCGCCGCCGTACTCGCCCAGCAGCACGCGCACGTTGCCGACCTGCGGCACCGCGGAGGGCTCGACGTACATCCCCTCGGACGCGCCGCTCTCGAGCGCCGGCGGGAGCGCGACCCAGAGCTGGAAGCCCTCGGCGTGCTCGCCCGTCGTGCGGATCGTGCCCCGATGCCAGGTGCCTCCTCCGGCGCGCATCCACTCGAGGCCGGTGGCCATGACCGCGCCGTGTTGCCCGGTCGTGTCCTCGTAGAGCGTGTCGGCATCGAGCTGGTACGTCAGCGTCGCGATGCCGGAGTGGGGGTGCCAGCCAAAGCCGGCGCCCTGCGGGACATGCCCGTGCAGATGATCGAGGAACACGAACGGCTTCAAGAGCTCGCCGAGGTCGCCCGGGCTCACCAGGCGCTCGATGAAGCCGTGAGCCAGGCCGTGATGACGAGAAGCGATGCGCCAGGACATGCGGTGAGAGTGCGGCTCGCGACCGCGCGACGACAGGCGCGAAACCGAGAACTCGCTTCTCATCTGGCCCTCTGTTCGACCCGGCCGCGGGGACCTAAGACTCGCGGCCATGAGAATCCTCGCCGCCCTCGCTGCCGTCTGCGTCTCCGCCACCCTCGCCGCGGCCCAACCGCCGACGTTCACGCCCCAGAACAGCGCCATCCTGCTCGTCGACCACCAGAACCTGACGGTGGACTGGGTCAAGAGCCTGCCCCACGACACGATGATCGCCAACGTGCGCGTCCTCGCGCGCCTCGGCACGGAGCTCGCCATTCCGCTGATCGTGACGTCCACCATGGAGACCACCGTCGTCGGCCCGACCATCAAGGACATCCAGACGCTGGCGCCCGCCGCGTGGGCCAAGCGCATCAAGCGCGGCGGCACCCTCAGCGCGTTCCTCGATCCGGCGTTCAAGGCCGCGGTGAAGGCGACGGGCCGCAAGAACCTCATCATCGCCGGGCTCACGACCGACATCTGCCTGATGCACACCGTCGAGGCGGCGCTGCGCGATGGCTACAACGTGCAGGTCGTCGCCGACGCGAGCGGCAGCATGTCGGTGCTCGCCGACCAGGTCACGTACGACCGCATGCGCGGCCTCGGCGCGGTCGTGACCGACGGCAACCAGATCCTGTCCGAGCTGTACCCGGACTTCGGCACGACCGATGGCCAGAAGGCGCAGAAGATCGATCTCGAAGAAGTCGTCTCGAAGCTCAAGCCGTAACCGATGCGCGCCCTTGTCTTCTCGTTCGTGCTCGCGCTCACGCTCGCGCTCGCCGGCGCGACGCAGGCCTCCGCGCAGCCCGCGCACGGGCTCGGCTTGACCAGCGCCGATGCCGGCGATTCCCTGGTCGTGCACTGGCTCGTGCAGTCCGATGCCTTCGGGTTCGTCGGCGACAAGCCGCCCGGCGTGACCAGTCGCGACACGTTCACGATCGGCTTCGCGGGCCTCCAGCTCGACGCGACCTTGCACGAGATGTTTCACTCGTCGGTGCTCGTCGACTTCTCGCAGAGCCGGCTGACCCTGCTCGATGCCAACGTCGAGGTCCGGTTCGCCAAGGAGCTCGTGCTCCGCGTCGGCAAGTTCCCGGCCCCGTTCAACGAGGAGCGCAGCACGCCCAAGATCCAGCTGCCGTGGATCAGCGTGAGCCCGGCGTCGTTCCTGCTGCCGGTGCGCGAGACGGGCCTCGAGCTCGTCGGCGAGCTCGACCACGGGCTCGTCACGTACAACGCGGCGCTCTCGAACGGCAGCTATGCGGGCCCGATCACCGACAACGATGTCGATAGTGGCAAGGACGTGATCGTGCGGCTGTACAGCCATCCGTTCCACGCGAGCGGCATCGCCGCGCTGGAGCAACTCGGGATCGGCCTCGGGGCGAGCTACGGCGTCCATCGCGGAACGCTCGCCAACCCCGAGACGCCCGCGCTGCGGACGTACGGCAACGCGGTGTTCTTCGCGTTCCGGGCCGATGGCACGGCCGCGGGGACCGTCACCGCCGACGGCGGCGTCGCGCGCGTCGTCCCGCACCTCACGTACGCCTACGGGCCCGTGGCGGCGTACGCGGACTACACCCGCGAGCGCGACGCGTTCGGCGCGTCGACCGTCGGGTTCGATGCGGCCAGCGCGACCGTCACGGTGGCGTTGACCGGCGAGCGCGCCTCGCCGTTCGGGCGCATCGTGGTCGCGCACCCGATCGATCTCGCGCGCGGGCAGTACGGCGGCTTCCAGGTCGTCGCCGGTGGCGGGGAGGTGCGCGTCGGCAACGCCGCGTTCACGGCCGGGCTCGCGAACCCGGCGACGAGCATGCAGCGCGCGGACGTGATCGGCGGCGGCGTCAACTGGTACCCGACGAACGGCCTCGGCCTGCTCGTGGACGTCTCGCGCACGACCTTCACGGCGTTCGCGGGCGCGGCGGCGCGGCCGGCGGAGGCCACGATCTACGCGCGCCTGGAGCTGAGCCTGTGAGCGGGACGTCCGCCACGATCGATGCGGCGCGCGACACCTTCACTCTCATCAACACGTTCGAGGTGGACGCCGGACAGCAGCAGCCGTTGATCGACGAGCTCGCGCGCGTGACCCGGGAGCTGACGCGGCACCTGCCGGGCTTCGTCGGGACGAGCGTCCACCGCGGCCGCGACGGCATTCACGTCGTGAACTACGCGCAGTGGGCCTCGCGCGCGGCGTTCGATGCGATGCGCGCCGATCCCCGCATGGCCGCGCACTTCGCGGCCGTCGCCGCGCTCGCCCGCACCATCACGCCGCAGTTCTACGAGGTCGCCTACGTCGCGGCCGGTGGTGAGGCGGGGCCGCGCGCGGAGGGCTGAGGCCGCCGAGGCGACATGAGTGATCGCGTGACGGGCGATGAGCACGGACTATTTTGGCGTCAGGACCGCGGACTCGAAGCGCGTGGGCGAGCTGGTCGAGAGCCGCACGCCGCCGGCGGACCTCGAGCCGATCGACGTGGCCGCGATGCGAGCGTGTCTCGAGCGCGCCCGGCTCAAAGGGGGACCGGGCGAGCCGCTGACGTTCGCGAAGCGCGGCTCGCACGTCACCGTGCACGTCTCGGCGGCGAGCGTGCAGCTCGACCACAGCACCTCGGGCGACTTCGACGACATCATGGACGTGGTCATGGAGGCGCTGGCGACGATGACCGGCGCCGGGCTCAACGTCTGGGATCCGCAGCAGGGACGCTGGTTCTCGGGCTCGCCGGTGCTGGGGACGAAGATGAAGTAGCTCGCGGTGGGCCGCGGGAGGCGAGGCTCGTCAGGTCGCGCCGCACTGCGCGCCCGATGACGCGACGGAAACGCCCGCCGCGGCCGCCGCGCAGTCGTCCGCATAGGTCATCCCGTCGCAGCCGCACACGATGACCTCGGAGCAGCTCGTGCCGCCCGCCGGGGGGATCTCCGAGCAGGTCCCGCTGCCCGCGCACATGCCGGCTGGTGTCGCGCAGTACTGCGAGGGCCCGCACCCGCTCCCGCATCCGATCGCGGCGGCGGCATCCCCGCCGCTCGAACCGAGCCCATCGGGGGTGATCACGTCTCCGCGCGCCTCGCTCGCGTCGACGATGTTCACGCGCGCGTCACTCGCGTGCGGGTCAAACCCGACGCGTCCGCAGGCGGCCAGTGCAAGCAGGGACCAACGCACGCATCAGCACTCTAGCTCGGCGGGCCCGCTGTAGGATCTTGCAAACATGGCCGAAGTCGAGATCGCGACGCGCGTGACCCGCAAGCCGCCTGCTTCCGCGCTGTGGATCCGGCTGGCGTGCGCCGGCTGGGTCGCGCACTGGGCGTACGCGGTGTGGCTCGACTGGGGATCCAACTGGGCCACCGACCTCACCTCGACGCTGCTGTCCACGCTGGTCACGGTCGTCGCGGTGATCGTCGCGTGGCGCGTCGGCACCGTGACGGACGACGCGTCGACGCTCGTGCTGGCGAGCGCGTGTCCCGCCTGCGGCACGCGCGCCGAGCGCACGTTCACCGCGGCCCCCACGTCGTGCGGCACGTGCGCCGCCTATCTGCGCGCGACCGGCCTCGAGGTGCGCGAGGAGAGCCCCGACGCGCTCGACCTCTCCATCCCGCCGTACGCGCTCCCGCCCGCGCGCTACCTGCCGGCCGCGAAGCGCGACAACCACAACCACTTCAAGTTCGCGATGCCCGCGATGTGCGCGGTGTGCGGCGCGGCCGACGCGCCGAAGCTGCGCAAGATCAAGGATTGGTCCACCGCCGCCGCCGGAGGTGACGGCGGGATCCTGGGCGCCGTCGTGTCGGCCGCGGTGACCGAGGTCGCGTCGACGAGCTACACGTACAACCACCACCCGGTCAGCGCGGCGGAGCCGACGCCGGCCGCGCAGTACGACGAGCTGCTCGCGCGCTTGCAAGCGCCGGTGTGCAGCGTGCACGAGGCCACCCCGGACGCGGCAGACGACGACAACGCGTTGGCGTTCCACGATGGCAAGCTCGAGTTCGCCTCGTATCGCTACTACAAGGCTTTCGTCGTGCTCAACGGGATCACGTTGCAGTCGGTCACGAGCATGACCGGCGCGCCGCCCGCGTCGAGCCCCCAGTAGCTGACCGACACGCCGTCGTAGTCGCCGCGCGTGAAGATCGCGCAGTTCTCGGGGCGCGCTTCGTCGGGCTGCAAGCTCGCGTACTGCCAGCGCTCGCCCTCGACGAACGCGACGTCGCGATGCCACATCTCGGGGAGCTCGCACTCGGCGATGTACCTGTCGAGCAGCGGGACGGTCTGCGCGTCGAGGTACGCGACCCACGCGCCGGTCGCGATCCCGGCCAGGCCGTCGGGCGCCGGGTCGGCCGCGCCGCTGCCACCTTCGCCGGCTTCCCAGCTCGCGACCGGCTCCGCCGAGAACACGATGCGCGCAGCGGCGACCTGAGATTCGTCCGCCGCCACCGCGGCGAGGCTGACCTCGACCGGATACGTGCCGGGCGGCACCTGGCGCGTGAACGGTTTGGGCAGCAGCACGTCGAGCCCGTCCCACGGCCCCGGCGTACCGCACACCACGCGGCCGGTCGGCAGCTGCAGCATGGCGACGGGTCGCGGCGTGAGGGCGATCGGCCGCTTCTTCCCGGCCACCTGCGTGTGCGCGACGAAGAGCTGCGGCAGGAACGCGGCGCGCACGCGCCAGTCGAACGGAGGATCGGGCGGCTTGGAGCTGAACCAGGACATGGCGGGGCGACTATAAGCTCGCCGCAGGGGAGAGGTTGCCGACCGCGCTCCCGGCGCGCGCGTCAGTACCCCGGGATCATGGACAGCTGGAGTCCGACAAACACCGTCGTGTACGCGGCGACATCGAGGTCCTCGCGGACGCCGACGAGGATGCCGCTCGCGGCCCAGCCGTACTTGCTCGGCGGATCGATCGGGTCCGCGCGCAGCGGGATGAACCCGGCGAGCTCGAACGTGGGCACGAGCGTGTTCTCCGCGCGGGTCGACGCCGGCGCGTTCCACGCCCCGCGCGCGCGAGCACGGGATACCGGCCGACGGGCAGCCCGCCGAGTACGCTCGCGCCGTACGCGAACCGACTGCCACCGGTCGCGACGTCGCCGCGCACGGACGCGTCGACGACGAGGATGTCGCGCTGGACCGCGCCGACGCCGACGTGCCCACCGAGGGAGCCCCCGGTGCCGCCGTTCCCGTGCAGCACGCCGAGATCGGTGCTCCAGGAGCATCCGGCGACGAGGCGAGGCGGCGAGGGCGGCGAGGGCGACGGGCCGCATACACGCGGGTGATGCGACCGCGTCGGCGGCCGATGGGGGCGGTCGATCGACGGCTTGGCGGCACACGCATTCCGAGCATTCCTTGACGGTGGGTTGGCCGGGGCAGGATTTGCGAGAATGGCGTCAACATTCGACCGGCACGGGTACGAGTCGGGTAGCGACGGCGTTCGCCGTTTGTGCACGTGTTAACGTGGCTCGTCGCGCAGCGGTACGACGCGATTCTGTAACTGGCGGAGGCGTGGATGAAGGTAACGATCGTGGCGCTCGGGTTGGTCGTCGGGGTCGGAGCATGCGAGCCGCCGCCGGTGGTGGAGCATCCGGAACCGCCGCCAGAGCGGACGGGTAGCTTGATGATGATCGATCTCAGACCGCGCAACGGTCCGGCCCTGGACGGCAGCGTCGGCTTCGAGCTGCTCGATCAGATCGTCGGCAAGACGTGCGTGAAGCGCGGCGACGCGACGACGTACTGGTTCGGCTTCGGCGATCTCGCGCGCGTGGGCCCCGATCCGCTGACGCATCAAGCGGTCGCGGCGGCCGCGTTCGACGCGATCTCCAACATCCAGGACGCCGACTCGTTCATCCTCACGTACGTCCTCGCGCAGGCGAAGGGGCCGGACAAAATCTGCGCCGAGGTTCACGGGCGCGCGGTGCGCTTGGTCAAGGGCGGCGATGTGACCGCGGAGACGCACAAGTGACGCCCGGCCGTTTCGTCGCGGCAACGATTCGGGGACCATGGTGAAAGGACGCCAGACATCGTGAGCTCGGTGAACGTGTGAACGAGATCGAACCAGACCTCGGGTTGTCGTTGCTCGCCCAGGGCCGCGGCGACGACACGATCGTGTTCACTCGGGTGCGCATGTTCCAGATCGCGCGAATGGCGCCAGCGCTCTTCACGCAAGTCCAGAACCTGGATCTCGAGCAGACGTATTGCCTCTCGTTTGATTTCGCGGCGCCGCAAATGGCGCAGTTGCTCGTGCTGATGCCTCCAATGCTCGCGGAGCCGATGACGGCCGCGCTGGCGGCCCCTTTCCTGGAGCCGCACGTGTTCGATCTGAGCGAACACGCCCTCGAAGTGGATCTGCGCGCGCGAATCGGGCCCGCACAGACCAACGACAATGAACGGTTCGCGCCGCTGGTGGTCGAATCGTTCGGCCCGCCATCAGGTTCGTACGGGTTTCGCTTCGAAGCAGCGACAACGCCCGTTGCGAATGCGAATCCACCGGCCGCGCCGCCGCCAGAGCCGCGCCCACCCCCAGCGCGAAAGGCGCGCCCGATCGAGCCGTTCCTCACGAGCGACCCTGAGGAGCAGGAAGATGCCGTGTGGCACGCGCTGATCCTGCGCGGCGCATTGACCAAGGACGATGCTGTTCGGGCGGCCGCTGCAACACTGCGCGAGCGCGGCGCGCTCGCTTATCAGCGGCTCGACTCGGCGGGTGAACTCTACCGAGCGATCCAGAAAGCCATCGACCGCAACGTCGCGGAGGGCTGCATGGACAGGCCACAGCGTGGCTACGTACGTGCGTGCATCGAAGGGCCGGAACAGCTCGAGCGCCACGATTGGCAAGCCTTGCTCACCGAAGTGCTGCGCGACAGTCCAATGCCGCGCGTCGACGTCGTCCGGGCAGTCGCCGAACGCGCTCGCGACGTGGCTGGGCTCCCATTCGAGCGCCTGCGCGATGACGGCAAGATCGCAGTGGCGATCCGCGCGGCTATCAACGGCGCGCTCCGCAAGGATCTGGTCGTGGTCTACCGCGGCATCCTCACGATCCCGGATGACGCGAACGCAGTCGCGAACGAGCACGACCTACCAGTTGCCAAGAACCGAACATCGGCAACGCCGGACGTGGCAGTCGCAAAGGCAGTTGGTCATGGTGTCCCGGTACTCGCCTTCTCGTGGGGCTACTACGGATGGGGGAACCACACCCGCGAACTCGTCGACATGATGGATCGTGTCGAGGCGGCACGCGGGTTCGCTCCGCCTCTCTGGGTCGACGTGCGGCTACGCCGACAAGTCCGTGCACTTGGATTCCGAGAGCGCGCATTCGAGCAACAACTCGGGCCAGACCGGTACGCCTGGCTGCGGGGACTCGGGAACCGCATGATTGGCGACCGCGACGTCGCCGAGCCCACGCTCGACCGACCCGAGGACATCGACCTCCTACTCGAACGCATCACAACGGCCGCGGCGGGTGGCCGGCGAGTGATCTTCTTCTGCGCGTGCAAGTCACCGGTCGAACGGCACGTGTGCCACCGCGGGTTGGTCGTCGACTTGCTGGTGAAGACGGCCCGCCGACGCAAGTTGCCGATCGGTGTGCAGGAGTGGCCCGGTGGGACGCCGTCCGAGGTAACGCTCGAAGTCGACCGCGAGCAGATGGACAAGCTCGTCGCCCACAGCCTCGTCGAAGCGCAGAACGTTCGACTGTCTCTGCCAGCCGGGGTCGATCTCGTTCGCGCGGCCTCGCTGCCGCATCTGTCACTACTGCGTTGTCGTGAGGGTGACCGCGAGGTGACGGCGCTGTCGGGACCGGTCGTGTACACCGCGCATGGCTGGGTGTTCCCACTGTACGTCGTTCGGCCTTCCGCTCATGTCGACGTCGACGTGCGGAAGGGTTACCTGAGCGAAGTCAACGATCTCGAGTTGCAGAGGTTCGGCGCGCAGGAGCAGGCGGCTGTGCCGCCGTGGCTGCCAATCGCGCTGCATCGTTCATGACCACTTGTTCAAGTTGCTTTTAGAACGAGTGATTCGATGATCATCACAGCGACCGCGGCACGGTCTTGCGGGGAGAGTGCCATGACGCTCTCCACGAGGGCTACAGGGAGGCGTTCTGCCGCGCGCACTTCCGCATTCGACCGCCGTGCATCGACGGAATACAGCGCGCCAGGCTTCGCCTGACCGCCGCTCTTCACCGCCGTGCCGGAGGCCGCCTCGGCGGCCGGCGAACCCACCGCTTGTTTGACCACGACATCGGGAAACAGTCGTTCGCGGACCGCTCGCGGAAAATCGCTCGGAGACCACTCCACGATGGTGGCCAGCTTCCATCCGGCATCAGCGGGATGGACGATGGCGACGCACGAGACCGACTTCTGCCAGCCCACGTTCGTCCCCCAATCGTCCACGAGCGTTGCGACAGCGCGGTCGTGCACGGCGCGACTCTCTAGCGAGAGGGTCAGCATTCCACCGGGAATCGTCATCGCCTGGGACAGCTTGTTCTTCAATTGTTGGGACGGAGAGGAGCTCGTTCCGTAACTCTTGATCGCGCCGGTAGCCTCGAGCTGCTCCTCGAGAAAACGCTGCAGCTGCGTTTGCGCGGTACCCAGCTTGGCGTGTGCCAGGTCGAACCGCTGCTGCGCCTTATCTATGGCCCAGATCACTCGGTCGTGCTCATCCGTACGATGTGGGCCTTGAGGGCCGGAACAAATCCGTCCGGTTTCCCGAGCGTGCTCTTTTCAAAGCGGCTCAGAAATCCCTTTGCTGCTCGAAGTGACAGGTCGCGCGATTCGAAGCGAAGGAACGTGTGCAGCGGCTCCGGCACGATCGGCTCCGGCCACTCGGACACCCCCGACGCAACCACCGTCCCGTCCATCGACCACGCCGCTGAGGGCCACACTCGCGCTGTCATCGGTCGATCGAGGTCCGATCGGTATTTCCCGGGCTCGTTCAACCGGCCGCCGACCCACCCGAAGACCGGGACGCTCACAGCGTTCCCGACCAGTTTCCAGCGAGCGGTACTACTCTTCGCCGAACCGTTTACCGCTGGTTCGGTCCAGTTGGCATCGAAGCCTTGAAGCCGTTCGGCGTCCTGGATGCTGGGGGTGACGAACCGATGCTCCGCGCCACCGCGTGCAGGTAGTACGATCGCCGGAGGCGACGGAATTCCGAAGCCGGAGCCACCCTTCAGCGTCGGCACGGCGTTGGTTGCCCAGCCCAACCCGCGGGTCCCCTCCGTCCAGTAGAAGCCGCAAGCGACGCTCTTCGGTAGCTTCGCGTTGTCGTCGAAGAACTTCCTCGGCCTGGCGTCATGACCGACGTCGTCCGCGAGCAATACGGCGCGCGGATCTTCGGTCCTCGAAGCGAGCACGAGTACACGCCGTCGTCGTTGCGGGACTCCGAACGAGCGCGAGTCGACGACGCGGTAGGCCCAGCGATAACCGCGGTTGCTAAGCTCGGTGGTGAGGAACCGCATCGCCTCGCCTCGGTCCAGCTGGAGCATGAACGGAACGTTCTCCAACAGCAGCCACCGCGGCTTGGACTTGTCGAGCAGCCGAAACACTTCCGAAACGAGGCCAGAACGGGAACCTCGGATGCCCGCGGTCGCACCAGCTTGCGAGAGGTCCTGGCATGGGAATCCCGCCGAAATCAGATCGACCTTCGGCAGCGACTTCAGTTCGCGCACGTCACCCGCGAGAGCGATGTCCGGGAAGCGAGAACTCAAGACACGCCGAGCCGCGTCGTCCCATTCGCACATCAGCTGCGCGCCATGTCCCGCGCTTCCGAGCCCTAACTCGACGCCCCCGATGCCCGCGAAGAGCCCGGCAACACGTAGCCCGCTTTGCGGGCCTTTCGCCGGCGCGCTCCACGAGAGACTGAGCTGGGCTCCTCTGCCGCCATCCATGGCATCTAGGATCGCATACCCCCCCGACATCGGAGAAGAGACATGGCTCATCTCTCGACGGTTTCGGCTAGCCTGTCAGCGCTCGGAGCCGTAGAAACGCCACGTGACGCGGCCATCAGCGCAGAGACGGAAACGTCCCGGCCGGGGAGGCACCCTGGTCTCGCGCCTCGCCGATCGGCGGATCGTGCTGTTCAGGCGCAAGCTCCTGGCTTGGGCACGGCGCAAGGGGCGGCACTTCTTCTGGCGGGAACCTGGCCTGACACCCTACGCAGCGCTCGTCACCGAGATCCTGCTGACGAAGACCCGCGCCGAACTGGTCGCGACGGTCGCCAAACAGATCCTCGAGCGGTATCCGTCGCCGCCGGACCTCGCCTGCGCTTCGCCGAACGAACTCGAGGCAATGCTCTTCCCGCTGGGCCTACACCGAAAACGCGCAGCGGGGCTGGTGGCTTGCGCCCAGTACGTCATGGAGGCGCACGGCGGAGCGATCCCGACGACCATTGAAGAGTTGATCGAGCTCCCCTCGGTCGGTCGCTATGCGGCGAACGCGATCGTGTGCGTTGTCTTCGACCAGCAGGTCGCTGTGCTCGACGCGAACGTCTCGCGGATCTACCAACGCTTTTTCTCGCTACCTGAACCACCCGAGCGGCTGGCCACCGCGCACGACCTCTGGGCGGTGGCGGCGCGATTGCTCCCGCCTCGAAAGGCGAAACAGTTCAATTGGGCCATCCTCGACCTCGGCGGGTTGATCTGTACGGCG
Organism: Deltaproteobacteria bacterium; assembly: GCA_025353585.1. Classification (GTDB taxonomy): domain Bacteria; phylum Myxococcota_A; class Polyangia; order Haliangiales; family Haliangiaceae; genus JABFXX01. The sequence continues at coordinate 47,772 of JANXOM010000164.1, forward strand.
AAGGCGCCCGCATGCACGGTCTGCCCGCTTGTTAAGAACTGTGACCGGTTCGGTGTCCCACCTTCTACGCGGTCCCGACCGAACTCGTCCGCGCGCTAGCGAGCGCACGGTTGCGGGCGCGTGGCCGCGATCTGTCGGGCCGGTTTGGTAGAGTGGCGAAATGAGCGCTGTAGGGTCAGTCAGTGTAATCGAGGAGGGCGGGCCGGCACTTAACGTGGACGGGGCCTGCCTGCTTGGAACGTTGGAATCGCTCGGGGCCGGACCGAAGGGGATGCCAGCCACCGCGCTAATAAAAATCAAGGCCGACGCGCTCGATCTACTCGCGCGCGTGTGTACGGCGTACGAGTCGGTGGTGGCAAAAGGAGAAGTCGGAGCGACTGGCTCGGCCAGTGCCAACCAATCCGTTCCGGCTGCCCCGTGTACTGGTCTGCTCTACGGACGAATTCAGAGTGGAAAGACTGTCGCGATGATCGCGCTTGTCGCAGCTGCGATCGACAACGGGTTCCGAGTCGTGGTCGTACTGACATCCGACAACGTCAAACTCGTCGGACAGACCACCGATCGATTCGCGGCACTCGAGGGCCCCATCACCGTCGATGCGTTGCGGGCCGATGGCTGGGCGACCGATGACAAACACATCGCGAAGTACATCGGGAAAGCCGGACTCGTTGTCATCTGCTCCAAGAACAGCACGCGCTTGGAAGACCTGATCGAATTCCTACACAAAGTCGGGGCGCCAGATTACCCGGCGCTGATTCTCGACGACGAGGCCGATCAAGCCACCCTCGACGCGAATCTCGCGCGAAGCAAGCGCAGTGACGACGTCGACCCGACCGCGATCTACACGCGCGTTGCTCAAGAGTTGACGTCGACGCTGCGACACCACGTGTTCCTACAGGTCACCGCGACACCGTACGCGTTGCTGCTTCAATCTGTGGGAACCAAGTTGAGGCCATCGTTCACCCGTCTATTGGAACCAGGGGAGGGCTACACCGGGGGCGAGCGATTCTTCGAGCAGGAGCACGTCGAGGGCCCCAAGGCTCCGCTGGTCTTCGTGCCGGACGCGGAGTCGCAGGCAATTCTCGATGGCATCGACGAAGCGCCGACGGGGCTTCGCAACGCACTTGCCTTTTTCCTAGTGGCCGCAGCGGTCCAGTTCATTGCAGATCCCGTGACGGCAAAGGGCGGACAGAATTTCCTCTGTCACACGAGTCAACTCCGCGATCAGCACGCGCAGCTAGAAAACCATGTTCGCGACTATCTCGAGAAAATCAGCAACGCCCTGGAAGCGAGGAAGGGCGAGCCGCTGGACAAGCTCACGCTGGCCTACGACGAACTCGGCAAGACAATGCCCGAGCGCCCCCCGCTGTCGGTAGTGCTCGACCAGATTGTCAATCGACTCGTCAATCGAAAAGTGCTCGTGATGAACGCAAAGCTCGGTGCCAGGCCCGAACCGAGCAAAGGACTCAACTTCATCATCGGTGGAAATATCATCGGTCGCGGTGTCACGATCGAGAATTTGCTCGTCACGTACTACCTGCGTGAGCCGAAGACCGGACAGATGGATACGATGCTCCAGCACGCGCGCATGTACGGTTACCGACACAAAATCATGCCACTCACTCGCGTGTTCCTGCCGGAGCAACTAGCCCTGAGATTCCACGAGATCCATAAGATCGAGCAACGTCTGCGGCGCCACCTAGCAAGCGCCGACATGAGCCGCCCGATCGCGATGGAACGAGCCAAGAACCTCAACCCGACTCGCCGTGCGGTTCTAGACCCGACTTACATCGATGCTTTCGATGCGACGGATCAAGTGTTTCCGACGCATCCCGATCTCAAGATGAAGCCCAAGGACCACGAAGCGATGACAGGGCGCATCAAGAACCTCGTGGGAGGCCAGTTCACGCTCGACTCCCAACTCGAGCCGATCTCGTTCGACGAGCTCCTTGCGCTCGTCGAAGACCTCCCCTTCAACGAGAAAGAGACCTCGAATAGTTGGGCGCCGACCGTTCTTCGAAAGGTTCTCGAGCATCAGCGAGAGCGCGTCAAAGGACGCGCGTACATCTACACGCGAAAGATGAGCCGCGAGATTAGCCACTTTATCGGCGGCGCGCTCAGCAGCAAAGAACTCGCAGAGATCCGGGAACAGGACGGCCCGGTGATCTGCGCTTTCCGAGACGACGGGAAGAAGATCCGCGGCGAACGGGCGAGCGCGTACTGGTATCCGACGCTGGTCTTCGATCGCGACATGAAGTCGTTGCTCATCAACGTCACGCCCGATGTCGAGTAGCGCCGAGCTCGTCACGACGCTCCGCGAAGCCTGGCGGACCGAGACGGTCGGGGCGGTAGACGACTACGCCCTCGTCGCACGCGTTCGCCAGTGCTACGGCGCCATCACGCGCGACGGACTTCCCGCTCTTGTCGTCCCACTTGCCGAAGTAGACTCGCGTGCCATCAGCAAACGCGCGGCGGGCTGCGAGCTGCGAGCGATCAGAGCAGCGCGATTCCGCTATGGCCAGGAAGAGTGGGAAGGCGCCGCAGCTGCGATCGTTTGCAACGATATCGACGTCACCGAAGCCTTCTCCGTTCTCGCGGTGGACATTGCTACCCGCCTACCCGAGCTGGCATCGTGGGAGCAGATTGCGGAGATCGTGGCCGAGTGGCAGGCGCTACTCGCATCCGCAGCACGTCCGAGCGCCGAGCTCGAACTAGGTCTGTGGGGCGAGCTCTGGCTTGTATACCACTCGTCGGATGCCGCAACTCTCGTTGCTGGCTGGCGAGGACCGGAGCGCGACGCCACGGACTTTTTCATCGACGGCGTCGCCGCCGAGGTGAAGGCTTCTCGCTATGCTCGGCAACATCACCTTTCGCTGTCACAGGTCGGTGCTCCCACGGGAATGAATCCGTCGTTCCTGCTTTCCTTGTGGGTCAAACAAGACCCGGTGAGGGGCGTGACCGTAAAGGACCTTGTCGAAGGTATCGAACTCGTCGTGGTCGACCGAGCTGCACTCTTACGCGGACTTCTAAAGGCGGGCTACTCGCGCAACTCGAGTCACGCCTACAACACGCGTTACGTCCTTCTGGCGGAGCCAGAGTGGTATCCGACGTCCGAAGTCCCCACCATTCGAGAGGCCGATCCGGGCGTTTCGAACGTACGGTACCAAGTCTTACTCGACGAGGAACGCGCTGTCGACGCCGCGAAGGCGGAGGAATTGTGGCGGCACTTTCTGGGGCACCCATTCGACCACGAGGAACAATGAGACTCGCAGATTTGCTTGCCGACGTGGCCCGCGACGACTTGCTGCGAATGGCGCGCGAGGAAGCTCACGCCGAGGAAAATCTAGGGGACGCTCAATTACGAGCGACGATCGAAGGCGTGCTGCGAAGCCATCGGTTCCTGCAAGACTTCACGTTCAATCGGCAGCCGCCGACATTTGCGATGCTGGCGCTCTTGCTCGAGGCGGACGACTATTCGCTGCCCGTCGCCCAGTTCCCGTCGCTCGTACAGGCAGAGACGACCCGCATCTGTGTCGCGGTCGACGCCGGCCTTGTCGTAGGTCGCGACGACCACCTTCGCGTCTATCGGAAAGTGCTCCACCTCGCTCGTAGCAACGACAATCAGATCGATGCACTGGAAGCGTCCATTCTGGTCGTCCTTCGGCACGAGCTCGGCATCGCGCAAGCAGAGCATTTTCTCATCGAGCATCACGCGGACTTGCGCGAGTTCTGGCGCACGCCGCATCTGTTCGAGCGCGAATTCGGAGCGTTGACCGCAGCTGGGATTCTTTTCGTTCGCGAGGGTCGCGTGTTGATTCCGAAAGACCAGGTCGGAACGGTACGACGGGTCATCGGACTCGACATGGCGCGCAAGGACGCATCGCGGCTGTTCGGATACTTGTCGAACACCGAGCTGCACGACGCGCTGGCTGCTATTTCGTTGCCGACGAGCGGCAACAAAGACGATCGGATCGCGCGACTGATCACGAACATGGTCCAACCGCGAGCGATGCTCTTGCTTCGCCAAATCGGCATCGATCGGCTGAAGGAACTTTGCCGCGAACTAGGGGCTGCCGTGTCGGGCTCCAAAGAGGAGATCGTAAGCCGGCTGATCGACTACGTCAGCGCCGACAAGGACGTTGCGGCCACTCCCGATCCACCCGAGAAGGTTCGCGAGGCACGCCGTTTAGAGCGCGCTTCGTTCGGCTCGCTCTTCGACTTGCTTCGAGCGCACGAGCTCACATCGGTGTTGATCGAGTTCGACTTGAAGCGGTCGGGCACCAAAGAAGTTCAGATCCAGACGCTCTGGGAAGCGGAGCGAGCAGAGGCGACACTGCTAGGCTGCCTTGGCTCCCCGGACATCGAGGGGCTTCTGCGTCGGGCGAACCTTCGGACGAACGGTCCGAAAGCCGAGCGCATCGAGCGGCTGGTCGCGAACTTCGAGGGCAGCTCGGAACCGTCGACCGGACGCTCACGCGCGGAATGACAATTCGCTCGCTGTCGCACCACGTCTGCGCGACGACGCAGGATTTTGGCGTCAAGTTGATCCGAGCCGAGCAGATCCTTTCGACGCGCAACGAGCGCATCAACGTCTGCTCCTCCCGTGGCCCATGAAGGTTGACGTTAGCGCGGTCGCGCCGGTCAAGCGGCACGTTCGGCCTGGCGCCCACGCCCACCGTGCGGGGAGTTACCCCAGCGAGCTTGAGAGCAAGCTGGTGAGATCGCTCGCGTGGCTGACGTCAATTACATACACCCATCAACGACAACTACATCGCCCCATCGGCCTCGTCGTTTGACTGGGTTCGGTTCTTGGTCTTCGTCTGGGTAGCTGTCGCTGTGGGGATGCCTTTCGCGGTGAGGGTTGGGGCGGCGGGCGTAGTTGTCGTCGGCAGGTCGGCTGCCGGTCCTTGGGCGGCGCGTTCCGAGTGTGCATGTTCGACGCGGATGCTGGTGCCCGTCATCTCGAGGATCACGGAGTGGTGGACGATGCGGTCGATCGCGGCAGCGGTGGTCATCGGGTCCTTGAAGATCCGGTCCCACTCGCTGAATACGAGGTTGCTGGTGATGATCACAGAGCGCCGCTCGTAGCGCTCCGCGAGAAACGTGAACAAGACCTCCATCTCGTCGCGGTTTTGTTGGACGTAGCCGATGTCGTCGAGGATCACGGCGTCGAAGCCATCGAGAATCGCGAGCTCCTTCTCGAGACGCAGGTCGCGCTTCGCCGAGAGCAGCCGCTGCACGAGCGCGTACGTCGCCGTGAACAGCACGCGATAGCCGCGCTGGATCAGCTCGTGGCCGATCGCGCAGACGAGGTGAGTCTTGCCGCGTCCTGGTAACCCGAACGCGAGCAGATTGTCGCCGCGCTCGACGAAGCCGCCCTCGCACAGTGACGGCAGCTGCTTGAGCACTTTAGTCGGCAGCCGCGCGCGCTGGAGCGTCGCGAGTGTCTTGTCGCGCGGCAGCTCGGACTCTTTGAGATAGCGCTCGAGCCGCCGGCGGCGGCGCTCAAGGCTCTCGAGCTCGACGAGGTGATGCAGGTAGCGCTCGAACGTCCAGCCCTCGCGCTCGGCGAGCCGCGCGATCTCGTCGGCGTGTCGGCTGATCGTCGGCAGCTTGAGCGCGCGCAGCATGATCGTCAGCGAGGCGAGCGGAGGCGCCGAGGCGGCGATCGTCGTCATGCGGCGGCCTCGACGAGCAAGGCATCGTACGCGCTGAGATCCACGACCGACGGCGCGAGCAGCGGCACCGCGATGCTGCTCGGGGTGGCGATCATCGCCTTCACCGCGGCGGACGTGATCGCGCTGCCCGCCATCTGCAGCAGCGAGAGTGCGACGGCGACATCGGCTTCCATCGTGCTCGCCGCGAGGTGCAGGATCCGGAGATACTCGAGGTCGCCCTTGATGCCGTGATGCGGCGTCTGGATCGCGTCGTACGCCGCGCGGAACACGACCGAGGGGAACATCTCCTCGCGATACACGTAGCGTGCGAACGCGCCGGGCTTGCGGATCAGCGACCAGATCACGTGCCGGTAATCAACCCGATGCAGATTGCGTCCGCGCAGCCGCTCGCACGCGAGCTGAAGCTCATCGGCGAAGTGAACCTCCAGCCTGTCCTCGAACAGCCGGACCCGTACCCACTCGCCGATCAGGCGTGACGGCACCGAGTACGCGCAGTGCTTGATCCGCACCGTGCTCCAGTCGCTGACGCGCACCTGCTCCTCGACATACTCCGGCAACTTCGACACCGCCAGCTCGCGCATCGCCGCGAGATCTTCGGCCACGCGCGTGCCGCGATTGCCATTGGCTTTGCGCGCGACCTGGTCGACGAAGTCTTGCCACGCGTCGATCGAGTCGAAGTCACGACTACCGCGGAGCAGCAGCGCTTGCTCGAGTCGGCGCTTGAACGCGCCATTGGCTGCCTCGACGTCGCCGTTTTGCTCCTTGGCGCCGACGGCCGTCGTCCGCGGCGTCATCCCGAAGTGCTGCATCAGCGCGACGTACTCGGCATTGAACGGTCGCTTGCCGTCGGCGAAACACGCCCGCTGGCCGTCGGGAATGCGATGGGTCGCTGCCGTCGAATTATCGGTCTGGTGGTAGCGCGGCACGCGGCCGAGCTGGAACAGCGACCGCTGCACGCCCTTGCGCAGCGCCGCCATCGACTCGGAGAGGCACACGGTCGCCCACTGCCAATTCGAGTACGGCAACACGAGCACGCACAGCAGGTGGGCGAACACCTGCCCGGCGATCGTGACCGCAAGCTCCATCGTGCTCGTGAAGTCCGTCTGGGCCGCCTCGCCGGCGCGATGCAGCTGCGCCAGCGTGATCAGCTGCTCGGGACCACGCGCAGCGCGCCAGTGACGCACCCGCCGCTGCAGCGTGCGCAGCTGGCCGTCGGCGTAGCGCTCGGGGTGCTGCTCCTGCAACAGCTCGAACAACGTCTTGGCCTCGAGCTCGGGGGTCTGCGCGAGCCGCTCCTCGATCTCCGGCCAGTGCGCCTCGAACGGATCGCTGCGCGTCCGCCACTCGCGAGGCGTCACTAGCTCCGACGGCAGCTTGCCGTCGGCCACATATCGCCGCGCGGTCTTCCTGTCCATGCCCGCTTTCAGCGCGGCCTGCCCGATGCGCCCGTGCTTGCTCATCTCTTCCATCAGTTTCCTCACTTGCGCGTCGCTCGCTGGTCGCACCCGGCCTGCCTCTCCTTCTCGGAAAGAGCACGCCGTCGACCAATGAGGACGCCTCAAAGTGGGGCGATGTAATTGTCGTCGGTGGGGCGATGTAATTGTCGCTCAGCAAGCGAGGAGCCATCGGGCTGCACATAGTGCACCGTCCCCCAGATGTCCTCAATGCCACCGTTCCCATCCGCGTCGAGTCGCACGCCGACGTCGAAGTAGGGCTGCGTGTACGCGACCGCGATCCTGTTCAGCGCGTTCCTACCCTCGACGCCGTCCATGCATCCGAACAAGATGTCGGCCGTGCTGACGGCGCGGACCACTGGGGGCGTGAGCAGGTTTGCCTGATAAATGTCCACGGTCGTTCCCAGTCCCATGCGCGCGATCGCGCGCGCCATCACCTCAACCTTCGGCCGGCGCAGCGCTGCATCCTCGGCGGTGGCGTTCAGGATGCGGTTCAAGTTCTTGTGCTCGATCAGATCCGGATCGACCAAGATCAAGTGGCCAACGCCCAGGCGCGCGAGCTGTTCGATCACGATGCTGCCGGTGCCGGAGCAGCCGATGACCGCGACGCGCAGGCGGCGCATCATGGCGAAGGTCGCCTCGCCAAACACCTGGAGCGTTCGCAGGTGCCCGGCCTGATCGCCTTCTGGTGGACGCGCCGACGGCCAGATCTCGATGTCGTCGCCGATCTTTCCGACGTGGGCGAACGGCGTCGCGATCAGCTGGTCGTTGAACCACCGGCCGAAGGTCCGCCCATCGGGCAGCATGATCGCGCTCCCGTGGGACTCGCTGGTGTCGAGGAACGGGAACACTCGCTCGAACAGCTCGCGGTCGCTGTCATCGTCGGTCGACGAGAACGTCTCGTAGCCGGTCGGGTGGCTGTGGATCTTGACGATCGCCATGCGCTTGGTCGCAGTCTCGGTGAGCAGGTCGAGCAGATACGGGTGCGTCCTCCACGTCACACGTGACGGCGTGCGCACAGGACAGTCCGCGTGTGGGATGACTACGACGCGGTGGACGACGAGGCGTTGAACCTCGGCGCCTTGGATTCCGCGCGCTCGTCCGCACAGGAGGAGTGCGACGGACTCGAAGCCGTCGCCTGGGAACAGGTGCTCCTTTAGCATTTTGTGCTGGCGATCGGTCATCGTGAGCGTGATCGCGGGCATGGCTACGTCCTCAGTTCCTTGTCGAGCCACTCGCGGACGAGCAGCATGTGGCGCTCGATGTTGTCGACACCGGGGATCCACGGGTTCTGCGGCGTGCGGTGGCGCGACCACTGCTGCCACTCGCGGCCGTCGAACGACTGGCGGCCGTCGGTCGCACCGATCCGCTTGCCGCTCTTGAGGCTGAGGGCCGGGTAGAAGAACACCATGTCGATCTGGGAGTCCGGGTAACCGGCCTCCAGGCGCAGGAACAGATCCGCGTCGGCCACGTTGTATCCATCCGGGACGGCGTACTTCAGGACGACCAAGCGCCGCACGTCAGCTTCCCGCACGGCCTCCCACTCGAGGCTGAGGCGGTTGTCGAGGAAGTCGCGATCCTCCTCGGGCATATCGAACTGGCGGCGGCGCGTCATGATCACCCCTCCGTCTGGTCGAGCGGCAGCGTCTCGAAGCGCTCGACGCCAGGTGCCGTCAGGTCGACGTGCTCGTCGGGCTTCACCCGTTGCGGCTTGCCGCTGACGAACTCGTACGCCGCGTTCTTCGCCGGGTCCTTCTTGGCGAGCTTGAGGATCTCGGCTCCGGAGATCGTCGGCTTGGGCCAGTCGAAGAAGTCCTTGTTGACGCGGATCTTGTAAGGGCCGGTGGTGGGGACCGGCTTGCCGGCCTTGGCGTACTCTTGGATGTCGATAGATTCGGTGCTCATGGTGGTGGTCCTGGGCGGGGGAAAAATCCGCCGTACGCACCGATCTGCTCCACACGAACGCGTTTCTGATCACGACGCTTTCGTCCTGCGATTACCAGGAGTTATCCTCATGATCAGAAACGGGCGCCCGTGGAGCTAAGGGGAGGGAAGGTGTGAGCAACGACGAAGAACACGACCTGGTCGAGGCGATCGCGACCGCCAATCTCGAGGCGATGTTGCCGCGTCTGGCGACATATGCGGAGAAGCGGATGAGCCGCGTCGGCTGGTTCACGACCTCCAAGCACGAGACGCACAAGATGAACCCCAAGGAGCTGGTAGATCTCGCGATCGAGCGCTGCCTCGCGGGTAAGCGCCACTGGAAGAAGTCCGCGGGCTACGTCGACCTGGAGTCGTTCCTCCGCGGCGTGATCAAGAGTTTGGTCTCGTCGAAGAAGAAGGCCGATGGCCGCAACCCCGTCGAGCTGGATGAGGATGGCGATGTCGACCGTGGCGATCTTGACGCCTTCGCGAAGCGGCAGACCGAGATCCTTGCCGCCATCGAGAGCTGCGTCTCCGATGACGATGAACTCACGGCCTTCTACCTGGCAGTTCTCGACGGACCCACCAAGCGCGAGGACATCGCGGCTGCGGTCGGATGGGATGTGGCAAAGGTCTCTCGCGTGCGAAACAAGCTACAACGACGACTCGAAACTCAGCATCCGGAGCTTTTCGGCGAGCTGAAGAAGCGGAGAGCATCATGAGCGACAAGAATACTCGCGAGCTAGAACTGCTCGACGAAGCGCTCGATGATGTCGAGGCTACGCCCGAGCAGATCGCGTCGACGATGTCGCGGCTATCGACTACCCCCGCGGTCTGGGCGGCCGAGGTGCGCGCGCGCGCTGACGCGGCGAAGGAGGCCGCGCGAGTGGCGCGCCTCCAAGCGATGAGGCTGGGGTACCAACAGGATCGCGAGCGCTACGAAGCTCGTCGGGTCGAACCTGTCCGGTCGAAGACCGAGTTGCAGCTCGTATTTCGTGACCTAATCGCAAGGGCGCCACAGGCGGTCAGCGCGAACTTCCACAAGTACGTGGATGCTCCTGCCGAGGAGTTGGCGGAGCAGATCCGCGCGTTGCGCCACCTGCTCGGCCTCGACGATGATCAGTGATCGCCGTCAGCGCGATCCAATGCCCGGCGTCGCCGTTGCGCGAGCGCGCGAGGTGCTTTCCGAGCTTGGGCTCAAGCACCCGACCGAGATCGAGATCGAAGCGATCGCACATGCTCGTGGAGCACTGGTGCGCGCCGCGCCCACGCGGGGCGCGCGCGCCAATCTGCTGCGCATGGGCGATCGCGCCATCATCTCCGTCGACGATCTCCCGACAGACCAACGCCGATGGGCGATCGCGCACGAGCTCGGCCACTTCGAGGTTCACCCCGACGTCAGCTACTTGGGTTTCTGTACAGGCGAAGACCTGCGCGCCGATTACCACCGCAGTGGCCGCGAGCCAGAGGCCAACGCCTTCGCCGCCGAACTGTTGATGCCCGAGGCGCTGTTCCAGAGGGCCGTCGACAAGGTGGAGAAGCCGGCGTGGAGGGAGGTGCAGGCGATCGCCGCCGGTTTTCAAGTGTCGTTGACCGCTACTGCCCACCGTTTCATCGAGTTGTCGTGGGAACGTGTCGCGCTGTTCATCTCCCAAGAAGGCAAGGTCGTGAGCAACCGAGGTCGGCGTGACTTCGGTACCCGCCTGAAGAAGAGCGAGCCGTTGCACAGCGACAGCCTGGCCCACGACTACTTCGCGAAGAAGAAGGTGTGGCCGGGCGCGCAACACGTCTCCGCCCAGGCGTGGTCGCCGACCGCTCGCGACTCCGACGAAGTGATGGAGGAGGTGTTCGTGATGGAGGCGTACGGCAGCGTCCTCAGCCTGGTGTGGTGGCCGGCGCGATGAGCGCTAACTGAGGATGATCGAGACGTCCAACTCACGGTCGGTCTCGTCGTACTCGATCTTGAAGGTCCGCGCCTTGGCCGCGTCCTCGTACGGCTGCGAGTCCGTCACGGCGACCGCGAATGCCGCCGTCGGCTTCGATGCACCTAGCAGCTTGTCGAGAGCTGCGATGCTCGCACCACTCTGAACGTTGTCGTCGACGAGCACGAGCGTGCTGCCGCGAGGAATCGGCGTCGACGTGCGCGCGAACCCCGCAAAGATCTCGTCGGCGGTGCGCCGGTTCCCCTTGGTCTTGCCCTCGACGGCCTTTCGCTGAACGGCAAGGACGGCGACGTGACCGAATCCAACTCCTGCGAGCGCGTGGCAGAGCCGCAACGTGCGGAACCGAGCCGTCTGGATCGTCGCTGCTGTCACTGATGAGGACGGGACTGGGACGAGCGTTATCGCGTCGGGATCCTCGACCTTGAAGAACTTCGTGAGCTTGTCGATCCGGTTCGCGAGCATGGCGGTTACGTATTCGATCGCGTTCGTTCGATCCACCTGCACCGGCCGATCGAGGGGATGTAGTCCGTGCTGGATCGATTGCTTTGGATTGGGGGGGTCACGGTTGTCCTTGACCGCGTAGACGAGGCCCCGCATCTGGGACGCGTTCGGCGTCCCCCGTGCAGCATCCGCACCCTTCGCATAGTAGGTGCCGAGCGCGAGTCCGCGGATCTTCCTCATGACGCGCGGGCGAAGTCGATCACATCGGCGGTCGTCCGAAGGACACGACCGAGAGGCTTGTCGTCGCCGATGAAACGCTTCGGCCAGGTGAGCTTGTCATTGTCGAGCAAGCCGGCAGCGATGAACACCGGGTGCCCGACCTGCACGCTCTCGGCAGCCTGATGGAGCGACCCACTCGTGTCACTTGCCTCGATGATTACGGTCGCCATTGCGAGCCGCGCCATGATCCGGTTGCGCTCGGGAAAGTTGGTCGGGACGAACTTGTCGCCCCAGGTAAACGGCGAGAGCAACAGGTGGTCCCGATAGATCAGGCGCTGAAGGTCGGCGTGCTTTGCCGGATACACCTTGTCGAGCGGTGTACCAACCACCGCGATGGTCTTGCCGCCGTGCTCGATCGCTGCGGTGTGCGCCGCGTAGTCGATGCCTTCGGCGAGGCCAGACACCACGACGACCCCTGCTCGTGCGCAGTCTCGAGCAAGTTGCGCAGCGCGACGGCGGGCCTCGACCGTCGCCTTTCGGGCACCTACGATTGCGATGCGCGGCCGATCGACGAGGGAGATGTCGCCGACCACGTGGATCTGCGGAAACTTGAGCAGGAGACCGTTGGTGACCCCGACGCGATCCGAACTGATCGTGACGACGTCACGTTGGTTCGGCGGCACGTACTCGTCCACGTGGCCCGCGGTCATGTCCAACACGCTGTGATCATAGCTGCCAGGTCTGACACCGGGCTATGCAACCACCAAACGATTGAAGCGGGGCTCATGTTTGTCAGCCCACCCCACGACCTCGCCGAGCGCGATCGATCGGGATGATGTCATCAGGCAACTGCTCGCACGGCTCCCCAGTGATCTCCGTGAACAGGACGGGTGCCCAGCCGAGTCGTTGGGCCAACTCAGCCGGCGTGATCTCACCCGCATCGTCGAGCATGCGAAGTGCGGTGGTGATCAACTCAGGTTTCTCGTCGGAAATCAGATGTTCATCTGGTTCGTGGGTGTTCCACCCTCGCGCGGACATCTGCTTGTATGCACGTTGGTAGAATAGCGGGTCGATCAGGCGAAGTTCCCGGGCGCGCCGAATAATCGCCGAGAGGCTGACGCCCCAGCGTCGCTTCAGTTCTCGCAAGCTCTGCCACGACGGAGAAGACGTGCGAGGGAACTCGGCCACGAATGCTCGCCGGGGCAGAAGGAACGCACCAGCGAACGCATCCGCGGCCGGTTCTAACTCGGGTTTGGACGCGTCCTGCCCGGCGTGCATCACCAGATGTCCGCATTCGTGAGCAAGGTCGAATCGGAGACGCGATGGCGCTTGGGTTTCGGTGTTGCGAACCACCACGGCCCTCGCACCGGCGCGCGAGAACGCGTCGACCTTGCGACTGCTACCAAAGTCCGCGACGACAATCCCCGCGTTCTCGAGGACGCGCGTCATGTTCACAATTGGAGTGTCGACACCTAGGCCCCAGGCGACCCGAGATTCCTCGGCGATCTCGTCGATGGGCTTTGAACCTTCAGGCACGTTCGGCACGTCCTCATCGGGGAAGTCGACATGTTGCTCGAGGAGAGAGACCAGCTCGGTGAGGAACGAGCCGTGCGCGAGGGCACGACTACGCGCATACATCGGCGTTGTTTTTCGCTTGCGGAAGAAGCACTCCTCGTCGCGGAACTCGTCGCTGATATGCCGCACGAAGAACTCGGGCTCGACGCGGAGCACGACGGACAGCGCCGCCAGCAGGTCGGCGCCTGGCTGTCTAGTGCCCGCTTCGAGCTGGCACACGAAGGCGGCAGTGACCTCCAACTGTTTCGCGAGATCTGCCTGTGTCTGTTCCTGAAGTAGTCGTGCGATGCGCACGCGCGCCCCGATGACCTTGGGATCCGTCTTCTCCATCGTCGGCGGCCTTCTAGTTCTCGTTGTCGTCGGCCTTCTTGTTCTTCTTCTTCGACTTGAGCCCGACGCTCGGAGCCGGAAGAGGCTTGCCTTCCTTCCGCTTCGGCTCCGCCGGTGCGACGTAGCCAACGATCGACTCTGGGATCTCGTGGATCATGCGCAAGGACTGTCCATCCTCGCTAACCTCGACGAGCACGACGCGATCCACCGAGCCGTCAAAATTTGTCTCGATCGCGATGCGCCAGAGGTAGGTGCGCAGATCGTTGCCCACGGGAGTCGCGAAACCAGGCAGCGAGAACATGGAGGTCTGCGCCTGCACAACCTCGGCGTAGTTACGCTGGAGAGACTTCGTCGGCGGGTGGTCGGCCTCGCCACGATAGAAGCGCAGCGGCACCGACCCAACTGCGAAGACGAAGTGCAGTCCGGGCTCGACCACCCTCAGCCAGCTCGATGCGATTCCAGCGGCGGCGTTTGTGATCGCGAACAGTGTGCGCTCGTGGGAGCGGCAGCCGAGCCCCCAGGACGTATCACCTTTGTCCGCGTCGTGAGCATCGACCGCATCCGCGCGCACCGAGCGGATCAGACGCGCCAGAAATGCCAGCCGCTCCTCGGTCAGATCGGGGTGAATTTCCCAAGGCAGCTTGTCCATGCGCCTCAACCATCAGTGATCAAGGCGGAAAAATCAACCTAGAACTTAACCGAAGTTCAAGAAATCAACAAAGGCCGTCAATGTGTCGCACCTCAGGGTAGCGGTTGGCGGAGCTCGGGGCTCGGGCTCCAGCGCATTCAAGATTCGACGTCGGCTGCTGCGTACGGAACTTGTTCCGGCCTGAGCGGATGGCGCGTCCCGTTGGAAGTCTGAGTTCCAGCTCGCGTGCAACGACGACGGCGAGCCCGTGACCGCCGCGTGGGTCGGAGTGTCACTTCGAGTGCATGCTGACAATGCGCCCATCGGAGAAGGGTGCGGATCTTCTCCACCGGGTCGCGCGTCAATGATTTCGCGAAGTTGATCGCGCCTGATCTATCCGGATCGACCGCGAGTGCGTAGGGTCGCGCCGATGATCGCCACCTCGCGCGTGAACCCGATCGCCAACGCCGA
>JANXOM010000090.1 GCA_025353585.1 Deltaproteobacteria bacterium
TCGTGATCCGCGTCGGCATGCCGCCGCCGAGCGCGAACAGCTCGACGAAGTCCCAGCCCGAGTCGAAGCCGGCGGCGATCGTGAGCATGCCGGAGTCGCGCACGATCGAGACCTCGGCGCGCTGCTGGCCGGCGAGCAGGAGATCCGTCTTGTCGAACTGGCCCGCCGCGCCCTGCGTGTCGACGATCGCGACGCGCCCGCGGATCGTGAAGCGCTTCGCGAGCTCCTGCGTCTTCGCGTCGCGACGCGCGAACTCCTCGGCCGCCTCGGCGATCAGGTCGTCTTGCAGGCCTGGCTTCATGCCGCCGACGAGGAACTGCACCACAGCGCGCTTGAGCTGGTCGTCGCGGAACTTCGCCCGCAGCGCGCGATCGATCCGCTGGGCGGCCGCGCCGGCCGTGCCCGTGCGCGTGTCGACGGCCCGCGCGTCGGCGTCGGCGTGCCTGTACGGCTCCTCGCCGCCGAGGACCCACTTCGCGGCCGCGTAGAGGCCGTCGAGGTCGACGTGCGTGCAGATCGTGTCGATCGGCCCGACCTGGCGCACGAGCTCCGGCGTCACCATCTCGGGGCACGCGCCGTGCTGCGCCTTCGTGGCGAGGACGAACCGCGAGTCCCGCGCGTAGGCGGCGTGCATCTCGTGGTCGTGGTGGTCGACCCACGCGGCGAGGCGGTCGCCGAGGCCGTCGAGGAACGGCTTCGTGGTGCGCTCGAAGCTGACCGACGTGCCGACCGTCGCGGCGAAGGCGATGTCGAGGACCACGACCCGGCCCGGGAGCTTCTCGGCGCGCGGCAGGACGCGCGGGGAGGCAAACCAGAGGGTTGGAATATGGACCACGGCTCAGTCTACTCGTTCGCGATCGCGCGCGCGATCACTCGCCCGGATCCGGTTCGCGCTCGGGCTCCGGCGGGGGCGCCGCGGACTCCTTGGCCGACTCCGTCGTGCACTTGAGCGTGACGCTCCACCCGTCGTGGAGGTACACCGTACGGTTGGTCCCGCGGTCGCCGCACTGCGCCGCGTTCGGGCCGAGCAAGCACAGCGTGCGCTCGCCGCCATCGGCCAGGAACGCGCTCCGCGTGTGCGACCCGACCTGCCCGACGGGCGTCCCGTCGACCGCGACGTCGACCGGGTCGGGGCAGCCGACGTTGTCGACGTAGAACGTCACCCGCGGCTTCGCGCGCGCCGCCATGTGCGTCGGGATGGCCTCGGGCTTGTCCTCCTGGATCACGTGGTAGCTCTTCGGATCACCGACCGCGGCCGCGAGCAGCCGATCGGTGCAGCCGAAGCGGCGCAGCTCCGGCCCGAGCGAGCGCGTCCACTCCGCGCGGAGCTCCGACACGTCCGCCAGCGCCACGCGATAGCTCTTCTTCGCCGCGCTGACCGCGGTGCGCGCCTGCGGGAGGAGCGCGGCCGTCGCGCCGGTGTCGTCGTGGCGCACGACGAAGCGATACGCGGCCTCGAGGCTCGAGCCGAGGTGCGCGTACGTGGCGAGCTCGGCCTGCGCGGCGGTCCAGGCGGGCGCGACCTCGGCGAGCGGACAGCTGCGCGGCGTGGCGAGCGGCAGCCTCGCCGCGGGCCCCTGCCCCAGCGCGCCCAGCATCACGAGCAGGTGGGCCTGGTAGCTCACGCGGACCGCCGCCATCGACGTCGCGGTCAGCGTGAACCGATCGAGCTCGGCCGTCAGCGCCTCGGCGTCGCCCCACGGCCGCACGACCTCCGCGCGATACGCGAGCGCGATCGGGCCGCCGGCGTCGAGCACGCCGAGCGCGCCGCGGGCCTCGGCGTAGTCCTTCGCGACGGCCAGCGCGGCCACGAGCTCCGCGCGCGCCGCGTCGCGCTCGCCGGCCAGCCCGTGCGCGACGGCGGCGAGGTAGTGGAGCGCGGCGTCGTCCGGCCACGCGGCGAGCGCGGGCTCGAGCTGCGCGAGCGCGGACTCGGTGTCCTTGCGCGCCAGCTCCGCGGCGATGACGCCGCGCCGGGTGACGAGTGACCGCGGCGCCTCGCGCGCGGCCCGGCGCAGGTACCAGGCGCCGTCGTCGTTGCGGCCCTGGGCGAGAGCGATCGCGCCGAGCGCTTCTTCCGCCGACGCGACGTCGTCCTTGAACTTCTGGAGCAGCGTGTACGCGCGGACCGCCTCGGCGAGCTTGCCCGCGTCGAACAGCGCCTGCGCGGCCATGAAGCCCGGATAGCTCGACTCGGGCGCGAGCTTCTGCGCGCGCCCGTACCACTGCAGCGCGGCGTCGAGCTCGCCCGCCTTGCGGTGGCCGTCGCCGATGCGGACGAGGAGCGCGAGGTCGGGCGTGCGCAGGCTCGCGATCGCCTCGAGCTGCGCCGTGGCCTCGGTCCACTTGCCGAGCGCCCCGAGCGCGCTGGCGAGGTCGGCCTTGACGTCGAGATCCGCCGGGGCCCGCACCGCGATCGCCTGGAGCTCGGCGATCAGCCGCGGCGTATCGCTGCGCGAGGCATGGATCAGCGCGAGCACGCGGCGCGCCGGCAGGAGATCGGGCGCGACGGCCGTCACTTGCGCGAGCTGCACCTCGGCCGCGTGCGCATCGCCCGTGGCCCACAGCGCCGCGCCGAGCTGGTAGCGCGCGTCGAGGTCCCACGGTTGCCGCGTGACGAGCTTCTTGTAGAGGTCGCGCGCGACATCGTGCTTGTCGCCGGCGACCGCGCCGTGGGCGGCCGCGCGGAGGGACTCGATGTCGTTGGGCGCGAGGTCGTTCGCGTAGTTGAACTTGCCGCCGGCCTTCGCGACGAGCTTCGGGTCCGGGGCGGCCGCCGCCGCCGCCTCCGCCAGGTACAGCTCGCCGAGCAGCCGTTGCGCCTCGTACATCTTCGGATCGATGAACGCGCTGCGCTCGAGGTCGTGCTCGGCGTCCTTGAGGCTGACCTTGCCCGCGGCGAGCGCGCCGGTCAGGTGCCCGAGCCCGCGCCCCATGAGCTCTACCGGGTAGAGGTCCTTCGACAGCGGACGCGCGAGCCGCTCGGCGCTCGCCTTGTCGACGGGCACGCCCGCCTTCGTCCACATGTCCGTCATCACCTCGCCGAGCATCTGCGGATACGTCGCGATCGGGCCCTGCCGCTTCGCCTCGCCGACCACGATCGCGATGCCGGCCGTGACCTTCCACACCGCGGCGTCGAGCTTGAGCTCCCAGTTCGGCCGCTGCACCCAGCCGGTGATGACGTACGTGGCGCCGGTGTCACGGGCGTACGCCGCGACGGAGACCGGATCGGATTCGACGGCCGCGCCCGGCACGGCCAGCGGGCCGCCGGCCGCCGCCAGTCCCAGGACGTTCTCCGCCTTCTCCGCGATCTCGAACGGCGCGCCGGCGATCAACCAGTCGAGCGCCTTCACGTTGGAGTGGTTCTCGAACGGCGCCACGGCGAACCGCGCCGGGCCGGCGGCGTATGGCGGCACATCCGTCGCGTTCTCGCTCGTGGCGGCGCCGGCCGAGGGCGGCAGCGGCGCGTCGGAGCCCGCCAGGGCGCCCTCGATCGCCTCCTCGACGTACTTCTTCGGCGCCCACACGGGGCCGGCCGGGGCCGCCGGCTTCTTCACCGGCGTCGTCGGGACGGCCGGCGCCTTCGCCGTCTCCTTCTTCGGCGCCGGCGCCTTGGGCGCGGCCGCCGCGGGAACGCCCGCCATCGCCGCCATGGCGATCGCGTGCACCCAGCGCCGAGACCTCATAGACTGACCATACCGTGGCCGACGCACCGCCGCCGCCGTCGTCGCCGTTGCCGGCGCGGAAGCCGAAGCGAAAGCGCCGGCGGCTGCGCGCGTTCTCGGTCCTCCGCATCGGCTTCCTCCTGCTGATCTACGGCGTCTCGCTCGGGGCGGCCGCGCTCTACTACGCCGTCGCCACGGTCAACGAGGACCTGCCCGCCGACCTCACCAAGCTCCTCGACTACCAGCCGAACCGCAAGTCGCTCGTCCTCGCCTCCGACGGGTCGGAGATCGGCACGTTCTCCATCGAGAACCGCAGCATCGTCCGCCTCGAGCGGATGCCCCCGCACCTCGTCGCCGCGTTCCTGTCCGCCGAGGATCGCCGCTTCTATCGCCACGGCGGCTTCGACCTCATCGGCATCACGCGCGCCGCCTGGACGAACTTTCGCGGCAGCGGCCAGATCAAGCAGGGCGGCTCGACGCTGACCCAGCAGATCATCAAGCAGACCCTCCTCACCAACGAGGAGGGCGACGTCTCCGAGCTCGGCCTGCCGCCGGAGCGCGTCACCGCCATCAAGAAGCTCATGAAGTACCGGCGGAAGCTGAAGGAGCTCATCCTCTCCGTTCGCCTCGAGCGCGAATTGACGAAGGCCGAGATCCTGACGATCTACCTCAACCACGTCTACCTCGGCCACGGCGCGTACGGCGTCGGCGCCGCGGCCGACGCGTACTTCGGCAAGGAGGTCGAGGATCTCACCATCGCGGAGGCCGCCCTCCTCGCCGGCCTCGTCGCCTCGCCGACGAAGTACGCCCCGACGCACGACTTCGCGCTGTCCCGCGAGCGCCAGCGCTACGTGCTCGGCCACATGCGCGACGACCACTACATCACCGAGGCCGAGTACGCCGCGGCCCTCGCCGAGCCGATCGCGCTCGTCGACAACAGCGACCTGAACCACCTCGCGTCGCCGTACTTCGTCGAGCACGTGCGGCAGCTCGCGACGAAGCGCTACGGCAACCAGAGCCTGTTCCGCGGCGGCCTGACGTTCTACTCGACGCTCGACGTCGACATGCAGGCGGCGGCCGAGGGCGCGCTCCGCAAGGGCCTCGAGTCGCTCGACCGGAAGCTCGGCTTCCGCGGCCCCGTGGGCACGGTCGCGCTCGCCCAGCGGGGCGCGTGGTCGGGCGGCCCGGCGCACCCGATGACGGGGGAGGCCGGCGATGTCTCCGCCGTCGCCGATCGCCTCCTGCCCGACCAGACCTACGGCGCGATGATCGTGGAGCTGCCGCGCTCGGGCACCGGCGTCACCGTCGACCTCGGCCCCAGGCGCCTCCCGCTCGCCGTCGACGACGCCCGCGATGTCCGCGCCTGGCGGCAAGAGGCCCAGGTCCCCGGCAAGCCCGCGATCCCGACCAAGCACGTCGTGGGCGACGTCGCGAAGCTCGGCGACCTCCTCCCCGTGCGCCTCGCCGCCGACGGCAACAGCGCCGCGCTCGCGCAGCGCCCGGTGCTCCAGGGCTCGATGGTGGTCATCGATCCGCATAGCGGCCGCGTGCTCGCGCTCGTCGGCGGCTACGACTGGACGACCTCGCAGTTCGATCGCGCCACGCAGGCCAAGCGGCAGGTAGGCTCGTCGATCAAGCCGTTCATCTACTCGGCCTTCCTCGAGGCGGGCCGCACGCCGGTCGAGCACATGCACGACGGGCCGTTCTCCGTGCAGACCGCCACCGGCACGTGGACGCCCGCGAACTACGGCAACATCTATCTCGGTGACGTGACGCTGATGACGGCGCTCGCGTTCTCGCTCAACACGATCAGCGTGCAGATCGCGGTGCAGGTCGGCCTCGACCGCATCATCGAGATCATGCGCGGCTACGGGATCACCTCCGCCATCCCGCGCCACATCTCGATCGCCCTCGGCACGCCGGACCTCACGCCCCTCGAGGTCGCGGGCGCGTACGCCGGCATCGCCTCGGGGGGGCGCCGCGTGACACCGCGCTTCTTCGACCTCGTGACCGACCCCACCGGCAACGTCGTCGAGGATCTGCGGAACCAGCCGCTCGGGGAGCAGGTCGTCGCGCCCGACGTGGACTACGTGATGATCAACCTGATGAAGGGCGTCGTGCAGCGGGGCACGGCGCGCTACGCGCTCGCGCTCGGCCGGCCCACCGCGGGCAAGACCGGTACGTCGGCGAACTACAAGGACGTCTGGTTCAACGGCTTCACCACCGACCTCCTGTGCTCGGTCTGGATCGGCCGCGACGACTCCACGCCGATCGGCGACAAGATCACCGGCGGCGGCGCGGCGGTCCCGATCTGGCTCGACTTCATGCAGAAGGCCCATCCGCGCACGAAGGTCCGCGACTTCCCCGTCCCCGCGAATGTGACCTTCGCACGGGTGGAGCCGTGGGGCGGCGAGCCCGCGAGCCCGGGGACCGACGGCGCCGTCTGGATGCCGTTCGTGCGGGGGACCCTGCCGCGTTCGTTTCTCTCCGCGCCGCCGGTGCCGAGCTTCGATGCCCTCGTGCCCGCGCCGCCCGTGCCGCGCCCGCCGCCGGCCGTGAAGTGCTCGTCTCTATCGTGTCTGTAGGAGCCAGCCGGGCTCACTCGACCTTCATCTTTCGGCTTCGGACCGCATGCTAGCGTGCCGCATGGTTCGAGCAGTATTTGCCTTCTTTCTCCTCGTCTCCGCCTGCGGTGGGGGCGGCGGGTCTGCGATCGACGCTCCGCCCGTGGACGCCGGCCCGCTGGTCGACGCGCCCCTCTCGGCGGCGTGCCTCGACGCCGAAACGCACTCCGACCTGACCTGGATCCAGGCCAACATCTTCTCGAAGCAGTGCACGTTCTCGGGCTGCCACAACGGCGCCTCGGGCGACGCCGGCAAGATGGACCTGCGGGCCGGGCACTCGTTCACGAGCCTCGTCGGCGTCACCGCGCACCTCTGCCAGACGACCCAGATCGTCACGGCCGGGCATCCGGAGCAGAGCTATATGATGGTGATGCTCGGCCAGCAGACGCCGGCGGAGCAGACCCCGCCGTCGTGCGCCATCGACCCGATGGTGGGCGAGATGCCCCAGGGCAACCCGACCGTCCTGCTTTGTTCGCAGAAGCGGGACGCCATCGAGCGCTGGATCACGGCCGGCGCCCTCAACAACTAGCCCCGCGGCGCGATCCCGGGAAACGGTGAGTTGGTAGTAAGTCATCGTTCATCAAGCAAAATCTCCCGGCCGTTCGCTTGACGAGGGATCGGGAGGCTCGCTACAACGTTATGCAATAGACTCCTGGGACCTTCGTCCCGGGCGGTCGGTGCACCGGCGGAGGCAAGATGAGCTGGCTAAGCGATGTCTTTCAAAAGGGCGGTCCGTTCTTCATCGTGAACACGTTCTTCCTGGCAGTGGTGATCGCGCTCATCGTCGAGCGCGCCATCTACTTCCTGGGGCGTGGTCACCTGAACGCGAAGGCTTTCCTCGAGCAGCTCCGCAAGCTCCTCTCGGCCAACAACGTCGATCGCGCGAAGAAGCTGTGCGATGCGACCTCGGCGCCGGTCGCCCGCGTCGCCAAGGCCGGCCTCAACCGCATCCATCGCGGTGAAGCCGCTGTCGCCCAGGCGATGGAGGAGACGATGACGGACACGATCCCCGAGGTGAAGACGCGCATCGGCGCGCTGTGGTCCCTCGCGAACATCTGTACCCTCGTCGGCCTCCTCGGCACCATCACCGGCCTCATCCACACGTTCGGCAGCATCGGCAACGCGAACCCGGCCGAGCGCCAGGACAAGCTGTCGCGCGGCATCTCCGAGGCCATGTACAACACCGCGTTCGGCCTCTCGATCGCGCTGCTCTGCATGCTCGGACACCTGCTGCTGTCGGCCGGCATGAAGAAGGTCATCTCTGACCTCGAGGCGTTCAGCCTCCGCTTCGAGAATCTCCTGTCGGACGGCGCTGCGACCGCGGCCGCGAGCCGCGCGCCCGGAGCGCCCGCCGAGGACGTGGAAGGCTAAGCTCCCGTGGAGTACTCCGCACAGCGGGTACGCGGCAAGACGCGCGCGGCGGTCAAGCGGCGCGAGGATCAGATCGAGCAAGAGGAGATGGAGAGCGGCGAGCTCAACCTGATCCCCTATCTCGACATGGTCACGAACTTGATGCTGTTTCTGCTCGCCTCGATCTCGGCGGGCGTGATCCTCGTCCAGATCGACACGCAGCTCCCGGACAAGCGGCCGGATGCGCCGATCACCCAGGCGCCGCCCACGCCGCCGAACCCGGACGAGCAGCCGCTCGGCATCGTCGTCTCGATCTACCCGACCAAGATCGATCTTTGGTCGGCGAGCAACCTCGAGGGCACGCTGCAGGCCCCCAAGGCCACGTTTCCGCTCACCGGCAACGTCAGCGACCCGTGCGATGGCCCGTACATGTGCCAGTCCAACAAGTGCGACGCCGACACGGCAAAGTGCGTCGTGAGCACCGACCCGCTCCAGCCCGTGTTCGACTATCGCGCCGTCAACCGCGCGCTGCTCGAGATCACGACGCGCCGGTACGCCGGCAAGAAGCGGAAGATCGACCTGTACCAGGGCACCCTGCAGGCCGACGGGACGATCCCGTACTCGACGATCGTCGCGGTCATCGCCGCGATGCGGTGCCCCCTGCCCGCGTTCGGCAAGGAGCCGGAGGCGTGCGCGCTGCCAACCGAAGATGCAAATCTGAAGAAGGCGCCGGAGCCGTTCTCGGGCGACAAGAAGCTGTTCGACGCCGACCGCGCGCCCTACGAGCCGAAGACGATGGCGGTCTTCAGCGACATCCTCTTCTCGACGGGCCTCGAGTAGGTCATGGGCTTCACGCAGCGCGAGGCGCGCCGCCTGATCCGCAAGGCCGTGAGCCGCGTCCCCGAGGGCGAGAACATCACGCACCTGAACATCATGCCGATGATGGACATGATGACGATCTTGCTCGTCGCCTTCATCTTCCAGGCGGCCACGAGCGCGACGGCGCTGACCGCCGGCACCGTCACCCTGCCGCGCACGCTGACGGCAGACGAGCTCAAGGAAGACACGGCGACGCTCATCATCACGCCGATCGCGATCGTCATCGAAGGCAAGTCGATCGTGGGCATCCACGACGGCGATGTCGATCCGGCCGACAAAGAGGGCGGCAGCCTCGGCCTCAAGATCACGAACGTCACGAAGTTCCTCGCGGTGCTGCACTCGCAGCAGCTGGTGAAGCAGCTCGCGGCCGATCCGAATAATCACGAGCTGCCGGAGCTCCTGATCATCGCCGACCGCACCACGCCGTTCCGGCTGCTGATCGAAGTGATGTTCTCGGCGAAGCAGCAGGAATCGAACTACAAGCGGTTCCGTCTGATCGTCCAGAAGCAGTTCCCGAACGCCCCGAAGGCGCCCTGAGCGGCGGCGGGCCTCGCCCGCATGCTCGCGCTGCGCTTCCGGTGCTCGCCTCCAGTCGTCGGCTCCGACCGGCGAGGCAGCTTGGCGCGCGGCCTCGCGGACCGAGGCGCCTGGGTCGGGTCGCCCATGGCGGCTTCGGTCGATCTTGGCCTCGCCCGGCATCGTTCTTCCGCTATGCTTGAAGCATGAAGCTCGTTGGTGAACGACGCGCGCTAGCCGCCGCAATCCTCGCGTTCTATGCCCTCGTGTACGCGGCCTTCGCCGTCCTTGGCCTGGTCGGCCCGATGAGCAACGCGCTCTACGCGCTGGCCTTTTGCTATGGCCTGGCCTTCTTCGGCCTCGTGGCGGGCTACTTCTGGGCGCGGTGGTTCGCCGTGGGCGTCGCGCTGTTCGGCGTGATCCAGGGGGCGCTGGGGATCTGGCAGGTCGGCACCGAGCCGGTCGTCATCTTCCTCGCCGTCACGCATGTCTTCGCCACGGCCGCCCTGTGGGGCAACGCGATGGCAGTTCCGTACGACGGCCAGTCGGCGTGGCGCGAGAAGTTCCACATGGACGACAACGCGGTCCAGCGGCTCGGCCGCTCGATCATGCGCGCGGGCGTCAGCCTCCCGTTCATCCTGCTCTATGCGTTCGCGCCCAAGCCGGACACCGCAACGTTCGTGGCCGCCCTCGGCGCGATGCTCCTCGCGACCGGCGGCTTCCGCGCGCTGGTGCAGCTGAAGACGTGGGGCGTGCTCGCGCTGGCCGGCGCCGGCGTCGTGCTCGCGAGCGTCGCGGGCATCCACGCGGCCGAGGGCTGGATCTCGATCCCGCCCATCGCGGCCTCGGTGCTCCTGTTCGCGGCCACGGCTCCATACGCCACGCCGATCGTCCGGTCGCTCTCCCGCCGCGCCGTTTGAGACTTCGGCTCGAGCGCGCTACCATCGAGCCATGGCTCGACCGTGGATCGCGCTCGCCTGCGTCGCTGCTCTCTCGCTCGCGGCGGCTCCGGCCTGCGCGCCGCTGTACGGCGCGAAGCCCGAGAAGCTGAAGAACCCCGAGAAGAAGAAGCGCCCGCTGGACGCGCCGGAAGTCGGCGTCGTCATCAAGTACATCGATGACTGCAACGCCAGCGTCAGCGGCGATGCGAAGTCGATGAAGCCTCCGCAGCCGGCCGTGGCGGCGAACCTCGTCGCCGAGGGGGACACGGCGCTCGCGCAGGCCCTCAAGGCGCCCGACGGGACGGCCTTCGGCAACCTCGTGAAGGACGCGGTCGACAAGTATCGGAACGCCCTCGCGAAGGACAACTACAACGTCGAGGCGACGCTGCAGCTCGCCCTCGCGTACGACGTCGTCCAGCGCAAGGGCTGCGCGCTCGCGATGCTCCGCCGGCTGGCCACGTTGTCGAGCCACCCGAAGTTCGCGCGGCTCGCGACCCCGAAGGTCGACGAGGTCGCCGAGAACACGTCGATGTTCAAGGGCTATCGCAAGGACGCGATCGCGGCCGTGGGCCGATGAAGCAGCAAGCGCTCGCCGCCCTGCTTCTCGCAGGACTCCTCGCGGGACTCCTCGCGGCGTGCCACGGCCAGCAAGAGGTCACGAAGCCGCCGCCGCCGCTGCGGCCGACATCGCTCGCGCAGGACGCGAAGCCGAAGGCGGACCAGAAGGACTGCGAGCCGACGGTCGCGGACCGCGAGCCCAAGCCGCTCGCGTTCGACCAGCGCTCGATCCCCGAGGGCAACCGCCTCGTCGACGAGGGGCTCGGCTACGTCAAGCAGTACGACGCGCCCGATCTCGACAAGCTCCAGCGCGAGGACTACTTCGCGAAGGGCGTCAAAGACTTCATCACCGCGCTCGACGCCGACCCGTACAACGTCCGCGCGACGTACAGCCTCGCCGGCGCGTACGCCCGCATCAACCGGCGGCAGTGCACGATCAACCTGCTCAACCGCCTGCTCCAGATGCGGCCGCACTTCAGCAAGCACGCCGAGGTCGAGGCGGCGCTCGACCGCCTGCTCGGGCGCAAGCAGCCGCTGGATCCCGACTTCGCCGAGATCCGCACGGACGACCGCTTCCGCCAGCTCATCATGAAGATGTGCGAGGGCACCAACGACGCCAACTGTGTCTACGGCGCGCAGCGCGACAACCGGGAACGGTAGAGACGCACACCAGCCTGGTCGCCGAGGCGCCACACGCGCCAAGAAGCCGAGCGGCCGCCGAGAAGAGCGTCGTGGCGTCTTGGCGGGCAAGCTGGCGTGGGTCCCGCCTGCGTCGTGCCCGTTGCACACTGTCAGGCGGTGGCTCTTTACCCCGGCAGCGGGCTGGCTTATGAACCTGGGGCCGATGCGATCCACACTCGCCGCCGCCTTGCTCGTGCTGGTCGCGTTGCCCGCGGGGGCCGCGCCGAAGAAAGGCCCGGCGACGCCGCCGGTGCCCGCTGCGGGCTCGGGGGCACCGACCGCCGGCAGCGCCGCCGCGCCGGTCGCGCCGGCCACGCCGGCCACGCCGGCCGTCGTCCTCGTGCCGACCAAGACGGCCACCGCGTGCGGCACCAAGCTCCTGCCGCTCGTCGTCGGCAACTCGTGGACCTACGGCCAGGTCGCCGCGCCGCTCCCCGCCCCGGACGCGATCGCGCGCATCGCGCCCGCCGAGCCGAAGACGATCGTCGTCACGGTCAAGAGCGTCGACGCCAAGAAGGGCGGCGACACGACGGTGACCCTCGAAGAGAAGGTCACCGTCGACCTCAGCAAGGACCCGAAGAAGCCGCAGCTCGACGAGCGCGTCGTCACCTCGACGATCGTCTGCAGCGCGACCCGCTTCGACATCTCTCCCGAGAGCGTGTTCTTCGCCGCCGAGCCCGGCGGCATCATCGGGATGACCCTGACCAAGGTCGATCGCAAGGGCACCGACTGGAAGCTCGCGGCGGGCATCCTCGGCGACGCCGAGTGGCGCGAGGACGTGTCCGCGACCTGGCAGCGCCCCGCGACGGCGGGCTCCGAGGCGCCGGCCGCCAGTGGCAAGCTCGAGCTCGAGCGCGTGTTCACGCCCGGCCAGGGCGATCTCGTCATCACGAAGGCCGGCTCGTTCAAGACCGAGCGGCTGTTCCTCAAGACCACCGGCCGCGTCACGCTCGACGGGGCGCCCGCCGATCTGAAGCCGATGGAGCTGCCGGACAACTGGGTCAACACGATCTGGCTCGCCGACGGCATCGGCGCCGTGCAGCTCCTGAACTCGTACGCGCACATGTACCAGCTCGTCGACGCCAAGCTGAACTGACGGTGGCCGCTCGCGCGCGCCTCGCGCTCGTCAAGCCGCTCCGCGGCCGCATCCGCGCCGGCCATCCATGGGTCTACGACCGCGCGGTCGGCCGCTCGCCGCGCGAGGCCGTGGCCGGTGATGTCATCGCCGTCATCGACGAGAGCGGACCGCTCGCGACCGCGTTCATCGACCCCGCGTCGCCGATCCGCGCGCGCATCCTCGACCTCGATCCCGAGGCCGACGTGGGCGACGCCTGGGCCGCCGGGCGCGCCGCCGCCGCCGCCGATCGCCGCGCGCGCGATCCGCTGCTCGTCGGCTGCACCGGTCGCCGCCTGATCCACGGCGAAGCGGACGGCTGCCCCGGCCTCGTCGTCGACGCATACGCCGAGACCGCCGTGCTCGTGTTCGACGGCCCGGCCGCGGCCGCGTTCTGGCGCCCTCGCCTGCCGGCCGTCCTCGCTGGCCTCGCGCGCGGTGGCGCCGAGGTCGCGCACGCCTGGCTGCGCGGGCAGCGCGGCGAGCGGCGCAGCGGCGGCGAGGCCCTGCGCGGCGATCCGCCCGCGGAGATCGCCATCGCCGAGGACGAAGCCCGGTTTGCCGTGGACGTGCGCGCCGGGCAAAAGACGGGGTTCTTTCTCGACCAGCGCGATAACCGGCGCCTCGTCCGCCGTCACGCCGCGGGCCTCAGCGTCCTGAACCTCTTCTGCTACACGGGCGGCTTCTCGCTGCATGCCGCGCTCGGCGGCGCGACGCGCGTCACGTCGGTCGATCTCGCCGCGCCGGCCCTCGCGGGTCTCGAGCGCAGCCTCGCGCTCAGCGGCCTGCCCGCCGACCCCCACGAGCGCATCTGCGGCGACGCGTTCGACGTGCTGGCGCGCGCGCGCCAGAGCGGCCGGCGCTGGGACCTCGTCATCGTCGACCCGCCGAGCTTCGCGCCGAGCGAGCGGGCGCGCCCAGCAGCACTGGCGGCGTACCGGAAGCTCTCCGCGGCGGCGCTGGCCGTCGTCGCCCCCGGCGGGCGGTTCGCGCTCGCCTCGTGCTCGAGCCACGTCAGCGAGGCCGACCTGCTCGACCAGACCGCGCTGCTCCCCGAGGCGGGCTCGCTCCGGCTCCGCGCGACGGGCGGTGGGGCCACAGATCACCCCGTGCTGCCGGCATTTCCCGAAGGTCGGTATCTCAAATTTCTGTTTTTTGACCTGGGGTAAACAGACCCACCTGTGCGCGAATCGTGACGGAAGTAGCAATCGAATTAGACACTTGACCGACGGTAACAACTGCCGGTACCAACGTTCTCATGCGGACTCGTTTGCTCTTTGCGCTGCTCGCGGCCGTCCCCCTGGCCTTCTCGTGCGGCAGCAACAACAATAACAACCCCGACAGCAGCGTCACGGCCGACACCGGCAGCGGCTCGGGCAGCGGCTCCGGGAGCGGCTCGGGCTCGGGCAGCGGCCTGCCCCAGTGCAGCGACGGCATCGACAACGATGGCGACGGCCTCATCGACTTCCCGAACGATCCGGGCTGCTTCACGGCGAACCAGAACGACGAGCACGACGACTGCCCGAGCGGCTCCGGGTGTCCGCAGTGCGGAAACCACATCGACGACGACGGCAACGGCGTGACCGACTATCCGGCCGACCCGGGCTGCTCGTCCGCCGCTGACTCGACGGAGTTCACCTCCAACGGCAGCGCCTGCGGTTCGAGCACGACGGTCGCGCAGCTGACCAACGGCTCCGCCGACGGCACCCTCGACGGCTCGTCGACGTTCCAGCTCGGCACCACGTGCGGCGGCGGCGCGAACGCCTCCGCGATCGCGTACGAGGTCACCGTGACCGTGCCCAAAGTCATCGTCGCCACGACGAAGGACAGCGACGCCACCCTCGACACCGTGATCGATATTCGCAGCGCGGCGTGCTCGGTGGTCTCGTCCGAGATCGGCTGCAACGACAACACCCCCGGCGCCGACAGCACCGTCCTCACGTCGACCGCGACGGCCTCCGTCCCGGCGGGTACGTACTACGTGATCGTCGAAGGCTCGGACCCGAGCATCACGGGCGCGTTCCACCTGCAGGTCTCGCTCCTCGCCGGCGAGGGCGCCACGTGTGGCAGCGACGGCGACTGCGGCCCCGGCCTCGACTGCAACCCGCCCGTCGGCAGCGGCAGCGGCAGCGGCGAGATTTGCTCGAAGCCGCAGTGCAGCGACGGGATCGACAACAACGGCGACGGCAAGACCGATTTCCCGAATGACCCGGGTTGCCAGGACCCGACGGACAACACCGAGACCACTGTCTGCCCCGGCGCGAACTGCCCCGTGTGCAGCGACGGCAGC
>JANXOM010000131.1 GCA_025353585.1 Deltaproteobacteria bacterium
CTGCCGCACATGTTCGCGCCGCCACCGCACGCATCCGCGCCGAGCCTCGTCGCCCCCGAGCGCGGGTCGGCGCCGGTGATGTATCCGGCCGGCGCATACACCGCGCTCCCGCGGCCGCCGACGGGGCCCCCGTGGTCGCCCGGGACGGACCCGGGCGTGCCGCGGCCCGGCGGGGCGGAGCTGCGATCATTCGACATGGCAGCCGCCACGTCGCGCGACGCCTGGGTCGGGCGGGTCCTGTGGATCGTGCTGATCGCCATCGCGCTCGCGATCGTGCTGTTCCTCGTGAAGCGCTAGTCATTCGCGGTCCTGCTCCGCGTGAAGGTAGAACGGGACCGCCGCGCCGGTCGCGTCGAGCGTCATCGGCACCGCCGTGACGCCGCCATCAGCGCCGACGGTGACGAGCGTGAACGTCGCGAGCGCGTGCTGGAGCAAGCGCTGCTTCCGGCCCGGCGCGAGGACGAACGCGCCGCCACCATGAGGCATCGCGCAGCGGAGCGCGTTTTGCTTCCCCGGGTACTTCGTGGGCGCGCAGCGCGCGGTCTCGATCTCCGCGGGCGATGGGCCGTAGTTGTAGAAGCCCGACGTGCAGCCGACGAGGAGCTCGCGCAGCATGCGACCGCTCGCGAGGGCGAAGTCCTCGTCCCACACGAAGTGCTCGTGGCCCGCGATGTAGAGCTCGACGCCGCCGGCATCGAGGAGCGGCCCGAGGTCGCGCTGCAGGCGGCGCAGCCGGCCCTGGTGCACGGACACCCACGGCACGTGGGAGACCGCGATGCGGATGCGCGCGGTCCTCGCGGCGGGCGTGGCGAGGTCGGCGGCGAGCCAGGCGGCGACGTCAGGGTCGACGGCGTCGTCGACGATGTGGAGCAGATCGAGGTGGAGGCCGGCGACGTCGACGGCGTACGTGAACGGCGCGCGCGCGACCTCGTGCGCAGGCTTGGCCAGCGCGGGGCGGGCCGGCGGCGGCGTGATCGCGAGCGGCGCGGCCCAGGCGGCCAGGTCGGCGAACGTCGTCGCGTAGCCCGCTCGCTCGGCGGCGACGTAGCTGTCATGGTTGCCCGCGACGGGGAGCACGGGGATGTGCGCGGTGCGCAGGGGCGCGAGCGCGGCGGCCACGGTGAGCCACCACGAGGCGGACTTCTTCACCACGCCGGGGCCATCGTTGCTGCTGCCGTTGATGTGGTCGCCGGTGACGACGACGAAGCGCGGTTGTAGCGCCACGAGCGCGGCGACGGTGCGGTCGATGACGGCGGCCTTGGGGTTCGGCAGGTGCAGGTCGGACAGCACGGCAAAGGTCACGGCGGCCCGTACCGGCGGCGGCGGCGATGGTGACGGCGACGCCGCGCGATCCGAGCTCGGCGCTGGCGCCGGTACCGGTCTGGCGGTGACGGGC
Organism: Deltaproteobacteria bacterium; assembly: GCA_025353585.1. Classification (GTDB taxonomy): domain Bacteria; phylum Myxococcota_A; class Polyangia; order Haliangiales; family Haliangiaceae; genus JABFXX01. The sequence goes on from JANXOM010000131.1 coordinate 1,397, forward strand.
ACGGGATCCGGCGCCTGGCCGCCGGAGCAGCCAAGCACCACCCCCAGCAGGACCCAGCTCACGCGCACGCTGCTACCATAGCCGCGATGCCACGCGTCGAAGACCTGGAAGCGCTCGAGTACAAGCTGAAGAAGCGCGGCTTTCGGCGTGACGACATGTTCCTGCACGCCTGCGACAAGTGCAGCGAGCAGGCGCGGATCACCTACGTCATCGCCGCGCGCCAGGGCGGCCGCGACATCTCTCTCTGCCTCGCCTGCGGCGACTCGCGCTCCTGGCGCAGCGGCGCCGGCTTCGAGACGCGCGTCGAGGACATCGGCTTCGACCTGCGCACGTTCCTCGGCTGATTCACGGGGCCTCGCGCAACCGGGGCCTGGCCCCTTTGTTAGTGTCCGGCAGCCGGACGTCGACGCGGGTTCTTGGGCAGGTGGCGCAGGCCCATCCAGGCCAGGGCCGACAGGTGGCTGGCCACGTCTTCCACCGACGGCTTGCGCGCGCCGCCCCACCAGCGACCGACGAAGGTGACCATGCCGACCAGCGCGTGCGCGTAGATCGGCGCCGCGCGCGGGTCGTAGCCGGCGGCTTTGAAGGACGCCGCGAACACGGCGCCGACGCGCTCGGCGACGTCGTTGAGCAACGACGCCATGCCCGTGCTCGGGGCGGCCAGGGGCGTGTCGTGCGCGAGCACGGCGAAGCCATCCGGCTGGTCGCGGACGTAGGTCAGGAACGCGATCGCCGCCTGCTCCACGCGCTCCCGCGGCGACCCGGTCGCGATCGACTCCGAGATCCGCCGCACCACGTACTCCATCTCGCGGTCCACGATCACCGCGTAGAGACCCTCCTTGCCGCCGAAGTGCTCGTAGATCACGGGCTTGCTGACCTTCGCGCGATCCGCGATCTCCTCGACGGTGGTGCCCTCGTACCCGCGCTTCGCGAACACGGTGCGGCCGACATCGACGAGCTGGGCGCGGCGCGCGGTTCCGGTGAGGCGGGTGCGGCTCGACATCTCGCGACCTTAGCGCACGCCGACGGCCTCACGGTAGCCTGACCTTGACAGCTAACTTACCAGACCGTAACTTACGGTTACGTAGGTTCAAGAAAGGATCACCATGTTGTCCCGCCTCTCCGCCCTGCCCCGCACCGCCTGGAGCCGCCTCTTCCTGGACCGCCAGGCCGCGTTCTGGCTCGCCGAGCTGAGCCCGACCTTGGCCCCCGGCGAGCGTCGCGCGCGCGTGGTCGAGGTCATCGACGAGACCGCCGACACGAAGACGTTCGTCCTCGCGCCCGGCCGCCGCTGGCCCGGCCACCGCGCCGGCCAGTTCGTGCCCGTCGAGGTCGAGATCGCCGGCGTCCGCGTGCGCCGCTGCTACTCCATCAGCTCGGGCGCCTCCGCCCCCGGCGCCGCGACCATCGCCATCACCGTCCGGGCCGTCCCCGGCGGCCGCGTCTCCCCGTGGCTTCACGCCAACCTACGCCGCGGTAGCATCGTCGGCCTGGGCGACCCCGCCGGCGAGTTCGTCGCGGCCCCCTCGTCCGGCCCGCTCCTCCTGGTGGGCGGCGGCAGCGGCATCACCCCGATCCTCGCCATCGTCCGCGACCTCGCCGCGCGCGACGCCCTCGGCGATGTCGTCGTGGTTCACGCCGCCCGGGCCGCCGACGACGCGATCGGCGCCGCCGTCCTCGCCGCGCTCGAGGCCTCCCACCTCGGCCTCCGCGTCATCGCCCACCGCGACGCCATGGAGGGCACGCTCGACGCGGCCGCGCTCCTGGCCCACGTCCCCGATCTCGCCATCCGCACGGCCTACGCGTGCGGCCCGGCGGGCCTCGTCGCGCTCGTGGCCGCCGCCGGCCCGGCCGCGCTGCACGTCGAGCGCTTCGTCGCCGCCCCGCCGCCCCGCCTGCAAGATCCGGCCGCGCCCGTCTCGATCCGCCTCTCGCGCTCCCGCCGCGACATCACCGCCGCCGGCCGTGGCTCTCTCCTCGAGCAGCTCGAGCGCGCAGGCGAGACGCCGAAGCACGGCTGCCGCCTCGGCGTGTGCCAGAGCTGCCGCTGCCGCAAGGTGAGCGGCATCGTCGAGGACGCCGTGACCGGCGCGCGCTCCGACGCGCCCGACGAGGACATCCGCCTGTGCGTGTCGATCGCGCGCTCGAACCTGGAGCTCGCCCTGTGATGAACCCCCTCGCCGCCCCCGCGCGTACGCTCACCGCCGCCGAGACCGATGCGTTCGGCGCCGAGCTCGACGCCCTGCGCGCCGAGACCCTCGCCGACCTCGGCCAGGCCGACGTCGATCACATCCGCCGCATGATCAAGCTCGTCCGCTACACCGAGGTCGCCGGGCGCGCGCTGCTCCACTTTGGCATCGGCCCCCTGACGTTTGCGGTCGGCACGACCGCGCTGGCCGCCTCGAAGATCCTCGAGAACATGGAGGTCGGGCACAACGTGATGCACGGCCAGTACACCTGGACCGGCGATCCGGCTCTCGATGGCGCGCGCTACGAGTGGGACATCGCCTGCACCGGCGACGATTGGCGCCATTCCCACAACTACGAGCACCACACCTTCACCAACGTGCTCGGCAAGGACCGCGACGTCGGCTATGGCTTCCTGCGCGTGTCGCGCGCGCAGCGCTGGCGGCCGGCGCACCTGGCGCAGCCCGTCGGCGCGGCCCTGCTCGCGCTCCTGTTCCAGTGGGGCGTCGGCGCGCACGACCTCCACCTCGACGAGACGCTCCGCGGCGAGCAGTCGCTCGCCGAGCTCCGCCGCCGCGGCGCGCCGTTCGCGAAGAAGGCCGCGTGGCAGCTCGCGAAGGACTACGTCGTCGCCCCGGCTCTCGCCCTCGCGAACGCGCCGCGCGTGCTCGCCGGCAATCTCTTCGCGAACCTCGCCCGCAACGTCTGGACGTTCGCCGTGATCTTCTGCGGCCACTTCCCCGCCGGCACCGAGGTCTTCCCCGTCACCAGCATCGAAAACGAGCGCCGCGGCGACTGGTACCTGCGCCAGCTGCGCGGCTCGGCAAACATCGAGGGCGGCCGCGCGTTCCACGTGATGACGGGGCACCTCTCGCACCAGATCGAGCACCACCTGTTCCCCGATCTGCCGGCGGCGCGCTACCCCGCGCTCGCCCCGCGCGTCCAGGCGATCTGCGCGCGCTACGGCCAGCCCTACTGCACGGGCCGCTTCGCGCACCAGCTCGGCAGCGTGGCGAAGCAGATCGCGCGCAACGCGCTCCCCGGCTAGGGCGGGGACGAGGGCGCGTCGCACACCACGGGCGGCATCACGTCGAAGCTCGCGTCGTACGAGAGCTCGAACAGCCACCCGCAGCGCCGCTCGCGGAGCGCACCGGTCTCGACGTCGATACGCACGAGGCCGTTCGCCAGCGCCACCAGGTCCCCGCGCTCCGACCACACGACGGCCGTCACCCCCGGGAGCGCGATCGTCCAGCGCGTCTGCCCGCTCGCGTCGCGCAGCGTGACGCGGTTGTTGGCGAACGAGACGATGCGCTGGCCGTCGGGGCTCGCGCGGACCAGCGGCGTGAGATCGGCGATGTGCGTCAGGTCGTGCAGCGTCCGCAGCTGCGTGACATCGCCGGCGTCGAAGCGCACGTGCTGCGGCCGCCCGGCCTTCACGTGGTTCGGGCACGCCGGGCATATGGAGTGGATCGGCGTCACCGTGGCGCCGCCGACATCGCCCTCCGGCCCGACGATCGCGACGGCGATGCGGCCCTCGGCGCGCGCGGGGTCGACGAGGTAGATCGTGCCCTCGAGGGTCGTCTCCATCGGCGGCCCGAGCGCGCTCGTCTTCGGGTCGACGCGAAAGAACGTCGTGCCGTTGGGAGCGTCCACCGCCACCAGGTGTGACGCCGGCTCGTACTCGAGGCGCGGGCCGACGTTGTCGCGCAGAACCTCCACCTCGTTCGAGCCGAGCGTGTAGCGCACCAGGCTGTGCGGGCCATTGTCGATGCCGGTGATCGCGAGGCCGTGCAGCTCGTCGAGCGGGATCGCCGTCAGGTACGGGCCGGCGGCCGGCGGCGGCGCGATGATCCGGCGCACGGCGAGGTCGTCGTCGAGCTCGGTCCACTCGGGGTGGACGGCGGGCTGGCCGACGAACCAGTGGCCACCGGTGCGGTGCAGCGCGCTCGCGGCCGCCATGCGGTAGCCGAGGTACTGCACCGGCCGCCCGGGCGTCGCGAGCACGAGCTGGCCGAGGCGCGCGCCGATGAAGCGATGATCGGCCACGACGTTGGGCCCGGCGGTCTGCGAGAGCACGCTGACGCCGTCCTCGATCAGACCGCTCGACGCTTCCATCCACACCGCGAGCTGACCGCGATCGTCGAGGACCACCGTGTGGGCGTCGAGGAAGCCGACGGGATGCGCGGCGGACGTGAGCGGATGCGCCTCGTTGGCGCCCGCGTCGTCGACCGGCTCTGTCTCGGCGCCGGTGCCGAGGTCGAAGATCGCGGGGACGTGCTTCACCGCGTCGACGCCGGCGACGTGACGATGGTCGGGCGCGAGCACGATCGGCAAGGTCGGCTCGAACGGCAAGGCGGCCGTCCCGCCCCACGCGGGCGCGTCACCGAACGTGATCCAGCGGGCCTGCAGGCGATGGCCGGTCACGACGGTCGCGAGCGCGCGGTCGTGGCGGACGAGGACGTCGAGCACGCGCTCGCCGGGGTGCGCCGCGAGCTGGCCGATGCGCCCGCCGTGCAGATCGACCACGTCGAGGACCTGATCGTCGCGCAGCGCGAGTAGCCCGTGGCTCGTGGCGCGCACGAGCGTGTACGGCCGGTCGGACGGGACGGCCGCGCGGCCCGCGGGCGCGCCGGTCGCCGAGGTGCGCACGACCTCGAGCGCGCCGGCCGGATCGAGATCGGCGATGACGAGCTCGGCGCGGTCGCGCACCAGGGCGAGGCTCGCCGCTCGCGCCGCGAGGACGACGACCGGCTCGCGCGTGCCGTCGAGGGTGGGCCAGATGCGGATGCCGCCGCCCGCGTCGGAGGTGACCGCCGCCGCGCCGTCTTCGGTCACGGCGAGCGCTTCGATCTCGCCGCCCGGGGCGGACGGGATCGTCTCGGCGGGGCCCGCGAGCGGGGCGATGAACGGTGGTTCGGATGGCCGAGCGGGCGGTGGCGTGGGGAGCGGCTGCTGGACCGGCGGCTCTGGCACCGGCTCTGGCACCGACTCCGGCTCTGGCGGGTTCGCCGGGCCGAGGACCGCGGCCGTCCGGGGCTCGCCTCCCTCGCGCGCCGGGCCCGCGGGGTCGACCGCCGTCGGCGGACCGGCCTGGCACGCTGCCGCCACGATCATCGCAAACCCCAGCCAGCGCATCGGGGCAACAACGCGCGGATCGCCACGAATAGTCGCGGCACGACGCTCGTTTCCACCGCCCATGCGCCTGCGTCCGCGTCGCCTGCCCTCCGCTGTCGCCGCCGCCCTGGTCGCGCTGCCGCTCGTCATCGCGTCGGTGCGCGGGCGCGCCGCGGCGGACGAGTGGGACGAGGGCACCTTCACCCCGCCCCCGCCGCCCGCGTTCCAGCTGGAGCCCGGCCAGCCGCAGGGAGGAGCCGGCGCGGCCGGGGCCACCCCGGCGTACCTCGCCGGCTCGCGGATCGCGGCTCTTGCCGACGGCGCGCTCGTGATCGACGCCGACAGCGGCGCGGTGATCCGCACGGACCTCTCCGCCGCGCCCGTCGCCCAGGTCCCGATCGGCCGCGACGCCGGCGTGCTCGCCTACGACCCCGCCGCGCGCCTCGCGTACGTCGCCGACCGTCGCGGCGACCGCATCGTGGCCGTCCGCGTCGCGCCGGGCGCCGGGCTCGCGATCGTGGCGAGCTGGGCCACGCCCGCCGAGCCGTACGGCGTCGCGCTCACACCAGACCTGCGCACGCTGCTCGTCACGACGGTCGCCGATCGCACGCTCGTCGCCTACGAGGTCAGCGTGCCGACGGCGGTGACCGAGCGCTGGCGGCTCCCGCTGGCCCGCGAGCCGCGCGGCGTGGCGATCGCCCCCGACGGCACGCGCGCGCTCGTCGCGCACCTCGGCGCGGGCGTCGTGGACGACGTCGACCTGCGCGCCTCGCCGCCCCGGGCCGCCGTCCCGCGCGCCGTCGCGCCCGGCAGCGTCCGCGGCTCGTTCGCGGTGCAGTTCCTCGGCGCGCGGGCGGCCGTCGTGCCGTTCCAGCGGTCGGTCACCGAGAACCACGACGAGCGCCGCCGCGACGACAGCCACTACGGCGGCTTCACATCCGCGCCGCCGATCACCGACCACGTCGCGTTCTTCGGGCTGTCCGAGCGCCGGACCGCGAGCGTCGCGGCCGAGATCGCGACCAAGGAGCCGCGCGCCCTCGCGTGGGACGACACGCGCGACGCGCTCTACATCGCCGGCATGGGGACCGACACGCTGGTGCAGATCCAGCGCGCGTCGCAGGTGGATCCCGCGGCGGGCGCGACCACCCCGCTCGCCGTCGGCCACGAGGTGTGTGGACCCGACGGCGTGGCGGTCGCCGCGCACGGCGATGTCCTCGTCTGGTGCTCGTTCAGCCGCCGGGTCGAGCGCATCGCCGGCCTCGATGCGCACGCAAAGCACGTCGCGCTCACCGCCGGCCCGGCCCTCGCCCCGACGTCCCTCACGCCCGCGCAGCACGCGGGGCTCGTTGGCTTTCACGGCGCGACCTCGCGCATCTCGAGCAACGCCGGCGTCGCGTGCGCGAGCTGCCACGTCGAAGGCCGCGCCGATGGCCTGTCGTGGCAGATCGAGAGCCGCACGCTGCAGACGCCGATGCTCGCCGGGCGCGTCGTCGGCACGGGGCCGTTCAAGTGGGACGGCGGCGCCCACGACCTGCGCACCAGCATCGGCGCCACGACGGAGCGCCTCGGCGGCAGCGGCCTGTCGCCCGCGAGCACGGACCAGCTCGTCGCGTACCTCGAGCAGCTGCCACCCGTGCGCACGCCGACCCGCCCGCGCGAGGAGGTCGCGCGCGGCCAGGCGCTGTTCGAGTCGGCGAGCCTCGGCTGCGCGAATTGCCACGACGGCTCGGCGTACACCGACCAGAGCAAGCACCGGCTCGCCGGCACGCTGCGCGACGTCGATACGCCGAGCCTCCTCGGGCTCGCCGCGAGCGCGCCCTACTTCCACGACGGCAGCGCGCCCACGCTCGAGGCGCTCCTGCGGGACCGGGGCGGCGTGCACGGCATGGCGGACACGGCGCGCCAGCTCGACGACGCGCAGGTGCACGACCTGACGGCGTTCCTCGAGACCCTCTGAGCTCGAAGACGCCCCGCGAACCGTACGAACCGGAGGTTCCCGATCCCGTTTTGACGTTGGCGCGATGAGACGGTGGCGCGCTTGACCGCCATCGTGAGCGCTGTAGATGTCTAGCGTCAACGTCGACGCCAGCGCTGGAGTTGACGTTGACGTTGCAGGCCGAACGCGACCACGTTGCCGGTTAACCGCGTCGACGTCTTGGCCTCGACGTCGAGCCGGGATCGGGGACCGTCGGTCCGGAAGTGATCGGGAATCGTAGGTTGGGACTGACCGTCAGCTACTACAGCTGAGCATCGAGCACCCCGGCTTCACCCGGGCCCACTCCGGTCGCTTCCCCGCGAAGTGCGCGCGCCCCGCCTGCTCGGCGTACGGCTGCCGCAGCACGTCCATCAGCACGGCCAGCGCCGCGCCGCCGTCCCCGCGCTCGGTCGCCTCGATCACCTCCTGCACGAGGTAGTTGCGCGGCACGTACAGCGGATTCACGGCGTTCATCCGACGCGCGCGCTCGGCGTCGTCGATCCCCTCGGCGCGCACCCGGGCGGCGTACGCCGCGAGCCACGTATCGAGCTGCACGAGGTGCGCGTGCGGCGGCTCGCCGTAGTACGCGCGCCGGATCGGCCCCACGCCCGCGAGCGGCTCGGCCAGCGCGCGAAAGCACAGCGTCATGTCGAGCTCCACGCCCGGTGCGCCCAGCACGGCGCTCATCCCCTCGAGGATCGCGTCGTCGCTCGCGTGGGCCGCGTGGAGCCCGAGCTTGCGCAGGCTCGTGTGCCGGTGGTGCGCGGCGAGCACGCGCGGGAACGCCTCGAGCGTCGCCTGCAGCGCGGCCACGCCCGCCGGATCCACGAGCGGCACGAGCGCGCGCGCGAGCTGCGCGATGTTCCAGTGCGCCACTTGCGCCTGGTTGCCGAACCGATAGCGGCGCCCCGACGCGTCCGTGATGTTCGGCGTCCAGTCCGGATCGAACGGCTCGAGCCAGCCGTACGGCCCGTAGTCGATCGTCAGTCCGAGGATCGACATGTTGTCCGTGTTCATCACGCCGTGCACGAACCCGACGCGCAGCCACTCCGCCACCATCCACGCCGTGGTGCTCGCGACCTCGGCGAAGAACGCCGGGACATCGAGCGCTTCGCCGGCCACGCACCGCGGGAACCAGCGCTCCAGCGTGAAGCGGACGAGGCGGCGCAGCGTCTCGTGGTCGTCACGCGCGGTGTGGATCTCGTAGCTGCCGAAGCGCAGGAACGACGGGGCCACGCGGCAGACGATCGCGCCCGGCTCCTCGGCCGGGTGGCCGTCGTAGAGCAGATCGCGCAGCACGGGCGCGCCGGTGGTGACGAGCGAGAGCGCGCGCGTCGTGGGGACGCCGAGGTGATGCATCGCCTCGCTGCACACGAGCTCGCGCACCGAGGAGCGCAGCACGGCGCGGCCATCGGCGCGCCGCGAGTACGGCGTCGGGCCCGCGCCCTTGAGCTGGACCTCGAACGTCTCGCCGCCCGCGCCCACGACCTCGCCGAGCGTGATCGCGCGGCCGTCGCCGAGCTGCCCCGCCCACGTCCCGAACTGGTGGCCGCCGTAGCACGCGGCGTAGGGCGCCATGCCGGGGACGACGCGGTTGCCGGCGAGCACGTCGACGAGGCCGGCGCTCGGCGTCGGGTCGAGCCCGAGGAGCGCGGCCACCTCGGGGACGAGCGCGACGAGCGTCGGCGCCGGCACGGGCGTCGGCTCCGTCGGCGTGTACGCCGCGCCGAGCACCTGGCGCGGGCGGTTGTCGCGCTTCGGATCGCCGGGTAGCGTGCGCACGAAGCGATCGTCGAACTGCAACGCGTCGATGCCGGCCATGCCGGCACTCTAGCGCCTACTCCCCCTGATGGAAGACGCGCGGCGGCAGCGGCTGGTCGCCGTGGCCGGCGGGCTGCACCAGCGTCGGCCCGCACCGCGGCGCGCGCAGGGCCACGGCGCGCTCGATCGCGGGAGCCCAGACGCCATCGGCGCGAGCGCGCGCGAGGTGGGCGCAGAGGCGCGGCGAGTCGAGCACCGCCGTGAACTCGAGCGCCGCGCCGCGCACCTGGTCGGGGAGGCCGCGCTGATCCGCGAGCGCCTCGATCTCCGGCCGGCACGTATCGCCGAGGACCGTCAGCGCGAGGAACGCGTGCTCGACGGCCTCGGGTTGCGCGGTCGGGGCGGCAGCGGCGATCGCCTCGCACGTCCCGCGCGGCGGGTGCGCGGCCGTGCGCGCCAGGAGGTCGAGCGCGTGCTCGGCCGCGTCGCTGCGCAGCTCGCCGTCGAGGAGCATCACGGTCCAGCGCGGGTCATCGGGCGCGCGCGCGACGAGCGCGTCCAGCACGCGCAGGCGGACGCCCTGGTAGAGGAAGCCCGTGCGGAGCGCGTCGACATACGTGGGCCCGCGGGCGACGAGCGCGGCCGTGCGCTCGACCGCGCCGTCGAGGTCGAGGCGCAGCGCGTAGAGCGCCGCGAGCCACGCCGTGCCGGTATGATCGGCAGGGTCGTCGACGAGCGCGGCGAGCCGGGTCGCGGCCGCGGCGTCGCCGAGGCCCGCGAGCGCCGCCGCGTGCAGCGCGACGTAGTGCGGCGCGTAGGTCCGGCTCGTGGGATCCGCGACGTACGGCCACGCGCTCCGCTCGGTCAGGCCGCGCCGCAACACGTCGCGCGCGTGGGTGGCCGCCGCGTCGTGCCGGCCGGCGAGCGTCACCTCGAGCTCGAGGATCCGCGTGTAGGCGAGGTTCGCGACGCCGAAATCCATGCCCGCGTCGGGGCGACCGAGGTGCCGGACGAGCGCCGCCGCGTCCTCGGGCTCGCCGCCGAAGCGCTCGAGCACGCTCTCGGCGCAGCCGGCGAGCCACGTGCCGCCGTAGGACTCGACGAGCTGCTCGCGCACGGCGGCGTGGACGCGGGGATCGAGCCGCACGCGCGTGGCCACGAGCTCGCAATACGCGTGATCGTACTGGTGCTCCTGCTCCGCGGCGAGCCGGGCGAGCACGGGCGCGGCGGCCGCGGCGTCGGCGGCGCGGATCAGATCGAGCGCCTGCAGCTTTCCGCTGCCGCCCGGCAGGCTCGTCTTGAAGTCGGTCTGGCGACCGACGAAGTCGAGCGCGTACGTCGACGCGCGCGCCGGATCGAGCTCGGCGAGCGAGCCGAGCGCGCCTTCCCACGTCGCGCCGTAGCCGTCGGTCTCGAGCTCGCGCAGGAGATCGGCGATGGCGGGGGCCGAGGCTGTATCGCCGAGGCGCGCGAGGGCGAAGGCCGCCTCGGTGCGCAGGCCCTGCTTGTCGAACAGGCCGTGGGTCCTGGCCTCGCCCGGATCGAGGCGGAGCGCGAGCCAGCGCCGGAGCGCGGGGATGGCGTCCGGCACGTGGAAGTACGCCGCATCGACGGCCGCGTCGTGCGCGGGCGCGATCCACGCCTCGTGGTCGAGCCCGGGCGCCAGATCGCCAACGGCGAGGGCGGCGAGGAGCGCCGGGCGAGCGCGGAGGGGGCCGACGCAGTGCACGCGAGCCGCGGCGCGCGCGTCGGTGCAGACGGCATAGCGCTCGCGATAGAACGGGCGCCAGGCGCTCGCGCTGTGGTGCGCCTCGGCGGGCTCGGGATGCGCGCCGAGAGCGGCGGCCGCGGCGAGCAGGACGAGACCGAGGCCGAGCGAGCGCACCAGACCTAATACGCGCGAACCGGCGCAGGCATTCCGTGGCCGCGCGCGTCATACTCGCGGCGATGCTCGCGCGTGCGCTCTGCCTCGGTCCGGTGCTCGCCGCGGGCCTGTACGGGTGCCGGGCCGCGGGCACGGCTGCCCCCGCCCGCGCGCCGATCACGGCCCCGCCGCCGATGCAGCCGGGGCCGTACAGCGGAGCTCCGCCGCCGCCCACCGCCGACCCGCTGGCCGTCGCGATCCCGCCGCCACCACCACCGCCGCCGCCGCCGCCGGCCAACGTCGTGCCAAAGCCGGCGTTCGCGCCCGACGAGATCTGGATCCATCGGGCTCTGACGATGGGCCGCGCGCGGTCGCAGGCCTCGCTCGTGGTGTCCACGCTCTCGCGCGATCGCAAGCACGCGCACCTCGTCGTCGAGACGCGGACCGCGCCGTTCACGGGGCGCGAGGCGGCGGAGCTGCCGTGGCAGACCTCGCTGGTGCACCACTACGCGGGCGATGTCATCGAGGCGAATGGACGCGTCGAGCTGCACCTCGCGGACGACCAGACGAGCGAGCCGTACACGCTGCTCTGCACGCACGCGACGCGGGCGGTGGCGCCGGCGCGCGCGATCCGCATCCGGGACCCGAAGGTCACGGGCGAGTGCGGCAACCAGGGCACGTGGAACGTTCCGTCCGCGGGCCGGACGTCCGTGCTCGCGTGCGGCACCACCGACGCGCCGCTCGACTTCGCGCTGGCGCCCGGCCTCGAGACCGTCGGCATCTCCGAGGACTGCTACCAGTCCGGCCGCGGCGATCGCCTCATCGGCGACGACGGCGCGCTCGCTCCGACCGGCTCGCCGCCGCACTAGCTACGTGCAACCCGGCGCGAGCGCGTCGTCGAGGCGATGGTGGCGGAGGTGAGCGTTAAGGCGACGCATCGTTCGGGTTCGGGGCGCGGCAGATCGCCGGCACGAGGTCGCGATAGGCGGCGCGCGCCGCGGCGACGGCGGCAGGGAGCGGGCGCGGCTTCCGTGGTCGCGCAGGAACGAGTGGGTCGCCGGCACGCGCATGCGCGCACCGTGGTGCAGTTGTCGCCTTCCACTGCGGAGCGGAGCGCCGCGGGCGCAGCGGCGTGTCGATGGAGACGGACATCACGCCGACGTGCTTGGCGAGGAGCTGTGCGAGCCGCGCGTGCGGGTCAGCGTCAAGCGAGCTCTCGGCGATGGCGGCGCGGACCGGCGTGAGGCCCGGGTCGCGCGCGCGGACCGGTGCATCGGCGAGAAGGAAGTTACCGACCGGCGCCTCCGCCGGGGTCGAGGGCGCCTGGACGGTAGCGGAGAGCTCGGCGGCAGATAGCCGTCGCGTACCGGCGAGGCCGATCGCGAAGCCCTGCGCGGGATGGATCGAGGTCCGACGCCGCCGGGGTAGCGTCAGCCGCGCCGACGCGACCCAGGCCACCGCAATGGCGGCCCCCCGGCCAGACCGGACAGGTGTGACACCGTCCCCAGGTAAGCAGCCGTAACGAAACGGGTTCGTCGAACACCGGGGTTGACAGGTGTGACACCGTCCCCAGGGCCGGGGTGGGCGCTACTCGATGACGACGGTGTTGATCGGCTGCACGTTCTCGCCGGCCGGGTAGCCGTAGCTGACGGAGCCGGTCTGCGTGGCGTCGTCGCCCCAGCCCCAGACCCAGAGGCCGAAGGCCGCGTCGGAGTTCATGATGTGGATGCCGTTGTTGCAGCCGGCCTGGCCGGTCCACTCGTCGACGAGTTTCACGATCGCCAGCTCGTAGACGCCGCTGGTCCCGACCGGTTGCCAGCCCGTCACGGGGCCGGCCATGCAATCGAGCTCGACGTCCTTGAACGCGCCGTTCGTCGCCTGCCGCACGACGGTGAGCGCGGTGATCGGGTACGTCGGATCGGTGAAGAACACGTAGTGCGAGAGGAACTGCAGCGGCGGGACGAGGCGCACGAAGTCCGGATCGCCGGTCGCCGTGCCGTACGCCGCGCCGGAGCCGTTCGGATCGCCGCCGCCGGTCATGAACGTGAACGCGGAGAACGGGTGGCTACTGTCTTGGCTCGTCACCGTGAACGGCTTGTTCGTCGTGCGGATCTCGAGCAGCTGGCCGCGGTTCACCGTCGCCGGGCCCATGTTCGGCGGGTCGTACGTCAGCGTCGTCCCGTCGACCGCGCCGTAGATGCGATAGACGTGCGGCTCCGGCGTGCTGTCGCGGTCGCCGTGAGGCGCGAACACGTACTCGGAGCCGAGCGCCTGCACCGGCGCGAGCATCTGCTCGCCGTGATCACCGCAGCACTTGTCGATCGACATGATCTGGTGTCCGCCGAACGCGCCGATCGGATGATCGGCCGTGACGGTCGAGCCCGACAGCGGGACCGATTGCGTGATCTGCAGATATTCGCCGCGGTGAAGCGTGACGCTGTACGGCGTGTTCTTCGGCCCGGCGACGAGCCCGTTCGCGCCGGGCGAGATGTCGGCGAGCGGCATCATCGTGACGACCGTGCCCTCCGTGGCGGCCACGTAGTTGTGGGACGGGCCGCCCGTGTTGATCGGGATCGGCGGCACGTTCGCCGGCAGCGGATCGTACGCGCTGACCGCGATGTACTCGGTGCCCCAGGAGCTCGTCGGCAGGAGCAGCGACGCGCCGGTCGCGGCTGCATCACCGCCGCCGTACGGCAGCATCTGGTACGCGACGACCGGCTGGTCGGTCGCGATGTGAAACGCGTGGCCGATGCCCGTGCCATTGAGCTGCGCCGCGTCGCCGATGGCGGCGGGCACCGGACACGCCGGCTGCGGCGGCAGGCTGAAGCGCTGGAAGTACGCGAGGAAGAGGATCGCGACCTTGCCCGGCGCGAGGCCCGCGGCCGCGTCGTACGCGCCGTACGTCAGCGCCGTCCCGGTGCCGACGGGCAGCTTCGCGTACGTCGAGAGATCGATGCTCTGGCCGTTCCACTGCGACTGGATGTGGACGGGCTGCGTCGACGTGTTCGCGATGAACACCGCGAAGCACGCGTCCTGCGGCGGCCCCATCGCGGCGTCCATGTCGACGGCGTAATACTCGCAACCCACCGACGAGTGGTTCTGGATCGCGGTCGCGCAATCCGGAGGCGTCGTGGTCACCATGCCGCCGGAGCCCGAGCCGGATCCATTCGATCCGCCGTTCGACCCGTCGTCATCCCCGCCGCTGCCATCGCGCTTCGGCGCGCTGCACGCCGCGAGCGCGAGCCCCAATGCTGCCGCGGCGAGCGCGAACCGTGTTGTCCTCGTCATGTGTGCCGCTCCATCGGCGCGCACACTACTCGACGAAGATTCATCGTCAATAACTGATTCGACCGCTGACTACAGATCTCGAATCATGCGCAGTCACGTGCACAGTCGGCGTGCACTCCGTGCTTCCGCGGCTGCGCACGATGCGCACGCACGGGCTCACTTCGGTGCGGCCGCCGGTGCGGCGAACGGCACGACCTGCTCGCACCCGAGCCCGGTGAGGTGCATCCCGCGCGCCGCGAGCGAGACCTGGACGAGGCGGGCATCGGTCGCGGGGATACCCTTGCCGTCGGAATCGGGCGGCTGCGCCTGCTCGGCGACGAACAGCACCTTGCCGCTCTTCCTGTCGATGACGACGTCGCGCAGCGTCGTCCCCGTGTCGTCGCACGCGTTGCCCTGGTGCTCCTCGTCGTCGGCGCCGGTGCACTCCTTGATCGCGCCATCGTCGCCGCTGCCGACGTGGCACATCGGCGTGATGCCGCCGCCGACTTGCTCCGCCGCGCGCGCGTACACGAGGTCGCCCTGCACCGTCACGACGTCCGCGCCGACCGAGCCCGAACATCGCCCGCCTGCCGCCATCGCCACCGGCACCGCGCGCAGCGAGCCGCCGCGATCGAGGACGATGTACCCGGTCTTGCCGCCGTAGCTGCTACCGAGCGTGACCGCGACCGGCAACTCGGGCTTCGTGGCGGGGCCGAGGATCGCGAGCCGCGCGGCCGCGTTGGTCTTCGGCCGATCGAGCGTGTCGAGGAGATCGAGCTTCGTCGCGAGCGCGAGCCAGTCCGCCGCATCGACGAATTCGGCCGCGCCCCGCTCGTCCGGCGACTCGATGCGCAGCGGGCAGACCTTCTTGCCCGCGAGCTTGCCCGCCGCCGCCTTGCTCGGCAGGAGCTGGTTCGCGAGGTAGTAGTCCACGAGCGCGGCGTCGGGCCGGGCGAGCTTGTCGTCGGTCAACCCGCGGTTGAACCAGATCATCCCGAGCAGCTTGGAGTCCCGCGTGCCGTCCGCGGCGTGGTCGAAGTCGGCCGACGCGGCCGCGAGATCGGTGCCGGCGAGCAGCTTCGCGAACCCGCGCTCGGCGTAAGCACGCGGGTCGCCCGGGCGCGCCGTCAGGGCGTCGTCGAACGCGGCGATGGCGGTGTCGTAGGCCTTCGCGTCGGTCGCCTTGCGCCCGCGCGCCATCGCGACGCGATACGACACGATCGCTGCCTTCTGCTGCGCGGTCAGCGGCGCGGTCGCATCGGCCGAGCCCGAACCCGCCCCGGCGTTCGTCGCCGGCGCGGCGCCCGCGTCGATCGGGGCGGATGGGCTCGCGGTCTTCGCGCCGTGCGCCGCCGACCCCGAGGGGGCCGCGGGCGCCGGCCCCGGCGGCTCCGCCTTCTTCGAACAACCCGCGAGGAGGGAGACGAGAACGAGAGCAACCGTGGTGCGCACGGCGCGACGGTACTGAAGATGCCGCAGCTTGTCGGGGTCGCCGACCGCGTCCTCAGTGCCGGCCGCGAGATTTGCCGTGGCCGCGACCCTTGCCGGCCGGGCGCGGGCGCGGGGCGTGCGTGCCCGCGGTCTTGTGCACGGGCTTACCCGCCGTCGCGTGCGGGGCCGGCGCGCTCCCGGCGGCGGCCTTCTTCGGCGGCGGCGGCGGCGGCCGGTGCTTGGGGCGCCGCTGCTGCGGGCCGCCCATGAGGCCGTCGACCTCTTCCTTGGTCAGGTTGCGCCACTTGCCGGGCGGCAGCTTGTCGAGGCGGATGTGCATGATCCGCACGCGCTTGAGCGCGATCACCTCGTAGCTGAACGCCGCGCACATCCGCCGGATCTGCCGGTTCAACCCCTGCTGCAGGATGATGTTGAACACCTTCGGGCCGATCCAGGTCACCCGGCACGGCCGCGTCGTCGCGTCCGAGAGCCGCACGCCGGCGCCCAGCTTCTGGATGAAGTCCTCCGTGATCTGGTGGTCGACCGCGACCACGTACTCCTTGTCGTGCGCGTTCTCCGCGCGGAGCACCTCGTTGACGATGTCGCCGTCGTTCGTGAGCAGGATCAGCCCCTCGCTGTCCTTGTCGAGCCGGCCGATCGGGAACACGCGCTCCTCGTGATCGACGAAGTCCACGATGTTGCCCACGACCGCGCGCTCCGTCGTGCACGTGATCCCGACGGGCTTGTTGAGCGCGATGTAGACCGGGCGGCTCTTCTTCCGCGCCGCGCCCACGACGCTGCCGTCGACCTTCACCTCGTCGCCCGGGTTCACCTGGACGCCGAGGCTCGCCGCCGCCCCGTTGACCGTCACGCGGCCCGCCTCGATCAACCCGTCGGCCTCGCGCCGGGACCACGAGCCGCTCTCGCCGAGATACTTGTTGAGTCGCATCGCGCGGCGGAAGGTACGCTACAACGGTGGCGTTGCGCGTCCTCCTGATCACGCCGCCGATGACGCAGCTGAACACGCCGTACCCCGCGACGGCGTACCTGACCGGCTTCCTGCGCCTCCACGCCGACCGCCTCGGCCTCGAGCTCGCCCAGGCCGACGCCGCCCTCGAGCTGTTCCTGCGCGTGTTCAGCCGCGCCGGCCTCACCCGCGTCCGCGCCGCCCTCGCCGCCCACCCGGAGCCGCCCGACTCGGCCCAGGCGTTCCTCGCCCACGCCGACCTCTACCTCGACACCATCGACGCCGTCGTCCGCTTCCTGCAGGGCCGCGATCCGAACCTCGCGCTCCGCATCGCCGGCCGCGAGATGCTGCCCGAGGGCCCGCGCTTCGACGCCCTCGACACCGACGACGGCGCGCAGCTCCAGTGGGCGTTCGGCGCGCTCGGCGTGGCGGACCGCGCGAAGCACCTCGCCAGCCTCTACATCGACGACCTCGCCGACGTCCTCCGCGATGGCATCGCCCCCGACTTCGAGCTCGCGCGGTACGGCGAGCGCCTCGCCGCGAGCGCACCCAGCTTCGATCCGCTCGCCGCCGCCCTCGCCGGCCCGCCCACGCTGATCGACACGATGCTCGACGAGCTCGCGCGCGATCTCGCCGCGCGCCACCGCCCCGACGTCATCGGCCTCACCGCGCCGTTCCCCGGCAACCTGTACGGCGCGCTGCGGATCGCGCAGGCGATCAAGGCCGTCGCGCCGGCCACCCGCGTCGCCCTCGGCGGCGGCTACGTCAACACCGAGCTGCGCGACCTCGCCGAGCCGCGGCTCTTCGACCACGTCGACTTCGTCACGCTGGACGACGGCGAGCGCCCGTTCCTCGCGCTCCTCGAGCACCTCGGCGACCCCGCGAAGCCGCTCCTCCGCACGTTCGTCCGCCGCGCGGAGGCC
>JANXOM010000145.1 GCA_025353585.1 Deltaproteobacteria bacterium
TCCTCGCCTACAACATCGACCGTCTCGTTCGCGCGGCGCGCACGGCGACGGCGCTTTTGTGTGCCTTTTTCTGGATCGACCCGGATGGCACCTTTGGGCCGCTCGCCTCGCCGCCGCTTGTTCCGATCGACCCTGTCAGAGCCCGCGAATAAATCGCGGTCTCTGTCGATCGGCTTGTCGGCTCCGCCGCCAGCGCCTGTCCGGAGGAGATCGCCCGCGAAGACGCGGGCTCAGTGATGGTGCCCGCCGCCCGGACGCAGCGCGGCTCCGAGGATGATCGCCATCGCGATCATGCCCGTCTCCATGCCGACATAATCGAGCCCCGCGAGCACCGCGCAGCCGACGTTCAGGCTCGGGCCCGGCAACACCACCGTCGACGTCAGCCCCGGCGCCACGACGACATCGTGCTCCGACGTCGCGCCCTGCTCGCAGCGCCCTCCCGTCGCCACCCGCACGTGCGCCGTGCCGGCCGGCACGCCATCGACGTGCACGCGACGCGTGTACTTGCGGTCGGCGACCAGCGCGTCGTCGACCGTGACCGACATCGCGCGCGACTCGTCGTTGAGCACGACCTCGATGGCGCCGGCCTCGCCGCGCGGCCCCGGGTACGCGGTGGTGACGTCGACCGCGTGCGTGCAGGCCGCGAGCGAGACGAGCGCGCAGGCGAGATGAATCTCCATGTCGCCGATGACTCGCGCCGGCCGGTCGCGAGTTGCACGCGATACGCGAGTGGCACTCGCGCGTGCACGAGGCAACGTTTCCGCGCGCGTCGTGACAAGCTGGTGGACGTGATCCGCGCCGCATCGCTGACCCTCGTCGCCGGCCTCGCCGCGTGTGCGGCCGGCGTCGAGACGACCGGGCCGCTCTCGCCAACCGCGCTCATGCGCGACGTCACCGCGCTGGCCGATCCGACGTTCGAGGGCCGCGCCGCCGGCCACGAGGGCGAGCGCGAGGCCGCGCAGTATCTCGAGCAGCGCCTGCGCCGCGCTGGCTTCGCGCCGATCCGCCAGGCCGTGCCGTACGGCGAGGGCAGCTCGAACCTCTCCGTCACGATCCCCGGCGCGACGGACGAGGTGATCGTGCTCGGCGCCCACTTCGACCACCACGGCCGGCGACATGGCGCGCTGTACCCCGGCGCGGATGACAACGCGTCGGGCGTGGCGCTCGTGCTCGGCGTCGCCGCGACGCTGAAGGCCGCGCACCTGTCGCGGACCGTGATCATCGTGCTGTTCGGCGCGGAAGAACACGGCCTCGTCGGCAGCCGTCACTTCGTGGCCCACCCGCCCGTCCCGCTCGCCACCATCCGCGCGATGGTCAACATCGACATGATCGCGCGGCCGCTGCTCGATCAGTGGCTGTTCCGCGCGCCGCTCCGGCTGTTCGGGATCGACCGCGACAACGCGATCGGCCTCGTCGGGACGCGGCGCTATCCGGGGCTGCGCGCGCTCGCCGATATGGCCGTCGCCGCCGACGGGGGCGGCGAGATCATCGCGGGCGAGGACCTCCCGCCACTCATCGGCCGCGAGGTCGACGCGCAGGCCGCCGGGCGCAGCGACTCGGCGCCGTTCGAGGCGACGGGCATCCCGGCGCTGTTCTTCGGCGACGGGGAGTCGAGCGACTACCACCGGCCGAGCGACACGGTCGACAAGCTGGACCCGGACCTCCTCGCCCGCCGCGCGCACGCGATCGCGCGCGTCACGATGGCCCTCGCCGCGGCCCCCGCCTCCGCGTTCGCCCCGAGCGACACGCCGTCCCCACCGCGCACCCCGCCCGGTGGCCTGTACCTGCCCATCGGGTTCTCGACCGGCCTCGCGCTGCACGGCGGCGACGGCGCGCATACCGGCGCGCTTTTGGGCGGCGAGGCGAGCCTCGTCTATCTCGATCGACCCGCGCTCGGGTACGCGGGCGTCTATGCCGATGCGCTCCACGACGGCGCGGTGGGCGCGACGCGGCTCTCCGCGGGCCCCGAGCTCGGCACGCACGGCTTCGGCCTCGACGGCGGCTACGCGGTGCAGCTCGGCACCGACGGCCACGCCGCGCGGCACGGCGGCGTCCTGCGCGTGTTCGCGAGCCTCGCCGTGGTGTCGATCACGGCGCGCGTCGGCTACCTCGCGGGCGCGGACGGGCTCGCCGGCAGCTGGTTCGGCGAGCTCGGGCTCGCGCTCAAGCTCCCGGTCGGCCTGCGCGTTACACGCATGTAGTGTCCGGCTCCCGGCGCTCCCGCCAACGCTCGCACCGATGCGTCGCCTCGCCTGGTCCGACGCGGCCCCCGACCGCCGCATCGCGACGAGCACGCGCCTCGTCATCGCAGGCCGCGCTGCTCGCGTGCCTCACGACGGACGGCTATGTCGTGTCCAGCGACTCCGATGCGACCGGCCACTCCGGCGCGAAGCTCGTCCCGCTCGCGGGTGGCGCCGAGCCCGTGCTCGCCACGCCCGCGGGCCCCGGCAAGGACGATCTGGGCCGCGGCGACCGGCGTCCTCCTCATCGGCCCCGGCGTCCGCCCCGGGCGCGCGTCCGTGACGGCCGACGGCACGTTCGTCGCGGACGAGCGCGACGTCACGGCCACCACCGCGAACCTCGTCGCGGGGCCGATCCGCGGCGCGGCCACGGTCGTCGGGGTCGCGAACACCAGCGACGACAGCTGCGGGCGCGAGACGGACATCGCGAGCATCGGCCGCACGCCCGGCCCGACGCTCCCCTGCGCGACTGCTCGCAGACCTCGACCGCGTGGACGCTCGCGCCGACCGCGGGTGAGGCGCCCGTGACGCTGGTTCCGGAGGCAGCGAGCCGCGCGGGGTGCCTCCGTCGATGGGGCGCGCACGCACGCCATCACGTCGTTCGCCGGTCGGGAGGCCATCGGCGGCGTCGGGGTCGTACCGCTAGACGCCCTTTGATTCGCCCGGGGCGCCTGATACGGTCCGCCCACCATGGGTCGTGCATCCGTCGCCTCGCTCGCTACTTTCGCCGCGCTCCTCGTCGCGTGCGGCAGCTCGTCCACCAACCCCGGCGCCGGCGATGCCTCGCACCCGGCGATCGACGGCGCACCGAGCCGCGTCGACGCGACGACGGCGAACGACGGCGCCTCCGCGGTCGACGGCGCCTCACCGACGGGCCTCGACCCGGCCGCGGAGGGCTCCGCGACCGTCACCAGCGGCGACGTCAGCATCCCGGGCACCGGCAGCGCCGTCGTGCCCGCGACGGTGTACCAGCCGGCCCCCGGCGCCGCGCCCCGCCCGCTCGTGGTCATCTCGCCTGGCTTCCAGATGGAGCGCGCGCAGTACGCGTCCTACGCCCACCACCTCGCGACGTGGGGCTTCGTCGTGGTGCTCACCGATTACGCCGACAAGGGCTTCTTCGCCGACCACCAGGCGATGGCCAACAATGTCGGCAAGGTGATCGACTGGGCGATCGGCCAGCACAGCCTCGATGTCGACGCGGCGAAGATCGCCACGGTCGGCCACTCGCTCGGCGGGGACATCAGCGTCCTCGCCGCCGCCGATGACACGCGCGTCAAGGCGGTCGTGGGCTGGGATCCGGTCGACGCCACCTCGCCCTCGGTCGTGCCCGAGCACATGACGCACATGACCGCCGCGATCGCCGTCGTCGGCGAGACCACGGACGGCGGCTCGGGCTTCTCGGCCTGCGCGCCGACCGCGGAGAACTACGCCGCGTTCTATGCCGCGTCGCCCACGCCCGCGCTCCAGCTCACGGTCGCGAACGCGTCGCACATGAACTGGGTCGACGATCCGACGTGCGCGTTCTGCACGCTGTGCACGGCGGCCGCGAACCCCGTGGACCCGCTCACCGTGCACGCGATCACGCGTCGCCTGACCGTCGCGTGGTTGCGCAAGCACCTGCTCGCCGATGCCACGATGGACGCGTGGCTGGCGGCGGCGCCGTCCGGCACTACCCTCGTCACGAAGTAGCGCGCACACTACGGGGCATGAAGCTCGCAGGATCAGTCGCGCTCGTCACGGGTGGAGCATCGGGTCTCGGCGCCGCAACCGCGAGGCGGTTCGTCGCCGGCGGGGCACGCGTGCTGATCGCAGATCGCGACGAGGAGCGCGGGGCGGCGCTGGCCGCCGAGCTCGGGGCGGACGCGGCGTTCGCGAGGATGGACGTCACGGACCCCGCGCAGGTCGAGGCGGCCCTCGCGGCGGCGAGCGCGCTCGGCACGCTGCGCATCGCGGTGTCCTGCGCGGGCGTCGGCTGGGCCGCGCGCACGCTCGATCGCGCCGGCAAGCCGCATGATCTTCAGCTCTTCGCGACGGTGATCGGCGTGAACCTCGTCGGCACGTTCAACGTGCTCCGCCTCGCCGCCGCCGCCATCGCGAAGGCCGAGCCGCTCGCGCACGGCGAGCGCGGCGTCATCATCAACACGGCGTCGGTCGCCGCGTTCGACGGGCAGATCGGCCAGATCGCGTACGCGGCGTCGAAAGCGGGCGTCGCCGGCATGACGCTCCCCGCGGCGCGCGATCTCGCGCCGGTCGGCATCCGCGTCGTGACGATCGCGCCCGGCATCTTCGATACGCCGATGCTCGGCGCGCTGCCCGAGGACAAGCGGGCGGCGCTGTCGGCGGACGTCGTGTTCCCGAAGCGCCTCGGCTCGCCCGACGACTACGGCGCGCTCGTGGCCGCGGTCGTGGACAACGGGTACCTCAACGGCGAGACGATCCGGCTCGACGGCGCGCTGCGCATGCCGCCGAAGTAGCGCGCCCCCGGCGCTCGCTACGCGCGCTTGCGGACGGACTCGATGACGACCGGCTGCACCGGCGCGTCCTTCGAGAACGGACCGCTCGCGCCCGTCGGCACCGCCTTGATCTTGTCGACGACCTCCATGCCCTCGGTGACCTTGCCGAACACGGCATAGCCCCAGCCCGGCCCGTCCTTGGCCTGGTGATCGAGGAAGCCGTTGTCCGTCACGTTGACGAAGAACTGCGCGGTCGCCGAGTGCGGCTCGTTCGTGCGCGCCATCGCGACGGTGCCGCGCGTATTCTTCACGCCGTTGTCCGCCTCGTTCTGGATCGCCGGCTTCGTGGGCTTCTTCTCGAGGTGCGCGTCGAAGCCGCCGCCCTGCACCATGAACGTCGGGATGACGCGGTGGAACAGCGTGCCGTCGTAGTGCGTCGCGTCGACGTACGCGAGGAAGTTCGCCACGCTCTTCGGCGCGCGGACCGCGTCGAGCGTGATGACGAACGTGCCGTGGTTGGTCTTAACTTCGACGGAGGTATCAGCCATGCCGCGATGCTAGCGCCATCTCGCAACCGGATCAGTCCTTGCGGATGCGATCCTCGGTCCAGTGGATCTGGTACGGGCGGGCCTGGACGATGACGAGCTGCCGGTCCCCGCGGATCAGGAACTCCACGTCGACCGCGCGGGCCGTGCCGACCTCGGCGTCGGTGAACTCGAGGTGGATCTTCTCGAGCTGGTCGGCGAACTGGCGCGCCTCGAGATCGGAGAGGAGCGGCGTGCCTGGCGACCGCGAGCTCGCCGAGATGCGCTCGATGCCGCGGCCGGTCGCGTACGTGTAGTACAGGAGCTGCTCGGGCACCTCGTCCCCGGCGGCGCCCGTGACGCTGCCGCCGCGCGCCTGCGCGTTGACGTACACCGCCGGGCGGCCCTGATAGTACGGGTTGCCGGTGATGGCGACGCCGTTGACCACGTCGTCGTCGATGGACTCCTGCACGAGGATCGCCATCGCCACGCGCGCGTGGTCGATGCCGTACCAGTCGCGCTCCGCAAACGCGTCCCACGACCACACGCTCGCCCACACCTGGCGGAGGCCGGCCTCCACGCTGTCGCGGCTCGCGGGATCGACCTTCGCGGAGTAGTAGAGGCCGGCGCCGGAGAAGCCGGCGAGGTCCTCGGAGTTGGTCGACGAGCGCAGGCGGACGTGCACGGAGCCGCCGAGCTGCGCGTGGATGCGCGCGAGCAGCGGATCGAGGATCGCGGCCGGCACCGGCGCGGCGAGGATCTGCGTGCGGAGGCTCTCCAGCGCGGCGCGGAGGCGCCCCGCGTCGGTGCGCAGCCGCGGATCTTCGAGCAGCGCGTCGACCCTGGCGTCGAGGTGGTTGGCGGCGAGGAACGCGGCGTACGCGTGGAACGGCAAACCGAACGCGCGCGGCGTCTGGATGCCGCCCAGGTGCGCGACGCGGGCGAGCTGGGTGGTCTTCGCGCCGAACTTGGCGACGTCATCCGGCTCGATGTCAGCCAGCGTGGGGAGGCCGACGTCACGCGTATCGAGCGCGAGCTTCGGCGCGGCGGCCCGGCGCTTCGCGGCGGCGGCCGCGAGCTGATCGGGCGTGGCGAGCTCGAGCTTGTACTCGGCCGTCCCGACGGTGAGGTGCACCGGCTTGCCGTCGAGCGCGAGGAACGCCGGATCGGCCGACGCGCCCCGCAGGGCCATGTTCGGCGTGTCGCGGCTGTGGGCGAGGACGGCGATGTGTCCGAGGGGTGCCTGCAGCTCGTCGGTGACGACGGCCGCGACGGGCGGGATCTCGAGCGGCTGCGTGCCGAGGACGATGATGTCGTACGGGTGAACGTCGACGGGGACCGGCTTCCCGACGGGGATGATCTTGAGGTAGCCGTACGCCTCGCCCATCTCGAGCGGCTCGTAGCGGACGCCGGCGAACAGCTCCTCGGAGGTGACGACCGGCATCGCGGCGCGGACATTGGCGAGGTGCGCGACCTGGTCGGTGGGGATCGGACGATAGCGGAGCTTCGGGCCGAAGAAGGCGGCGCGCGCGACCTTGCCGAACACGGCGGCGGTGTCAGCGATGCCGAGGTTGTCGCTGGCGAACAGGTCGAACGTCCACACGTCCTGATCGAGGTAGTGCGTGACGGAGCCGAGGACGAAGCGGCGATCCTTCTCGTGGTACTCGCGCTCGTTGAAGCGGTAGTGATCGCGCACGGGCGCGCCGGGGCGCGACAGGAAGCGCTCGGCGAAGTCGAAGTGGATCTCCCAGCGGCGCGACTGCAGGAAGTACAGCTCCTCGCCATCGTGGTCGAGGAGGACCTTCACGACCTCGACGCGCGCCATGACGTCGTTACCGGCGCGGGCGGCGAGCGCGGTCCACGTGGCCGGATCGGGGATCGTGGCCGCGAAGTCACCATCGACGGTCGGCGTCACGACGTGGGCGACGCTGCTGGTACAGCCGAGGACGGCGGCCAGGACCAGGAGGCAGACGGTGCGCACTAGCGAACGACCTGCACGCGGCGTTCGGCGCGCGCGGCCTCGGCCCGGATGGCGTCCTCGGCCGATCGAGTAGCGTCGGTGGCGTGGCCGAGCTGCGCGAGCGCGGCGGCCCGGCCCTCGGCGAGATCGAGCGTCTCGGCCCCGGCCGCGAGCAGCGCGTCGAAGATCGCGAGCGCCTCGGCGGGTCGCTCGAGGGCCAGGAGCGCACGTGCCGCGCCGGCGCGCGCGGCCTCGTCGCCGCCCGCGCGCCCGAACGCCGCGAGCGCGTCGGCTGGTCGGCGCGCGTAGAGCAGCAGGTTCCCGAGCACGCGCTGCGCGTCCGGGTCGCTCCGGTTCGCCTCGCCGTCGAGCCTGACGATGGCGAGCTCGACGTCGCCGGTCGCCAGGGCCGCGCGGACCGCGCCGAGGTGCGCCGGGATCGCGAGCTCGGGCGGACGCGGCGTTCCGACCTGGGCCCGCGTGTCGAACGCGGCGCGCACGGTCGTGCGGCGCAAGAACATCGCCTCGAGGAGCCGGGGCGAGAGCTGACAAGCGCGGTCGAACGCATCGCGCGCCTCCCCATTGCGGCCGAGCGCGAGGTAGCAACGGCCGCGCAGGTAGTTCGCGACGCCGTCGGTCTCGTCGGCGGCGAGGAGGCGGTCGGCGTCCTCGAGCGCGGCGGCCGGGTCCTTGAGCCGCAGCCGCGCGCGCAGCCGGAGGGCACGGGGCTCGCGCTCCGTCGCGCCGGCCGCGAGCGCCCGCGACGCGAAGTCGGCCGCCCAGCGCGGCTCCCCGAGGTGCTGGTAGCAGCGCGCGATGGCCGTATCGCGCGCGGGGCCGGCCATCGCTCGTGCGTACAGCGCGAGCGCGTCCGCGAAGGCGCGCGCGGCCTCGCGCTGCGCCGCGGCGTCGGCGATCGCGGCGAACGGCACGACGGTCTCGATCCGCTCGACCGCGAGCTTCGCGCGGCGCTGGGCAGAGCGCCACATGGGCCGGGCCGCCGCCACGCCGCGCGGGCGGACGTACGACCCGCGCGGGGTCCAGGTATCGGTCGTGAACCCGAGCTGCCCGCGCGCGACGGCGCGGCCGGACACCGCGAGCATCAGCTGGGTCCCGCGCTCGAGCGCGGCCTCGAACGCGAGCAGCGCGCGACCGGGCTGCGCGATCGCGAGCCAGCCGAGCCCGGCTTCGACCAGGTTCCAGCCGTCCAGCGCGACGCCTCGTCGCGTGCCGTCCGCGCCCCGGGCGACCGCCGCGAGCTCGGCGTGCAGGGCGGCGAGGGACGCCGGCCGGACGCGCGGGTCCGTGGCGCCACACCGCGCGACGATCGGACCGAGGGGCGTCTCTGCGTAGCGGGTGATGTCCTCGGCGAGGCCCGCGATCGCGATCCCGACGAGGTACACGAGCGCGCGCTCGTCCGCCTGCGGCCACGTTGCCGCGAGCTCCGGCGGCCAGGCCTCCGCGCCAGCCGACGGCGTGCACGGCAGGAACGCGAGTCGGGCGTGGCCGCCCATGTCGACGTGCACGCTCGGCCGGGCGAAGCGTCCGCGCTGGCTCGCGGGGACCTCGGCGACCACGTGCTCGAACGCGCGCGCGATCTGCGCGCCCCACGCGGCGAGGGGGCCGTGGTTCGTGCCGTCGACCGGGGCGAAGCTCCAGTCGAGCGCCGGACAGCGAAGCAGCACGCCGCGTGAGGTGCGCGCGGCGCTGACGGCCGTGATGATGTTCGGGTGCGGCGTGAGCCCGACCCAGCGCGCGCGCAGGCGAAGCCAGTCCGGCGCGGCCGCCGCCGGGACGGCCGGGAAGAGCTCGCTCGCGACGAACGGCGGCAGCGCGGGGTGCTCGTGCGCGGCGCGAAACTCCGACGGCGCTTGCTCCCAGCTCGCGCGAGCGATCAGATCCTCGAACCGCACGCACCGATCATAGCCGGGCGAAAGCAGCCCGCGCGAGGCTTTCTCCGACGAGCCGGCTGCGACACGCGGACAACCCCAGGGACGGTGTAGGACCTGTCAACCCGCTAGAAAAAAGTCCTCGAACGATTACAAGAGCTTGATCAGGGACGGTGTAACACCTGTCCGGTCGTGAGCCTTTCCGAGGCTTTGTCCGGAATTCGGACAGAGATCTGCCGAATCATTGCTGCGGGCCGGCGGGAAAGCGGACAGGTGTTACACCGTCCCCAGTCAAACGGTTGAAATTATGAGGTTGTGCCCGGCGAGTCGGTTTACAGGTGTGACACCGTCCCCCGTGGTCAGGCTGCCGTCGCCGCCGCCACCCTGGCCTCGAGCTCCGCGAGCGTCCACGAGGCCGGCGGCACCTGCGCCCGCGCGGCCGCGCTCGCGATGCGCTGGAGCGCGATATTCACCGGCGTCGGCACGCCGTGCAGGCGCCCCAGGACCGCGATCTCGCCGTTCAGATAGTCGGTCTCGATCGTCGTGTGGCCGCGAACAAAGCTCTGCCAGGTGGAGCCGCCTGCACGCGCGCTCCCCGCGATCGGTTGCGACCGGAACTCGCCGCGGCGCGCGGCATCCTCTTTGTCCGTGGTGCACGACAGCCCGGCGGCCGCGAAGCACGCCCGCCCCTCTGCCTGCGCGGCCACCGCGAGCGCCGACGTGCGCGCCGCCTGACCGCACAGCGCCTCCACGCCGTTGGCCAGGTTCGAGAGCAACTTGCCGCGCTTCCACTTCATGATGTTTGTCCGAACTTCGGACTCGAAGCCGGCGACGATCAACTCGCCCGCGATGCCGTCCCCGTCGTCGCCGAGGCCATCGGGGTAGTGCCCGAGATCCAGCAAGCCCGGCACCGGCGTGCCCCAGCCCTGCACGACGCCGGGCGTCAGGTGAGTCCCCGGCATCCGCACGCACACGCCATACACGTGGTCCGCGTGCCGCAGCGCGAGCCGCTCCGCCTCGACGCCATTCGTGAAGCACACGATCGGCACGTGCCGGGGCACCGCCAGGTCGGCGAGCGCCGTCGCGATGTCCTGGGTCTTCACCGCGAGGAACACGACATCCTCCGGCCGCCAGGCCACGGGCTCGCGCGAATCCTGCACCGCCGGCTGCACGACGAACGGCCCCGCCGGCACCTCCACGCGCAGGCCCGTGGCGCGCATCGCCTCGAGGTGCGGGCCGCGGGCGAGCAGAAGCACGTCGCGCTTTGCCTTCACGAGGTAGCCGCCAATGACGCCACCGATCGCGCCGGCGCCGAGGATGATCGATCGCATCGGCGAATGGTACTAGAGCGTATGCCGCTCCGCGTGGTGGACGAACCCGACGCCGCCGCCTGGTGGCAACTCCGCCTCGACGCGCTCGAAACCGACCCGCTCGCGTTCGGCCGCACCGCCGCCGAGCACCGCGCGACGCCGATCTCGGCCACCGCGGCGAACCTCGCCGAGCCGCGCACCACCACGGTCGGCGCGTTCGTCGATCGCGCGCTCGTCGCGATGGGCACCTACAAGCCCGAGCTGAGCGTCACCGAGCGCCACAAAGGCGGCATCTACGGCGTCTACGTGGCGCCCGCACACCGGCGCACGGGCCTCGCGCGCGCGCTGATGCGCGAGCTGATCGCGACGGCGCGCCGCGACCCGGCGATCGAGCAACTGCGGGTGACCGTCTCGACGACCCAGACCGGCGCGACGGCCCTCTACCGCTCCCTTGGCTTCGTCTCGTTCGGCGTCGAGCCGCGGGCGCTCGAGCACGGCAGCACCTACATCGACGAAGAGCACTTGCTGCTGCGCCTCTCCTGAGGAGCCGCCGCGACCTGGCCGACAGCGTCGCCATGTTCGATCCGGCGCGGTGATGAACCGTCGTTTCACGGCGCAGAGACCGCGAATCGATCGCGGCCTCTGTCGATCGGCTCGTCGGCTCCGCCACCGGCGCCTGTACGGCGGATGATCGCCCGCGAAGACGCGGCGCATGGCGGGAGCGGGAGGGTCCCCACGGTGCCCGCGCTCGCGCCTCACCTCTCCTGCCACAGCAGCATCGCGATCAACCGATCGCGGTCCGCGAACACCGCCGCGTGCCGGGCGATGATGGCCTGCCACCTCGCCGCCCCCGCCTCATCCCCGACGAGCCGCGCCAGATCACGCCGGTCGAGCGCCTCCGCCACGAACGCCATCGTCGACGTCGTGTCGACCCAACCTGCTGGCTCGGCGTTCCAAGTTCGCAAGGCCATCGCGAGCGCCTCGCGGTTCCTGTGGACCATCGGCAACACGTTCGCCAGCGCCTCGCCGTCCAGTTCCTCGACGTCACAGTCGTGAAACACGGCCGCCAACGGTCCGCCGTCGCCAGCCGCCGCGCTCGCATAGGCAGCCGTTACGCGGTCCGTACACGCCTCCGGGCTGACCTGGAGCGGCCGATCACCCGGCCCGCGCCCGGGCATCTGCCACGCCGTCCCGAGCGGCCCGCGCGGATCGTAGTCAGCGCGGTAGCGCGCGAACGCGGCTTGCACGCGCTGGACCCGGCGAGCCCGCTCGCCTGTCACCGCGACGGCCGGTGGCCAGCGCCCGAACCATGCAAGCGTCCGGTCGTCGACGCCCGGGCTGTCGATCCCGGGGCGATCCTCGGCCGCGCTCGTGACCCGGTCGTCCTCGAAATCGAGGAGCGTCCGCGCAACCGCACCGGCTTCACCACCGAGCGGAGCTACCGCGACGAGCGCGAGCGCAGCGACGCGGTCATCAGAGGCGCTCGCGAGCGCCGCCACGAGCACGCAGTCGAGATTGCGGCGGTCGCGCGCGTCCTGGGCGAGCGCGCGCGAGACGTCATCGCCTGCGAGCTTGCGGAACAGGTGACCGAGGCAACGGTACCGCTCCTGATCGATCGGGCCACGCTGCGAGGCGCGGGACATCCGGTCCGCCGCGTCGGCCGCTTGGCGCCAGTCTCCCTCGGCGATCGCGCGCACGCCGGCGAGGTCGGGGGCGCTGGCGAGCGCAGCGGGCTCGATCGCCGCGAAGTCACCGAGCCTTGCCTGCAGCTCGCCTGCATCGACGTCCCGGCCGCAGGACAGGGCGTCGCGCACACCTTCCGCGAGCTGATTCCCGCTGCGCTCGATCTCGACGCGCGTCTTGCAGTCTTGCCGCAGGTCCGCAACCGCGAGCCGATCCTGGACGAGCTCTGGCGAGTACCCGTTCGTCCGTCCCAGCGCAGCAGACAGGTCTTGGAGCGCGGCCGCACGCGACCATGGCAGCGCGGCAGCCACGGCGCACCACGTCACCGTATGCACCTCGGGGCGGCCGCTTTCGTGGTGGTCGAGCGCGTACGCGCCGAGCTCGTACGTCATTCCGAGGCCAGTCCCGCACGCGATCATCCCCGTGACGAGTACGGTCCGCGCGCGCGCCCGGGGGACGGGCGGCAGCCGCGCCGCGTGCACCGCGACCGCCGGCCCCCGGGGCCGCCCCGGACCCGCGTCCATGGTTCGCGCGCCCGGCCCCAACGTCCAGCGAGCTCCGCGGCGCGCCACGCTGCCTTCAGCGATGACGTCGGCATCCGCTCCCTCGACCCCGACCAGCGGGCCGATCAGCTCGACGCGCGTGCCATCGCACTCGAGCCATCGGATCTGACCACCCTCGCTCGAACGCAACGTGCCGCGCAGATGAGTCACGCCCTCGACCAGCGGCCGGACGCGGAGGACTCGCAACGCGTGCGCATCGCGTCGCGTGCCGGCGATCCAGCGCCGACGCAGCCGCAGCAGGGCCGCTCCTGCGCCCACCGTCCACGCCGCCAGCAGCAACTTCCAGATCAGCGGCCCGGCGGTCCATAGAATGCCCATGGCGACCGCTATCGGCCGCCGCCCGCGCCGGTTGCGTCCGTCCGCCGCCGGCCCCGATCTCAGGCGAGCGGGGCCACGCGCCGCGGTCGCAAGTGCCCGATCAGAACCACGATCATCGCGCCGAGCGCGCCGAGCCCCGCGACCGGGCTGACCCACGCCCCGCTCGCGAGCCCGAGCACGTCGTGCCCGATCTCGTCGTTGACCTCGAACACGGCGGCGGACCACCCGACATGCAGTCCGACGCCGACCGCCGCGATCACCAGCGTCAGCATCAGGGCCACGATCACCGAGGCGCGCCGCGCGCCCTGCACGAGCCCGCGCACGACGAGGCCGCCCGCCAGCCCGTGGAGCGCGATGATCGTCCACAGCACCGCCGTCAGCACCAGCCCCGCCGTCTTCACGTCGTCGTCGCTGACGCCTTCGAGGTCCGTCATCGCCGAGTGCACGTCGTCCAGATGAACGTTGACCGCGCCCTTCGTGTGCGGCAACAGCACCGCGACCAGCGCGCCGCCGATCCGCTTGCTCTGGCTCCGTCCGTAGCCCTGCAGCCACCGCCGCACGACCTCGCGGTTCGTCTCCGCGTGATACAGCGACAGCGTCGCGCGGTGACTGACCGCCGTGCCGCTGACCTCCACCTGCACGCTGGGCAAGAAGACGCCGATCACGCCGAACAGCATGCACGCGACGAAGGCCCAGCTGGCGAGCCGCACGGCCGCATCCTCGCACGCCGCGCGCCGACTCGGGTAGAGTCCGCCGGATGGACGAGCCGCCGCAGGACCCGCCGCCGCCGCCGCCGCCCGGCCCGCCGCAGACCACGCTGATCGGGTTCGGCGAGACCGCGTCGCCCCTGCCCGCGGCCCCCGCGCCCACGGCCCACCAGACGCTGTCGAGCCGCTTCCTCGCCATCTCGATGCGCCGCGCGTACCGCCTGCAGATCCACGTGCACGAGGTGCTGCCGAGCGAGCGCGCCGAGCTCGAGTCGCAGGCAAGCCACATCCGCGATCCCGATCAGCAGGCGTTCCTCGCGTGGCGCCGCTCGGTGCTCCTGATGGTCGCGATGATGTTCGTGCCGCTGACGATCTTCCGGTTCGTCGAGTCGTTCGACGGCCCGCCGTTGCCCGCCGTCGCCCGCGCGTTCACGCTCCTCCCCGCGATCGCCGAGCTCGCGTTCTGCATCGTCATGTTCGACCAGCTCCGCAACTGGACGAAGTGGCGCCGCCAGCGCCGCTTCCTGTTCATCGCGT
Organism: Deltaproteobacteria bacterium; assembly: GCA_025353585.1. Classification (GTDB taxonomy): domain Bacteria; phylum Myxococcota_A; class Polyangia; order Haliangiales; family Haliangiaceae; genus JABFXX01. The sequence continues at coordinate 14,185 of JANXOM010000145.1, forward strand.
GGGCGCTCTACTTCGTCGCGCCGTTCCTCGTGTACGCGTATCCGTTTCGCTCCGCGTTCGACAACTCCGTCTACGGCGCCATCGCCGCCGCGCAGATCGGCGGCGTGAAGCTCGACGCGACCGCGAAGACCGTTCACCTCGTCGTCGGTCTCGCGTTCGGCGTGCAGGCGCTCCTCGCGCTCGGCCCCAAGGTCATCTCGCTGATGCCCGGCGTCATCCGCGCGTCGATCGTCACGAAGCTCCTCTTCCCCGGCACCACCGCGCCCGGCTGGCTCATGATGCTCGCCGCGCCGTTCTACGCGCTGTTCGCATACATCATCGTGCTCTTGCCCTACCAGATGACCGGTAGCTGGCACTTCGTCGTGGGCAACGTGGGCCTCCTCGGCGCGCAGATCTTCATCGGCTTGAACGGCCGCAAGCTGACCGTCCCGCTCTCGGAGGCCGAGTCGCACCAGCGCATCCACAAGGCGTGGCTCATGTACATCGGCATGATCGTCGTGTCGGCCGGCTTCATGTTCTACGGCCTCTACGACTTCATCTCGCAGCTGCACTTCGGCATCGTGCGCATCGTCACCGGCGTCCTCGCCACGGTGAGCAACGTCCTCCTCGACACCCTCGTGGGCACCGACGCGATCGTCTCGGCCATGTCGCACTTCAAGAAGACGCAGGAAGTGGACCCGGCGCGCGAGCAGCTCAAGCGCGACGCCGAGGCCAAGCTCGATGTATTCTGCGCCTGAGCATGACGACCGTGACGAACCTGGTGACCATGGACGAGGCGAAGCGGGCCGCGGCACGCGCGGCGATCGCGGAGCTCCCCGAGGGCGGCGTCATCGGGCTCGGCACCGGCTCCACGGCGAAGCTGTTCATCGACGTCGTGGGCGAGCTCGTCGCCAAGGGCCACAAGTACATCGGCGTCCCCACCTCCGACGCCAGCCGCGCGCAGGCCATCGCGCTCGGCATCCCGCTCCTCGGGGACGAGGGCCCGTGGGACATCGCCGTCGCCGTGGATGGCGCCGACGAGGTCGACCCGCGGCTCGACCTCATCAAGGGCGGCGGGGGCGCGCAGACGCGCGAGAAGATCGTGAACTACAGCGCGCGGAAGAACGTCATCGTCGTCGATGGCAGCAAGCTCTCCGCGCGCCTCGGCGAGAAATGGCACATCCCGATCGAGGTCCTCGCGTTCGCGCACAAGGCGACCGCGGCCCACCTCGCGGTGCACGGCAAGCCGGTCCTGCGGATGGCCGGGGCCGAGCCGCGCCGCACCGACGCCGGCAACCTCATCTACGACCTCGCGTGCGGGCCGATCGCGGACGCCCCTGGCCTCGACGTGATCCTCCACGCGATCCCCGGCGTCGTCGAGACGGGCCTCTTCATCGGCCGCGCGGACGTCGTGATCGTCGCGCGCGAGAGCGGCATCGAGCGGCTCGTCCGCCACGGAGCCTGACGTGCAGCTGCGCGCGAGCACGAACCCTGTCGTCAAGCTGCTCCAGGCGCTCGGCCTGCTGGTGGCGCTCACCTTCGTTCTGATCGGGATCTTCGTCGTGGTCCGCGGCCCCGGACATCACTGGCGCATCGCGCCGGCCCCGGTCACGGAGAACTGCGCGACGCACGCGATCGACGACGGCTGCAGCGTCTTCGGCATCTGCTTCAAGTGCGAGCCCGTCTGCCCCGCGAACACCGACCTCGTGGCGAGCTGCGGCACCGTCGCCCCCTGAGACCGCGCCTCCGCGGGCGAGCGCCTCCGTCCAGGCGCCGGCGGCGGAGCCGACATGCCGATCGACAGAGGCCGCGATCGATTCGCGGTCTCTGCGTCACGCGCGCGGGACGACGACGCCGCTGTACACGACGTGAGTCCGGCTGCTGCCGAGCCGATGCGTCGTCACCGCGAACCCGGCCTTGCCGAACCGGCGCGCGAACGCGTCGTCGGCCTCCTCGGACCACACCGTCAGGGCGCCGCCGTGGGCGAGCGCGGCGCGACTCCGGGCGAGCGCGGCCGGGCTGTAGAACGGATCGTCCGGCCGCTGCGTCGCCGCGTGCGGACCCTCGTACAGGTCGAGGATGATCGCGTCATAGCTCGCCGGCTTCGCCGTCGCGATCACGCGCGCCACGTCGCCGATCACCACGCGCACGCGCCGATCGCCGATGGCGTTGTCCGTCAGCGGCGCGAGCGGCCCGCGGCACCACGCCTCGACCTCCGGCGTCAGCTCCGCAACCGTGACGCGCGCCGACGCCGGGAGCGCGGTCAGCGCCGCGCGCAGCGTGTACGCCATCCCGAGCCCGCCGATGAGCACGCGCGGCGCCGTCGCCTTCGCGAGCGGCGTGCACGCCAGCGTCGCCAGCGCCTCCTCGGAGCGGCGCTCCTTGCTCGTCATCAGTACGCGGCCATCGATGACGATCAGCATCTCGCCCGGTCCGCGCTGCCGCAGCTCGAGCGCGCCTTCGGCGGTCGCGACGCGCGCGAGCATGGTCCACGGCTGCATCAGTGCCAGGTCAGCTTACGCCGGGCCGAGCCCGCGCGCATCAGATGCGCGAGTGGTCCCAGGCGTGCGGGTGCAGCCCGATGACAAACCCCAGCGAGACGTCGCGGTGGTCACGCAGGTCGACGCCGGCGACCGCGCCGATCGTGACGCCGGGCAGGACGTACATCGAGAGGCGACCGCGCGCCTCGACGACCATCTCCTCCTGGGTCTGGCCCCCGATCAAGCTCTTGCCGTCAGTGGTGTCGATGCGATAGCCGGCCGCGAGCTCGGCCGCGCCGCTGATCGAGCCGACGCTCGTCATGAAGCCCGCGAGGCCGCGGATGGCCGCGGTCGAGCCGCGCAGCGTGTCACCGTAGCCGGTCGTCGGCATCGTGGTGCTCCGGCCGCCGACCTGCGCCGGCGTCGACGTGTCGCTGATCGTGCCGAAATCGGTGTCGCCACCGAAGTAGAAGTTGCGCGTCATCTTCACCGCGAGGCCGAAGCGGATCGTGTTCGCGACGATCGGATCGGCGCCGGCCGCGCCGATCGTCGTCGGTGCGATCTGAGAGCGCACGAGGCCGAGGTCGTACCAGGCCGTGCGCTTCGCCTGCCGCGTGCGATAGCGAACCGGCGCGGGGGCGACGTCGACCCGGAAGTACGGATCTCCTTCGTCGGCTCGCGCCGCTCCGCTCGTTGCGACCACCGCGAACACCGCGGCCACCGACGTCATCCACACGCGCGCGCTCATCATGGCGCTATCGTCGCTAACCGCGACAACGAACGCAACGAGGAATCATCGTCCAGGATGGCGAGGGTCCCGGTGAGCGTAGGCGCACGGAACAACGTGGCACGGAGCGCCGGGGCGAGGGGGCCGAGGATCGCGAGGTGGCGACGCGTCACCGCGACACCTGCGACGTCACCGCGCGTTGCGGCGTTGTCCACGGTCAGCGCGCGATACAGCGCGAGCCGCTCACGCTCGGTCGGTCCGACGACGGGCGCCCCCGCGATCGCCGCGCGCGCCTCGCGAAAGATCCACGGGTGCGCGATGGCGGCCCGCCCGATCATCACGCCAGCGCACCCCGTCTCCGCGAGCGCGCGCGCGGCTTGCTCCGCCGTCTGCACGTCGCCATTGACGACGACGGGGATGGCGACCGCCTCGCGCGCCCGCGCGGCCCAGCTCCAGTCCGCCGCTCCGGTGTGGCCGGCGAGCGCCGTGCGGCAGTGGACCGCGAGCGCGGCCACGCCCGCGTCCTCGAGCCGGCGCGCGAGCTCGACGATCGGCATGTCCGGGCCCGGCCCCCAGCCGATGCGCGTCTTCACCGTGACCTGCATGCCCTCGGGCGCGAGCGCGCTCGCGATCGCCCGCGCCATCGCCACCATCGCTTCCGGCGCGCGAAGCCACGCCGCGCCCGCCCCGCGCGCGACGATCTTCGGCACCCAGCACCCGCAGTTGATGTCCACGAACGCGGGCCGGGCCGCCGCCGCCACGCGCGCCGCGGCCAGCAGCAACGCCGGATCCGGGCCGTAGATCTGGATCGCCGTCGGTCCGGTGTCGGCCGCGATCGCCGCCCTCGCCTTCGCCCGCGCCGCGTCCGCCACCAGCTGCTCCGCCGCCACGAACTCCGTCACGCACAGCTCGGCCCCGACGCTGCGGCACGCCGCGCGGAACGGCGCGTCCGTCACGTCCTCCATCGGCGCGAGCACGACCGGACAGGCCGCGAGCAGCTCGCGGACACCCGCCGCCACGGCCGCTACGCTCGCTTGCGGAGCGGCGGGCGCTTCGTGATGCGCTCGCGCCGCGTCGTGGGGCGCTCGCTCGGGGCCGGCATCTCGGGCCAGGTCACCGCGGGGGGCGGGAACGCCGGGCGCGCGAGCAGGTAGCCCTGCCCGAAGTTCGCGCCGGCCTCGCGAACCGCGTCGAGCTCGGACACCGTCTCGATGCCCTCGGCCACGACCTGCGCGTCGAGCGCGTGGCACAGCACGACGATCGCCTGGACGAGCTTGAACAGGCGGCTATCCACCGTCAGGCCCGCGACGAGCTCGCGGTCGATCTTGACCACGCGCGGCTGGAGGTCCGCGATGTACTTGAGGTTCGAGTACCCCGCGCCCAGATCGTCGACGACCAGGAACACGCCGCGCCCGCGCACCTCGGACAAGATGCTCTGGCAGAGGCGGAAGTGCGAGAGCGGGACGCCCTCGGTGATCTCCAGGTAGACGTCGAGGTCGTGCTGGAAGATCGGGTCGCTCGGCTGGACGAGGAAGCCCTCGTTCAGCTCGGCGGGATGGACGTTCAGGAACAGCTTGTGATCGGGGCAGTTGTCGATCGACATCTGCCGGATCATCCGCCCGAGCTCGCCGGTGCAGCCCTCGGCCACGGCGGCGTCGAACAGCTCGGGCGGGCTCTTGAAGTCCGGCGATAGCGAGCGGACGAGCGCCTCGTAGGAGAAGATCTTCCGCGTCTTCAAGTCGACCACCGGCTGGTAGACGCACTTGAATGCCTTCTCCGCCATCAGCTTCCGCAACGGCGTCATCGGCGGTGGCACGGACGACCTCCTCGTCATGAAAGGGTCAGCTTACCCGAACTACCGCGTCAACACTCACTCCACGCGCTGGATGATGTGAATGCCGAAGTCGGACTTCACCACACCGACCTCGTTCAGCTTGAGGCGCAGCGAGAGGTTCTTGAACGGCGGGACGAGCTGGGCCGTCGGGGAGACGTCGTAGGACTTGCCGTCCTTCGCCGAGCCCGGATCCTCGGACAGCTCGGCCATGAGCGGCTCGATCTTGTCGCCCTTCTGCAGCTTCGCCACGGTGTCCTTCACGAGCTTCTCGAGGGTGGCGCGGTCGCGCCCGACGGCCTTCGGGTCCTTCGCGTTGTTGTCCTTCCAGTTGAGGAGGATGTGCTTGACCTTCACCTTGTCGGCCGCGATCGGACGCTTCAGGATGTCGACCGAGTCGAGCGAGTCCGGCGGCGGCGGCGGGACGCGCTTCATCACGTGCCAGCCGTACGCGGTGCGCGCGAGCCCGATCTCGCCGACCTTGAGGCGCATCGCGAGCTGCTCGAAGTGCGCCGTCGGGCCCTGGCCGTCCTCCTGGACGTCGTAGGCCTTGCCGGTGTCCTTGGAGCCCGGATCCTCCGAGACCTCCTTCATCAGCTTCACCATGTCCGCGCCGCCCTTGAGCTTGGCGAGCGTGTCCTGGGCGAGCTTGTCGGCGTCGGCCTTGGACCGCGTGGAGGCGCGCGGGTCGACGCGGCCGCCCTGCTTCGCGGCGGGCGAGTCCTTCCAGCCGATCAGCACGTGCTGCACCGAGACGGGCTCGGGCGGCGTGGCGAGCGGGCGCGCGAGGATATCGGCCGACTCGAGCGGGTCCGGCGCCGGCGGCGGCACGCGCTCCATGACGTGGTAGCCGTACGTCGTCTTGACGATGCCCGCTTCCTTCGGCTGCAGCCGTAGCGCGAGGGCCTTGAACTCGGGGACAAAGCCGGTCTTGGCCTCGACGGTGTACGGCTCGCCCGACTTGCTGCCCGGGTCCTCCGAGTACTTCTCGACGAGCTCGTCGATCTTCTCCGGGTTCGCCTTGAGCTGCGCCAGGACGTCCTGGGCGAGCTTCGCGGCGTCCTCGTTGGTGCGGCCCACGGCGCGCGGGTCGATCTTGCCGTGGTACGCGGCCGCGAGATCCTTCCAGCCGATCAGCACGTGCTTGACGTCCACCGAGGTCGCCACGTCGGTGCGCGCGAGGATGTCCTTGCTGTCGAGGTCGATCGCGGGCGCCGCCGGCGGCCCGGGCGGCTTCATCATGCCGTTGCTGCCCATGCCGCCGGCGCCCGGCATGCCGTGAACGCCGCTGACCGTCGGCTTCACGCCATCGATCGGGCTCGGATCATCGTTGCAAGCGGCGGCCGCGGTGAGCGCGGCGAGCAGCGCGATGTGGTGGACGAGGGTACGCATGCGCGCGCAGCCTAACCCTGATCGGTGCCGATCGTCGTCACGGTGCGCGGTGGCGGCTATTTCTTCCTGCCGTCCTTGAAGGCCCTGGCGCGCATCGCACGCGGCCCCG
>JANXOM010000173.1 GCA_025353585.1 Deltaproteobacteria bacterium
TTGCCGATCGGTGACCATCGACCTGCACCGCCCCCGGCATGCGGAAGGGTCAAGTTTTCGGCCATCACCGTGGCTGTCCGCTCGTCGACGAACCGGCAAATCTAATCGTCGTCGACCGGCAAATCTAATTGTCGCTGATCACGAGGATGCCCTCCTGGTCAAGCAAGCCAAGACGCTATGCGGCCGCGCGCTCTTGCAGTGCCTCGACGGCGATCATCGCGCGGCCTTCGTGCTCGGAGAGATCCTCGAGTTCGAGACCGCCGATGCCGCCGACATCCTCGCGCTCGCGCCGGCCGCGTATCGGAAGCGCTTGAGCCGCGCGCGCGCCGCGCTGACCGCCTCCCTCGGTCAGACGTGCAGCCTCCACACGCCCGGGTTGCCGTGCGCGTGCCATCGCAAGGTGGGCGTGGCGATTCGCGCGGGCCGGATCGCGCCGGAGGATCTCGAGGTGCGCCTGGGCGACCTCGTCCAGCTCCGCACGCGGCTCAGCGCACTCGACGCCGAGCCCCGCGCCGTCGCGATGTATCGCGGCGACGAGTTGCCGGAGCTGCGACGCGAAGTGCTGGCGTCGGTCCGCGCGGCGCTGCTGCCCATCACCGCTTAGTTGTTGTTCGTTCGACTTACTTGCTGCGCGCCCACGACCGGGTGCCAGGCCCGAATTCGTGCGCGGTCCGCACGGGAAACGAAGGACTCGTGGACATTCCCTCTAGTGTTGGTTGGGCCCTCAGTGGGCTCGGTGCGTTTCCGCTGCTCGCGAGCAGCACCATGAAGCTCATCCACCATCCGGTGGTGGTGAAGAATCTGAGCGCGTTCGGCTTCGAGACCCGATCGCTGCGCCCGCTCGGCGTGGTGGAGATGATCATCGCGATCCTCACGCTGGTCCCGGCGACGTCGCTGTACGGCGTGATCCTCGCGACCGGGTGGATGGGCGGCGCGATCGCCACGCACCTCCGCGTCGGCGACAAGTTCGTCATCCAGACCGTCATTCCGATCCTGATCTGGGCGGGGTTCGTCATCCGGCACCAGGACACGTTCCGGCCCCTGCTCGCGCTCTGACCCGTCACTCACTGCCGCAAAGGACCTTACGTCATGACAGCCACCACGATCCCATCGCTCGAACAGCAGATCACCGCTTTTCTCGCCGAAGCGGCCAAGACTGCGCCACCCGGCGCGCTGGCCACGGTCGGCGCGGAGATCGGCAAGCTCATCGCGTCCGGCGCGGGGACGAAGATCCCCGCCATCGGTGCGCGAGCGCCGACGTTCGCGCTACCCAACGCGGGAGGCGGCTCGAGCCAGCTCTCCACGCTGCTCGAGCGCGGCCCGGTCGTCCTCGTTGCGTAGTTCGCGGATCGTGATCGCCGAAACCGCCGCATCGTGATCACCGAAACCGCCGATGGTGATCGCCTCCGCGATGGTGACGGTGATTGGTTGGGCCTTTTTGTCGGAAGGCTCCTTGCGGCGCGAGGGTCCCTTTAGCACGAGCCTGTGCGCGCTGTGGATGAGGCGGTCGCAGATCGCGTCGGCGTGGGTCGGCTCGTGGATGTAGTCGTGGAAGCGCGCCGGGGGGAGCTGGCTGCTGATGATCGTGGACCGAGTACCGTGGCGATCGTCTAGGACCTCGAAGAGATCGCGGCGCTCCGTGTCGGTGATCGGCGTCATCGCG
>JANXOM010000198.1 GCA_025353585.1 Deltaproteobacteria bacterium
CGGCCGCGTCGGCCTCCGGGCTCGGCGCGAGCGCCGCGCACGCGAGCGCGCCCGACAGCGCGGCCAGCGCCGCGCCCCGGCCGCCCGCGGCCCAGGCGTGATGCCAGCGCACGGCGTCGGCCACCGCCGGATCGAGCCGCCAGCTCGCCACCGCGCGCGCGCCGATCTCGGCATGCAGCGCATCCGCCGCCGCGCTCGCCGTCTCCGCGGGGACCTCGACGCCCTCGGCCTGCGCCGCGCTCGCGACGAGCTGCAGCGCGATCGGCCAGCCGACGTCGTGGAACAGCCCGATCAGGAACGCCTCCTCGACGCCGATCCGTCGCACGCGCGCGATGTCCTGCGCGAACAGCGCCGCGGCAAAGGCCTGCGCGAATCGCGCGCGCATCTCTGCGTGCCGGCCGGGCACCGCGAACGCCCGCGCCTTGGCCGCGACCACGAGGGCCAGATCGCGCAGCGCGCTCGTGCCGAGCCGGGACACCGCCTGCTGCAGGGTCGCCGCCGGCTCGCGGCCGGCGTAGGAGCTGGCGTTCGCGAGCGCCAGGAGGTTCCCCGCCAGCGCGGGATCGCGCTTGACGAGGTCGGCGACGCGCCGGACGTCGGCGTCGGGGTTCTTCGCCTCGGCGACCAGGCGGGCCACGGCCTCGCCGAGCACCGGGATCGCGATGGCTCCCGCCGCCAGCGCGGCCTCGACACGGCCGGCAACGCGGGGATCCAGGACAGGTGCCATGGCAGACCGAATCGACCGGTCCGCGGGTATTTGTATCAGGCGAACCCTGGGGTTAAGGTCCCGCCATGCCGCCGTCCATCGTCCCCGCCGGAGGCCGCGTCGTCGCGGTCACGGGGGCATGCACGTACCTGGGCGGCGAGCTCCTCCGCCAGCTGGAAGAGGACCCACGGTACTCCCGGATCCTCGCGCTCGACGTGCGGCCACCTGCCCTCGCGCCCGGTGGCCGCGGCGGCAAGGTCGAGTTCATCAAGGTCGATCTGACGCAGCCGACCGTCGACGGCGAGCTCGCGACGCTCCTGCGCACCCACCACGTCGACACCTTCGTCCACGGTGCGTTCCTCTCCCACCCGACGCACGCCGCGGAGTGGGCCCACGAGCTGGAGGACGTCGGCACGATGCACGTCCTCAACGCGTGCGCGGGGGTGGAGCCGCGCCGGTTCGTGATGGTGTCGACCACGCTGGTCTACGGCGCGCATCCGAAGAACCCGAACTTCCTCACCGAAGACGCCGAGCTGGGCGGCCACCGCGACTCGCGCTTCATCAACGACAAGGTCCGCGCCGAGAAGCAGGTGCAGCGGTTCGCCCGCGAGCATCCGCGCGTCGAGACCTGCGTGCTCCGGTTCGCGCCGATCATCGGCCCGACGGTCTCGAACATGTTCACGCGGTTCTTCTCGCGGCCCGTCGCGCCCGTGATGATGGGCCACGATCCGCTGCTGCAGTTCGTGCACGAGCAGGACGCGGCGTGGGCGCTGTTCCAGGGCGTCGTCGGCGGCGCGACCGGCGCGTTCAACATCATCGGCAAGGGCGTCCTGCCGTACACGACCGTGCTCGCGCTCCTCGGCCGCGTGCCCGTGCCGATGCCGCAGCTCGTCGCGCGCCAGCTCATGCGCGTCCTGTGGACCACGCAGCTCTCGGGCAGCTCGCCGAGCTTCCTCGACTTCCTGCTCTACCTCTGCGTCGCCGATGGCGCCCGCGCCCGCCGCGAGCTCGGCTTCGCCCCGCGCTTCTCGATCAAGCGCACGCTGCACGACTTCCTCGGCATCGCGCCCGAGGACGGCGCGACCGACATCGCACGAGCGCAGGCTTGACCATGCCGACCAACGACGACGACGACGACGACGACGACGACGACGACGACGACGACGACGACGAGAGCTACGGCACCGACGACGCGTTCGGCGACGCCGATCCGAGCGCGCCCGACGCGCCGGCGTGGCCCGACCGCGACCTCGGCTTCCTCGGCGACGACGTCTACCTCGGCGGCGAGGCCACCGTCCCCGCCGAGATCGGCGGCTCGCACGTGCCGTCCGGCGGCGGCGCCCACGAGGCCGCCGAGCTGCGCGAGCTCGAGCGTCGCCTCGAGCAGCAGCGGACGCCCGTGTTCCCGATCGACCTGCGCCGCCGCCTGCCGCTCGAGGGCGTGTGGCGCCGCTGGCGCGCGCTCGCGATGTGGGGCCGCAGCGACGTCGTCGACGATTTTGGCTACGACCCGCGGGCGACCGCGCGCTGGGAGTGGGCGTTCGAGCTCCTCTACAAGCGCTGGTTCCGCGTGCAGACCACCGGCCTCGAGAACGTGCCCGGCACCGGCGCCGGCCTCCTGGTCGCGAACCACGCCGGCACGCTGCCGTACGACAGCGCGATGGTGATGCACGCGATCCGCCGCGACCACCCGGCGCGCCGGGACGTGCGCCCGCTCGTCGAGGACACCGTCTTCCACCTGCCGTTCCTCGGTCCGCTCATGAACCGCATCGGCGGCGTGCGCGCCGATCCGGACAACGCCGAGCGCCTGCTCCGCAAGGGCGAGCTGGTCGCCGTGTTCCCCGAGGGCGAGAAGGGCATGGGCAAGCTGTGGCGCGAGCGCTACAAGCTGCAGCGGTTCGGCCGCGGTGGGTTCGTCCGCCTCGCGCTGCGCACGGGCGCGCCGATCATCCCCGTCGCCGTCGTGGGCGCCGAGGAGGCCGCGCCGATGCTCGGCAAGATCACGTGGTTCGCGAAGAACATCGGCATCCCGTGGGTGCCGGTCACGCCGACGTTCCCGTGGCTCGGCCCCGCGGGCCTCCTGCCGCTGCCGAGCAAGTGGTACGTGCAGTTCGGCACGCCCGTCGACCTCGGCGGCCTCGGGCCCGCGTCGGCCGACGACCGCCTGCTCGTGAACCGGCTCGCCGATCAGATCCGCACGCAGATCCAGGAGATGATCGAGGGCCTGCTCGGCAAGCGCCGCTCGCCCGTGTTGCCCGCTTACTTCGGCTGAACAACCGGCGGCGGCGGCGCCGCCGGGCCGCCGTGCCCGCGGGTCTCCCACGACGAGCTGTCGAGCGTCCAGAAGCCGAGCGGCGTGAGCAGCAGGTACGCCACCGGCATGAGCACCGCCATCGGCAAGAACGCGAGCGGGTTGACGCGGAGCCAGGGCGGCAACGCGCGCACCGACGGCGCGACGTAGTAGACGAGCCCGAACAGCGCGACGACCTCGAGGTGCAGCGTCGTCAGCGCGAAGAACTGATGGTGCGCGATGTGCGTGGCGATCACGATCGGATAGACGAGGAGGAGCAGCAGCATCGAGAGATAGTTCAGGCAGACCAGCGGGTGCAGACGCCAGGCGTCCGTGATGCCGACCACGTAGTCGACGATGTTGCTGCGCTTCCACCGGAGCTGCTGGTTGAAGTAGCCGCGCAGCGTCGTCGGCGCCTTCGTGAAGCACATGGCGGCCATCGTCTGCCGCGTCCGGTAGCCGCGCTTCACGATCTGGTGCGTGAGGAACCGGTCCTCGCCGTACTTGATCTCGACGCCGGCGAGGTTGCGATGCTCGAGGACCGCCTCGACCTCGACGAGCACGGTGCGGCGATACGCGGTCAAGCAGCCGGACAGGCACATCACCGATTCGCACGCCCGCTCGAGGTTCTTCAGGTGCTCTTGCCCGAAGTAGTACTTGATCGTCTGGAGCTTGCTGAGCCAGTTCTCGTTCGGATTCGAGATGTGCACGCGCCCGCCCACGGCGGCGATGTCGGGCTCGGTGAACCACGCGACGAGCTCGCGGAGCGCGGTCGGATAGACGATGACATCGGAGTCGACCGACACGATGATCTCGGCGGTCGACGCCCGGACCGCGCGCGTGATCCCGCGGCGCTTGCCCATGTTGGTCGGATTCCGCAGGACGCGCACGCGGTCCGGATAGGCGGCCGCCGCCCGACACGCGTGCGCGTAGCTGTCGTCGGTGGAGCAATCGTCGACGACCGTGACGTCCAGCTTGCCGGGCGGGTAGTCGAGCGTCACGAGCGAGAGGATCGTGTCGTAGATCGACGGCCCTTCATTGTAGAGCGGCACGACGACCGTGATCGTCGGCTCGTACGTGTCGTCCCGGCGCTCGAGATGGCGACCGCGCACCAGGCGCAACCACAGCCCGAACACGTAGCGGTTCAGGAACACGACCAGGATGAAGAGATGGATCGCGAAGCTCACGACGGGCGCGTTTCAGGACAGCAAGGACGATGCCGGGGCAGATCGCCTTCACAGGTTGCGCAAGCATGCGGAGTTGCCTGCGCTGAGGCGCGCTCGCTGTGACCGCGCGTGGGCACCGGCGCAACCGCGGTCGCCACCGAGATCGCGGACGCGCGCCCGAGGTCAGCGAGTGTTGGCGAGCAGACGCGCGGTCGTCGCGTAGATGTTGCTCGCGAGGACACTAGTAGCGTGATGACCGACCGCACGCTGCCGTTTCGCCGCCCGACGGGCGACGACGACCTCGACGTGACCATTCCGCGCCCGCGGCTCACCCCGCTCCGGCTCGTGCGGTCGCTGCCGCTGCCGCCCCCGCCGCCGCCGCGGACGCTGCCCGCGGCGCAGGTGCTGGCGGAGGCGGTCGCGCAGCGCGCGGGCACGATCGAGGTGGGGCCGGCCGTGCTGCCCGCCGTGCCCGCCGCGCCGTGGCAGCGATTCGAGGCCGTCGGGCTGGTCGACCCGGCGCCGCGCGGTCGGACGGCCAAGGCGGCCGCGAAGCTCGTCGTGTCCAGCTATCGCCTGCTGGGCATCGCGATCTTGTCGCTGATCGTCTTCGTGCTGATCGGCTACGTCGGGACGAGCGCGTTCTACTACCTGAGCCACACCTGGGTCGTGCCGACGATCATCTCGCCGACCGATGACAAGGTCGTCGCGGCGCGGAACGAGCTCGCCGCGGCGCAGAACCTCCGGGGCAAGCTCGCGACGGACCTGCACGACACCGAGCGCGCGGTCGCGGTCGAGCAGCAGTTCCAGCTCGAGTTCATGCACGCCGTGGCCGATGATCTCGCCGGCCGCAAGGCCGCGCTCGACCGCGTGCGCGCGCTCGCCGGGGCCACGGCATCGACGCGGTCGCGCGTCCGCTCCACCACCGCGAGCTACGCCACGTCGTTCGCGCAGCGCCAGCGGACGGAGTACGCGGCGGGCCTCATCGACCGCGGCGCGATGATGGCGGGCACGTATCAGGTCGCGCAGATGTCGAGCTCGAACCTCTCCCTCGCCGAGCGGCAGGCCGAGCTCGAGGGCCAGGCCCAGGAGCTCGCGCGCCAGACCGCGGCGCTCGACGCGCTCCTCGCGATGCCGGAGCAGACGACCGGACCGATCAGCTACGACGTCCTGAAGATCAAGCGCGACCTCGCGGCGAGCAAGCTCGCCCTCGCCAAGGCGCTCGAGACGCGCGACACGCTGACGGCCAGCCTGGCTCGGCAAGACGAGATGATCCACGGCCTCGAGCAATCCGCCTATCTGCGCGCGCTCGCGGACAACGCCACCGTCGCGCTCGTGCCGTACAGCAACCTCGGCAACGCGCCCGCCGGCGCGACCTTGTACGCGTGCAAGGTCGCGATGGTGTGGTGCCACGAGGTCGGCACCGTGTTGATCGTGTTGCCCGGCGAGCTCCCCATCCGTCACCCGCACACCGATGCGACGGTGCGCGGGCAGATGGTCGAGCTCCGCCTCACGGACGCCGCGGCCGCCGAGGATGAGGTCCTGTTCGTCGGCGGCAAGCCGCTCGCGTTGTGAGCCCGCTGGCACCCTCGATCGCGCGTGTTACGCTGACCTCGTGCGGACCGCGTACGACACCGAGTTCGAGCGCCTGCTCGACGCGGCGCGCGAGCTCCTCGGCGTGGGCGACGACGCCCGGCTCGGCGAGGCGAACCAGCGGATCAACGAGGCGCTGTGCCTGCGCCCCGATTCGGTCGACGGCTGGCTCGTAAAGTGCCAGGTCGCCTCCGCCACCGGCGACGACATGGCGGCGCTGGCGGCGGCCGAGATGGCGGCGCGGCGGGCGCCGAACCGCGCGGAGACGATGTACTGGCGCGGCGCGGTCCTGGGTGATCTCGGGCGGCACCGCGAGGCCCTGCGCGCCATCGAGCAGGCGTTCCGCGAGGTCACGGTGGACGACCACTGGATCCTCGAGGATCTGTTCTACGAAAAGGTCACCATCCTCGACGCGCTCGGTCTCCACGACGCGGCGGTCGCGTGCTGCGAGGCTGGCGTCGCCCGCTGCCCCGGATCGGCCCTGCTGCGCGCCGCGCTCGTGCCCTCGCAGTGGGCGCGCGTCCGGAGCTCCCTCAAGGTGCTGCGCGGCGGCCAGACCTAGCGCGAGGACGCGAGCGCGTTCTCCGAGTACACTGGCGGGCGTGCAGCGGGTCCGCGTCGCAGTCGTGAGCGCCGTCGTGGCGGGCGGGCTCGGCGCCGCGGGCTGGCTCGCGACGGGCGACACGAAGACGCCGGCCCCCGCGCCGCCGCTGATCGACCCCAACCACCCGCTGGTCCGCGCGGTCGCCGCCGGCATGCACACGCGCATCGACGCGCCCCGCGGCGCCGTCCACGTCTGGATCCCGCCGAGCTACCACGCCGACACCGGCGCGACGGTCATCTACATCCACGGCTACTACGACGACGCCGACTCCGCGTACATCGGCGATCACCTGCCCGAGCAGTTCGCGATGAGCGCGCTCAACGCGATGTTCATCGTCCCCGAGGCGCCGAGCGGCAACCACCCGCCCGTCGCGTACCCGGACCTGAGCGAGCTCCTCCGCCTGGTCGAGGAGCGCACGGGCGTACCGCGCGGCCAGGCGCTGACCGTCGTCGTCGGCCACAGCGGGGCGTTCCGCACGATCGACAGCTGGCTCGACGAGCCGCTCGTCGATCAGCTCGTGATGATCGACGCGATGTACGCCGACGATGACGCGGTGGGGGCCTGGTGGAAGGCCTCGCCCCGCCATCGCCTCATCACCGTCGGCGAGGACACGCTGCAATGGAACGAGGCCCTCGCCCGCGATCTGCCGGATCCGATGATCCTCGACCGGATCCCCGCGACGTACGACCAGTGGCCCGAGGCCGCACACACCGCGCGCTACGTGTACATCCGCGCGCAGTACCTGCACATGCCGCTCATCACGGACGGCATCGTCCTGCCGTCGCTGCTGCGGCTCCTGCCCGTCGAGCGGCTCGCGGACGAGCCATGGCGCTATCCGCTCGGCCAGCTCCCCGGGGCCGCCGGCGGAGCGGGCAGCGGCTCGGGCGGCGGCTCGGGCGCCGGCTCGGGATCCGGCAGCGCGGCACCCACGGGCGCCGGCCCCGGCTGACGTAGACTGGCGGCCATGCGGCTCCGGCCAGCGGCGCTCGTCGTCGCGCTCGTGCTCGCCGCGGTCGCCATCGAGCTCCCGCGCTTGCGGCACGCGTGGATCGACGCCGTCACGCGCGACGACGCCACGCCCTCCGACCCCGCGCCGCGGCCGGGCGGGGACAGCGGGGCCGGGTTGCCGCCGGTCGCCCACACCCGCGTCCTCCTCATCGACGGGCTCGCGGCCGACACCGCGCGCACGCTACCTGCGTGGTCGGCGCTGTGCGCGCGCGGCACGCGGCTCGTGGTGGACGTGGGCTTCCCCACCGTGTCGATGCCCGTCGAGGTCGCGCTATGGTCCGGGCTCACGCAGCAGCAGACCGGCATCGTCGGCCACGGCGACGGCGCCCTCGTGCCGCCGCTCGACGCGCGCGCCATCCCGGCGCAGGTCGCGGGCAGCTGGGCGGTCGCCGAGAACCACGGGTTCCTCGTGCGCTCGCTCGGCTTCGCGCGCACGGATGCCGAGGACCCCGCCCTCAAGCCCGTGGACACCGCGTGGGACGCCGCATGGCAGGACCGCGCGCGCGAGGCGGTGGCGAGCGCCGCGCCGCTCGTGTTCGTGCACGTGCTGCGCGTCGATACCGCCGGCCACCATCACGGCGCGGACTCGACGGAGTACCGCGCCGCGGCCCAGACGGCGGACGGGATCCTCGCCACACTCGTCGCCGCGGCACCCGGCGCGCGCTGGTTCGCGCTGAGCGACCACGGGCACCTGCCCGGCGGCGGCCACGGCGGCGAGGAGCGCGAGGTGCGGCAGGTGGAGAGCTGCATCGCGGGGCCGGGCGTCGCCACGCGCACGGGCGGCCCGATCGCGATCGTGGATGTCGCGCGCGCGATCGCCGATTCGACGGGCGCCAAGCTCCCCGCCGCGTCCCTCGCGCGCCCGCTCGGCGGCGCGCTCGCCGCCCCCCTCGCCGATCACCAGGGCGTGCCCACGCTCGAGCTCGGGCGCGGCGCCGTCGCCGTGATCCTCCTGGCCCTCGGCCTCGCGTGCTCGGTGATCCGCGTGCGCCGCTGGTGGCTCGCGCCGTGGTGGCTCGTGCTCGCGTGCGGTGCGCTGATCGCCATCCGCGGCGAGCCGACGCTGTCGACGCCGATGACCTACGCCGCCGCCGGTCGCACGATGGACCTGACCTGGCTGCCCGCGCTCGTGCTCGCCGCCCTCTCGGCGCATCTCGGGATCCGCCGCACGTCACTCGCGCGCGCGGTCGTCGCGCAGCTCGCGCTCCCTGTGTGCGTCCTCGCGGCGGCGATCACGGCCGCCGGGGGCTGGCCGACCCTCGCCGGCGCCGACATCGCGCCCGTCGTGCCGCGCTTCACGGCGTGGGTGTCCGCGCTGCTGCTGCTCGTCGCGCACGGGGCGGCCGCGGTCGCCGTCGCCGTGCTGGCCGCGGCGGTCGAGCGGTCACCACGACCGGTCGCCGGACGTTGAAGCGGCAGGCCTGGCGGTACCGTTTGCTCACGGCCGCTGCGCCCGCTGCTCGCGCCAGGCGCGCCCGGCCGGCGTGCGGTCCACGCGCACGTCCGGCGCCTCGGCGTAGCGCGAGGTCAGCCGGCCCACGACGCCCGGCAGCCGGCTCGCGAGGTCGTCGTGCTCGAGTGGATCGTGGTCGAGATCGTAGAGCTCCGTCACGTTGTCCGCCGGCCGGACGACGAGCTGGTAGGGCCACACCACGACCGCGTGCTGGAGCTCCTCGTGCACGATGACCGCGCGGTCGGCGGGTGGCCGCGGCCCGCTCGCGCCGCCGAGCAGCACGGGCACGAGATCGCGGCCGTCGAGCGGCGTGATCGCGTCCGGCGCGTCGAGGAGCGAGAGCACGGTCGGCGCGAGGTCGACGAGCGACACCAGATCATCGCGGCGGGCGGCCGGCAGGCCCGGCACGCGGATGGCGAACGGCACCCGCACGAGCGGCCCGTACGCGACCTGGCCGTGCGTCTCGGGGAACCGCGGGTCGTCGCCGAGGCTCTCGCCGTGGTCGCTGACGAAGATCACGATCGTCGTGTCGTCGAGCTTGCGGAGCGCGAGCGCGTCGAGGAAGTGGCCGACCTCCACGTCGATCTCGCGGAGCAGCGCGCGATAGCGGCGGCCCTGCGGCCCCGGCGTGACGTCGTGCACCTCGCGGAGCTGCGCGGGTGTCACGTCGATCTGGTGGTGCTCGTGGACGTCGAAGTAGTGCAGCCACAGGAACGCGGGGCGGCCGGCGGCGTCGTCGAGCGCCTTGTCTCCCTCGGCCGTCGTGGCGCTCGCGCTGACGTGGTCCCCGACGTCGGGCGTCTCCCAGTCCGTGAACACGGCCGCCGGGTGATCGATGCCGCGTCCGATCATCACGTCGCCCACGTACCGCGTGACCTCGCCGGGGATGGCGCTGTACGTGCGGCGGCCGAGCGCGCGCAGGGCCTCGGGCAGCGTGGTGGTCACGGGCTGGTACGGATCGAGGCGGCCCGTGAGCAGCGTGCACAGCGAGACATCGGTGCCGGACGCGGGTGCGATCGCGTGCGTCAGCCACACCGACTCGTCGAGCAGCTTCGCGAGGTGCGGGAAGTCGCCGCGCCCCGGGGCGCCCGGCGCGAGGAGGTCGTAGCGCAGCGCGTCGACGGAGATCAGCACCACGCTCATGCCGCGCGTGCGCTCGCGCAACCCGCGCACCGCCGTGTCGGTCAGCGGCCCGAGGCGCTCGGCGGCCGTGGTGATCGGCGTGACGACCGGCGGCGCGCTCGGCGGCCGCGTCGCGTCCGCGCCGTCGCAGTCCTGGTCGATCCCGTCGCCGGGGATGTCCCGCGCGCCGGGGTAGCGCGCGTCGTCGAGATCGTCGCAGTCGCCGCCGCCGAGGAGCGCGGACGCGCCGTCGCGATCGAGATCGAGCACGCCGCGCCACACGCGCACGAGGTCGCGCCCCTGGTCGCCGTACGTGGCCAGCCGCGCGCGCTCGGCGCTGCTCGCGAGCCCGACCGCGCACGCGACGCCTGCCGCCGCGACCGCGACCGTCGCCACCACCACGGCGACCGGCGCGGGGATGCGCCCCGGCCACATGACGCGCACGAGCACGCCCGCCAGCGCGACCACCGCGAGCGTGATGCCCGCGTGCGCGTCCGCGTACCCCGTCCGCAAGACGTGGCGCTCGAACCAGACGAGCCCACCCGCTGCGCCGCCGATCGCGCACAGCGCTGTCGAGCGCAGGATCAGATCGCGACCGCGGACGAGCCGCCGCCCGAGCGCGATGGCGCCCGCGCTCGCGAGCCAGACCACGAGGGGGACGAGCACCGGCGTCGCGCGGGCCAGCGGCAGCGTCTGCGCGTACGCGCCGTCGAACAAGGTCGCGCCGACCGGCACCGCCACGAGCAGCACCGGCGCCGCGCGAACCAGGTGGGCCATGCTGTCGGTGACCCGGGCCGCGCCCCGCTCCGCCGCGACCGCGAGGAGCCCGGCGAGCACGCCCGTCGCCGCGAACACGGCGACCAGGACCGCCGCGAGTGGCCCGCCGCCGAGCCGGATCCCCTCGAGGCCCCCGAGCGCGGCCGCGCCGAGCGCGTGCGCGACGATCGCCCAGGCGGCGCTCGGGCGCAGGACGATCTCGGTCCCGCTCTCGGGCCGCGTGACAGCGCGCTCGCGGGGCACGCGCTACTTGGTCGGCGGATACTTCTGCAGCTTGCGCTGCAGGCTGCGCCGATGGATGCCGAGGCGCCGCGCGGCCTCCGAGATGTTCCCGCCCGCGTCGGACAGCACGCGGTTGATGTGCTCCCACTCGGCGCGCGCGAGCGACGGCGCCTTGTATTCTTCGTTCTCGGGCGCCTTGGGCTCGAGGGGCGGCGTCTCGCCGCGCGCGAACGCGTGCACGATGTCGTCGGCGTCGGCGGGCTTCGAGAGGTAGTACGTCGCGCCGAGCCGGACCGCGTCGATCGCGGTGGCGATCGAGCCGTAGCCCGTCAGGACGCAGGTCTTCGTCGCCGGATCGATTTCCTGCAGCGCCTTGACGAGCTCGAGGCCGCTCTTGCCGGGCATCTTCAGATCCACGACCGCGTACTCCGGCGAATCGCCGCTCGCCGCCGACACGGCCGCCTCGTAGTCGCCGGCCGTGCGGACGTCGTACCCGCGATCGACGAACGCGCGCGCGAGGCGGGTGCGGTAGACCTCGTCGTCGTCCACCAGCAAGATCGACGGCTTCTGCTCGATGGTCGTCATGCGGGCTTAGATACCACCATGGCCGCCTGGGGTTTCGTAACTCTTGGCTTCACCTTCGGCGGCGGGGCGACGTCCGTCGGTAAGGTCACGTGGACGGATGTCCCACCACTCGCGCCGGCGCCGATCTCCAGCGTCCCGCCGACGCCCTCGATCACGGCGCGCGCCAGGAACAGGCCCAGGCCCATGCCGCGACCGGGCGCCTTGGTGTGAAGAACGGCTCACCGATCCGGGCGAGGACATCGCTCGGGATGCCGCCGCCGCGGTCGCGGATGTCGATGGCGAGCGCATCGGCGACCGACGCGCCCGGGTTGCGCTCGAGCCGCAGCGCCACCACGACCGAGGCGTTCGGCGGCGACGCGTCCTGGGCGTTCGTGATGAGCGAGCGCAGGGCCTGGCTGACGGCCCGCGGCGGCAGCCGCAGCGTGGTCCGGGCGACCTCGTCGGGTAGCTCGCGCAGGACCTTCGGGGCCGGGCGGGCGCCATCGAGCGCCTCGTCGAGCAGGGCCTGCACCGTGCACGGGAGGACCTGCTCGCCGACCGTGCCGGCGCCCTGCGCCATGTGCTCGAGGATCGAGCGGCAGCGGCCGACCTGCTCGCGGATGAGCCGCGCATCGGACGCGAGCTCCGGATGCGCCCCGAGGGCGCGCTCGAGCTCCTTGGCCGCGAGCGCCACCGTGCCGAGCGGCGTGGACAGCTCGTGGGCCGCGCCCGCCGCCATCGTCGCGAGGGACGCGAGCCGCTCCTGCCGGGCCGCGAGCCCGCGCGCGTGGGTCAGCTCGGCCTCGCGGTGCGCGAGCGCGCCGGTGATGCGGAGCAGGAACGTCACGACGAACGCCGAGGCCACGCCCAGCGCGACCCACATGCCGATCATGCGGCTGTCCTGGGGGATCGCGAGCGGCTGGTGCGCGAGCAGCAGCGCGCCGAACCCCGCGCACGAGAGCCCGACGAGCACCCAGGTCCAGCGCGCGCGCACGAGCACGGCCGCGAGCGCGATCTGCACGAGGTAGAGGAACGCGAACGGGTTGTTGACCCCGTCGGTCAGGTAGAGCATCGCCGTCAGCAGGAGGATGTCGAGCATCATCACGAGGGCCAGGTGCCACTCGTGGACGGCGCTCCCTGTCGCGTCGCCCTGGTCTTCACGGCGCCGATCGCTGAAGAAGTACGCCTCGAGCCCGAGGTTCGACACGAGCCCGACGGCGATCACCGCGAGCAGCGGCGCGATCGGCAGCGTGCCGCCGAGCACGAACTGCCCGACGAGCACCGTCGACGCCTGCCCGGCGATCTCGGCCCAGCGCAGCCGCGCGAGCCATTGAATGTTGACCGCCCAGCTGGGCTCGAAGCGGTCTACCGGTGGCGCCACCGGCAGACCCTAGCAGAAGAACCGAAGAACGATTACGGAGCCTTCGGGGCTTCGAGGGTCTTGAGACCCTTGTCGAGGACGACCTGCTGATAGAACTGCGCCGCGGGGACGCCCTTCTGGATCTGGTCGTTCGCCTTCTTGAGCTCCTCGTCGACGAGCGAGACGAAGTTCTCGATCGGCATCGCGCCCGACAGGAAGCGGCCGTTGACGAAGAACGCCGGCGTCGCGCCGACGCCGAGGACCTGCAGGTCCTTCATGTCCTTCTGGATGAGCGCGTTGCAGTCCTTCATGTCCGCCTTGAACTTCCCCTCGTCGAGGTTCAGCTCCTTGGCGAAGCCGAGGACGATCGGGCAGCCCGCCGCCGAGTCCCAGCAGTGCTGCGCCTGGCCGCCCGCCTCGGCGCCGGCCGGGGCGTCCTTGTCGAACTGGCGGCCCTTGAAGCCCTTGTCCCAGAGGAGGGTGTCGAACTCGCGGAACTTGCCCTGCTTGTTCGCGGCGCAGACGCCGAGGGCGCCGGCCGTGGCGACCTGCGGGTGCACGACGAACTGCTTGTAGACGATGCGGAGATCGTTGCCGTACTTCTTGCGGAGCTCGTCCATCGTGTCGCGGACCTTCTCGCAGTACGGGCACGCGTAGTCGTACGCCTTGACCAGCGTGAC
>JANXOM010000220.1 GCA_025353585.1 Deltaproteobacteria bacterium
GGCGCAGGCGCAGGCCGGGCGGGAGCATGGAACCGCACAGGCCGCCCCGCGGCGTGTAACGCATGTCGATCTCGTTCGCCTTCGGGTCGCTCGGGTCGCGCGCGTCGCGGATCCGCTGGACGCCCTTCTCGAGGTGGACGCGGGCGAGCTCGACCTCGCGGCCGATATCCGGCTCGGTCTGCGACAGCTCGACCTTGCAGCTCTCGAGGACGCGGCGGTGGCCCTTGTACTCGAGGTTCTCCTTGTAGGCGATGAAGTCGGTGAGCTCCTCGTAGTAGCGGAGCACGATGTAGATCGTCTGCGGGAGCCGGAACTCCTCGAGGTTGATGTTGCGAATCGCCGCGTCGAAGATCATGAGGTCGTTACCGACGCCGTCGATCGCGTAGCCGGGCTGGACCTCGACGCTGAGGTCGCCACGCGCGCGCGCCGCGACCTTCAGGTCCCCGGAGTAACCGTAGACGATGCCGGGCGAGTGCAGCATGCGGTTGTGCAGCCGCCGCTTGTCGATGTGGTAGCGCTCGGCGTCGTTCCAGTCCTTCTCGGTGGTGAGGAACCCCTTGAAGAAGTTGATCCGCTTGAACCCCTGCTGTGCATCGCTCATGGCTTGTCCTCGTTACGGCTCGGTGCTGCAGCGTCTTCGGTTTCCTCGGCCTGGACCACCTCGGCGCCGATGCCGATGCCCGACCGGAGCCCGATCGCGAAGAACTCGCGGAGCTCGACGTCGCCCTTCTCCTCGGCGAACCGCAGGTAGTAGTGCGTGTGCGCGGGCTTCTCCATCTGGATGATCTGATGGATGCGGATGACCATGTCCGAGGTCACGTCCTCGTACCGGATGGGCATCGTCACCACGAAGCAGTGCGCGAGATCCACGGGCGGGAGCACCACCGAGTCGAGCCCGACGCGCGCGCCCTCTTCGGCGCCCTCGCCTTCCACCCGGAAGCCCTTGAACGGCCAGGTGTTCTCGTCGATGTCGGGCTCCATGCCCGAGAACAGCTTCAGGAACAGGATCAGGCCGCGCTTCGTGCCGCGGATGCGATAGAGGTCGACGGCCCGCTTCACGAGCGCGCGCTTCTGCGGCTCGGGCCAATCGAGGTCCATCGAGAACGCGGTCCACTGCGAGAGCCAGTCGAGGAAGCCCGGCGGCGCGACGTGGGGGTCGTAGAACCGCCAGCCCTCCTCGAGGTTCACGAGGACCGAGTCGAACATGTGCTCGAAGAGCCACGTGACCTCGCGGACCAGGTTGCGGCCCACGCCGTCGCTGCGCCGATAGATCGCGGGCAAGTGCTCGAGGTAGCCGCGGCGCGCGATCCAGATCGTGACCTCGCTGCCCTCGTAGACCATCTGTCCGCGCGCCGGACGTTGCTCGAGCACCATGTCGCGGTCCTCGTAGGACTCGCGGTACAGGATGACGACCTTCGCCAGCCCGGCATCCTCGAGGAGGATCTGCGCCTTGGGCAGCGATCGCCCGACGACGTCGGGGACGCGGACGACGCGTCGGTTGAGGAGCTCGGTGGCCATGCGTTACTTGATGTCGTCGCGGACCTTCTCCGCGACGTGCACGTGCACCAGGAACGGCAGCTCGTCGTCATCGATGCGGAGGTGCTCGACGCCGACGTTGCGGCCCTCGTCGCGGATCTCGAGCGCGTCCACGCCCTCGACGCCCGGCACCTCCTCGGTGAGGTGGATGAGCTCGGCCTTGAGCACCGGGCGCCCGAACTCCCAGCCCTTGCCGTCCCGCCCGCCCGTGAGCGCGTGCAGGAAGCGGCGGAGCTTGAGCTCGATGTCCTTGCGGAGCCGGTCCGACGTCCCGACGGTGCGGCGCACGAGCACCACGCGGAGGGACATGTCCTTGTAGCGCGGGCGCACCACGTTCAGCACGGTGCCCACGAGCTTGCGCTCGTCGAGGTAGCGCTTCACGTAGCGCAGGACCTCGTTGCTCGGCACGAGCCGGCGGTTCAGCTCGTCGGCCCGCGTCTCGGCGCGCGGCACGAGGGCGAGCGTCACGTGACCGCGGTTGCTGCGGTCAGGCACGCAGCGCGAGCGCGCGAGCGTGGTCGAGGCCCGCAGCGCCAACATCTCGTAGTCCTCCGCCGTCACCGCGCGGTCGCGGCTCTTGATCGTGTACGGCGCGCGCGTCTTCGCGTCCTCGATCGTCTCGCGGTCCGCGCCGCCGGTGGCCGGCAGCGGGTTGACCACGCTCTCGATGTACGAGAGCGCGCGGCCGAGCGAGGTCAGCGTGTACGCGTTCACGTTGCCGAGCGAGCCGCCGCCGATCCGGTAGGCGCTCACGACGACGCTGTTCTTCATCTCGGGCGGCACGGCGCCGCGGCGGCCATCGCCGAACTGCACGACGCCCGTCACGTAGTCGAGCGTGTAGTGGCGGCTGCGCGGGCCCGACGCGAAGAAGCTATCGACGCGCTTGTAGCGGACCCACGCCTCGTTGTTCTGCGGGTTGTCGGGCTCGGCCATGCGCACGGCGTCGGGACCGAGGTCGATGATCTCGTCCGCGTTCGGGCGCTGACGCTCGCGGACCTCGAGGACCTCGTCGTCGATCAACGGCGAGCGCAGGAACTTGAAGACCTGGAGCGGCGAGCCGTCCGAGTGGCCGAGGTTCTCGCCGCGGATGGTCTCGTGGTTGCGCGCGTCGATCGCGTTCGTGATGACGAGCCGGATGCGCGGCGGTTTGACGTAGCCGCCCTGCTCGAGCCGCGCGCGGAGCCAGTAGCGCTCCTCGGTGAACTTGCTCGACTGCACCCAGTCGTCCGGCGGGACGTAGGTCGCGAAGCCGCTGCTCGTGAAGCCGGCGGTCTCGTCGTCGACGGCGAGCGGCTGCCAGTCGCGGTTGTCCCAGTACTCCCAGACGACGCGCTGGCCGGTGTCCCACGCCATGCGCCGCATCGCCTCGTACTTGTCGAGCTCGGCGGTGGCGACCTCGGCCTCCTCGCTCGGCAGGGAGCCCAGGCCCAGCTCCTCGTCGAGGTGGAAGTAGAGGTTGTGCGGATCCATCGGCGGCCGCGTCGGGTAGCCGATATAGAGCGCCGGCGACTCCTCGATCTTGGCCTGGAACGGCTGGAAGATCGTGAACTCGGTGCGCGCGACCTCGGTGACGTCCGTGAACTGGAAGTCGTTGAACGCGAGCACGTGGCGCACGTCGCGGTAGTCCTCGCGGTAGCGCAACGTGATGGTGCGGAGCGCGGGCGGCCGCAGCGGGCGGTCGTCCTTGTAGATCCAGCGCTCGTTCTCGAGCGTGTACATGCCCTGCTCGCCGAAGTCGCCCTTCTCGATGCGCACGCGCAGCCAGCGCTTCACGAGGCCGTTGAGCTCGAGCGTCTCCATGTCCTTGGGGCGGCGGAACGAGACGATGCCCGACTGCGAGAGCGCCTTGGTATCGTCGTGAAAGCCGTACTCGTCGCCCGCGCCCGGCAGGACGCCGCGCGGCGCGGTGCGGCCGAGGTGACGCCAGCGCTTGCCGTCCCAGTACTCGTACGCGAGGACGAGCTGCTCGCTCGGGTTCGGGCGCGGGATCACCGACGAATCGGCGAGGTTCATCTCGATCGAGACGTACGCGTCGGCGGTGGCGAGGAGCTCGTCGCAGGCGAGGTAGAGCGTGTAGTCGATCTTCGGGTCTTTCCCGAACGGGTAGATGTTCTTCGACAGGTCGAGCGTCAGGAACGCGTTGTTGTCGAGGTTCGCGTAGGCCTGCGTCGGCATGAGGCCGTCGCCGACGACCTCGACGCGCGCGCGGATGGTGTCGACCTCGGTGTCCTCCGGCGTCTGCGGCACCTCGGCGAGCCGGCCGCGGAGCCACAGGCCCTCGACGTGGTTGACGGCGATCGGCTCGAAGCGGAGCGGCCCGAGGAAGCAGACCTCGCCGCGATCGACCTCGATGGACGCGGGGACGAGATCCTTCCAGCGCGTGCCGTCCCAGTGCTCCCACTCGAGGAGGCGCGCCATGTCGCGGTTGCCGCGCTCGGGCGTGCCGAGGTAGACGCGCAGGAGCGCCGCCTCGCCGGCGTTCGCGAAGCGCGGATCGGAGAGGTACAGGTACCGCTCGATGCGCTGCGCGCCGTTGAAGATCTCGAACGAGCCGTCGACGGTGCCCTGCTCGGGATCGATGTAGCGGCTGTTCTCGGAGTACGCGTCGTCGTAGTAGCTGAAGCAGCGGTCGGGGCGCGCGGAGGTGACGACGACGTCGCGCGCCGTCTCGAACGTGACCGTGTGCTCCTCGGTGGCCTGCGGCGTGGAGACCTGCGTGCCGCGGGGGACGCGCTGCTTGGTGCCACCCTCGACGAGCTTGAAGCGGACGAGCGCCTTCGCGGCGCGGGGCGCGCGGAGCTTGATGCCGAGCAGGTTCAGGAACGCGACGTAGTTCTTGTCGGGGACCTGGTTGAGCCGGTAGATGAGCATGTCCGTCATCCACGCGGCGAGCTCGATGAGCGTGATGCCGGGGTCCGACGGATTGTGGTTGGTCCACTCCGGCGAGTACCGGGGGATCATCGAGATGGCTTCCTCGACGATGTCGTTGAAGCTGCGGTCGTCGAGTTTCGGCGGTGGGATCATGGTTCTTTGGACAGAGCGTGTTCTTCCTCGGTGCGGAGGTAGAACGGGAACACGAGGTTGCGTTTCTCGTTCTTGCCGGCGATCACGTACTCGATCCGGAGGTCCAGGCGGTTCGGCTCGTCGGCGTGGATGGTCGCCTTGGCCCTGACCTTCTCGATCCGCGGCTCGTACTTGTAGATCGCTTCCTCGCAGTACACCTCGGCGAGCGCGGCGGTGACCTCGTTGTTCGGCGCGAACATCAGGTCGTGGATCCGACTGCCGAAGCCCGGGCGGTTGAGGCGCTCGCCGGGCGCGGTGCCGAGGATGATGAAGATCGACTGCCGGACATTCTCCTCGAGCTGCGACGTGGAGACGCCGCCGTTGAGGTTGAGCGCCACCGGGAAGCGGAGCCCCTTGCCGAGGAAGTCGCGATCATTTGCCATCTTGCTACGAGCGCGCGATCACGGCTGGAACCGACCCTGGATGAACTTCTTGCACTTGCTGCACGAGATCCGCGTGGAGAACTCGACCTCCTCGATGGTGAGGGGGCGATGGTTGCAAAATGGGCAGCCGACCTCGGATGGACGCCCCGCGGCCACCATGTCGAGTACGTCTTGCCATGCGATGAGAGCTTCCTCGTCCACCGACGAAGTCCTTTCGTTTCCGACCCTTCCGGAATGGTAGGAAACGGGGTGAGGGCGGTCAACGCGCGCTGACATGAATCGCGGGCAAGGCGCCCCGAGGCGTCTGCCGCTCGGACGTCCGCCCTCTTCGACTTTCACGTCCGTCTCGCCGGCACGCGCTCGTCGCACGTATCGTAGGCGCGTCCCGCGTGCACGGCGCTCCGCGTGGACGGTAGGCCCCGACGCCCCGACGCCGCGGGCAGGTCCCGCGCCGTGCGTGCGGGTCGTGCGAACAGGAAGTGCGACGATGGCCGTGCTGGCGGGGCGTGCAGGCGGAGGTGCACGTGCTCGGACGTGCAACTGCAGCTCGCGCGGGCGCGCAGGCGCTAGCGTTTGCGCGGGCCGCCGGGCTTCGTCGGCGCGGGCGCACAGGCGCTAGCGTTTGCGCGGGCCGCCGGGCTTCGTCGGCGCGGGCGCGCAGGCGCTAGCGTTTGCGCGGGCCGCCGGGCTTCGTCGGCGCGGGCGCATCGGGCGTGGCACCATCGGAGGCCGGAGGTGCGGTGGCGCTGCGGCTCGGGCCGGCGCGACTGCTGCCATCGGTCGACACGGTGACGCCGACCGACTCGTTCGGCACGTCGGAGCGGACCTCGCTCGCCACGGCCCCGCGCGGGTTGCGCGCGGCCGCGGTCGCCATCGATGCATCGCCGACGGCGGACTGCGCGCCGGCCGGGACGTGCCCGAGCGCCTCGCCCTCGGCGCCGGAGACGGCGAGGCCCTGCGGGTTCGCGATGGCGGACTGCGCGTGCGCCGCCGTGCCGAGCGTGCTGCCGACGCGGCCATCGCCGGAAACGTTCGCGGCGACGAGGCTCTCGGGACTCCGCACGCCGCCGGCGACTTCGGCCGCGCCGACCACGTCGCCACCGACGGAGACGGAGCCCGCCGGGTTGCTGGTCGCCTGACCGGTGACGCCGCCGAGCTGCGAGCCCGCGCGACTGCCCTGGCTCGTGACGCCGCTGGCCTGGCTGGAGGGATCGCTGCTCGGGACGCCGAAGCGCGAGCTCGCGAGGCCGCTCGCCGACAGGTTGCTCGGATCCTGGACGCCCGACGCAGAGAAGCTGGTGCTCGGGCCACCGCTCGTCGAGAAGCGCGCGCCCGCGGTCGCGCCCCCCGAGCCGCCGTCGCCAAAGCCGGACGGCGCGGATGGAGTGCCGCCACCGGCCGCGCCGCTGCCACTCGTGGGGAGCTGGGCGTTCGGCGGCGAGTGCGCGAAGCCACCGACCGCGCCCTGCGGTCCGTCGCCGACGGCCGAGCCCGAGCCGCTGCCGCTCGCACCGGGGATGCCGGAGCTGCCGCCGCTCGCACCGGGGACGCCGGAGCTGCCGCCGCTCGCACCGGGGATGCCGGAGCTGCCGCCGCTCGCACCGGGGATGCTCGAGCCGCCGCCGCTCGCGCCCGGGATGCTCGAGCCGCCGCCGCTCGCACCGGGGATGCCGGAGCTGCCGCCGCTCGCA
>JANXOM010000249.1 GCA_025353585.1 Deltaproteobacteria bacterium
GCTGCGCATCACGCTGCAGGCGCGGTTCGGCGACGGCGGGCGCGGCCTCGTCGCGGCGGGGCGCCCGCTCGCGAAGCACTACTACCAGCGCGACGTGAAGTACGGCGCGAGCGGCACGTGGAAGGCCGCCGTCGGTGGCAAGCACGGCGACACCGAGCCGTTCGGCATCGGCGGGCTGCGCGTGTTCGGACAGGCGAAGGGCGCGCAGCTGTGGGTGGAGACGTGCGCGGATTGCCAGGCCGGGCAGAAGGTCGCGCAGTACGAGATCCTGTACCTGGCGGCGCCGGACCACGGCGTCCTGCGCTACCGCGTCGACGAGCAGCCGTGGCAGCAGCTGTCGACGAAGACGACGGCGATCGAGCCGCCGCACCCGGCGCGCGCGGTGGTCACAATGCCGGATGGCCCGCACAAGCTGACGCTCGAGCACGGCGGCGGCGGGCTCCTGGATCTGTTCGGCGTGGTGATGGAGCGGGCGCGGCCGGGCGTCATCGTGGACTCGCTGGGCGTGGTGGGGCGGCGGCTCGGCAGCCTGCGCTCGTGGGACTGGTCGGTGATCGGCGAGCAGCTCTCGACGCGGGATCCGCGGCTGGTGGTGCTGCAGTACGGGACGAACGAGGCCGACGATCCGGACCTGAACCTCGACGATCTGGCGCGCTACTACGACGAGACGATCCTGCGGATCCGCGCGGCGGCGCCGACGGCGTCGATCCTGATCCTCGGGCCGCCGGACATGGGCAAGCGCGAGGCGGGCTCGGCGTGCGACCGGATGCGGCCGCGACCGGCACCGGTGGGTGGGGGCAGTGCCGCGGTCATCCCGGAGTGCGAGTGGCGGACGCCGCCGATCCTGGGCCAGATCATCGCCGTCGAGCACGCGGCGGCGGTGCGCGACAAGGTGGCGTTCTACGACACGTTCGCGGCGATGGGCGGGGCCGACCAGATGGACGGCTGGGTCACGTCGGATCCGAAGGTCGCGTACAAGGACCGGGTTCACTTCACGGATGTCGGGTACCAGCGGTGGGCGGACGGGCTGTCGAAGAGTGTGCTCGCCGGGTACGCGCGGTGGCGGCACGCGCGCGGGCTGCCGGCGGTGACGGCGCATGCGCCCGAGCCGGCGCCGGTGCCGACGAATGCCCTGCTGCCGGGCCCCGTCGCGCCGTAGCCAAGCGCGCGCCCCGATCTCGCCGCGGCGCACGGAACGCGTTATGAGATGCCGGTCGGTCCGTGCTGTTCTCGTCGCCTGATTACCCGCTGTTCCTGATGGCGGTGTTCTTCCTGTACGCGCTCGCGCGCGGCACGGGGAGCGTCGGCGTGTGGGCCCGCGCCGCGATCATGTTGCTCCTCGGCGACCTCGTGTTCCTGCTCGTCTCGAAGGACGTCGGCGCGCTGTGGGATCCGCTCGGTGGCCTCGTCTACCGCGCCATCGGCGCCGCGAACGCCACCGACGGCGCGGACCTCCTGCGCTCCGCCGTCCTCGCGCAATCACTCCCTCGCGGCGCGGCCCTCGGCGATGTCGTCGTGCGCGCGCTGAGCCGCGTCGACCACGTCGCGCTCGTCTGGCACTGGGTCGTCGGCTCGGCCGTGCTCGCCGCCGCCGTCCGCTTCGGCCGCCAGCGCGCCGCGTGGATCGCGAGCGACCGGACGCAGCGCGGGATCGCGATCGGCTTCGTCGGCGTCATCGCGCTCGTCGGCGCGACCGTCCTCGTCGCGTACGCCGCCGACGCCCTCGATCCCGTGACGCGTCACCTCGCCGGCTGGGGCCACCTCGCCGTGCTCGGCGTCCTCGGCCTCGCCATCGGCGCCGCGCAGCAGCACGCGCAGAAGGTGCTCGCGCGCGTCGTCGTGCTGTTCGTCGCGTCGTGCCTCTTCTACCACGCGTGGGCGGCCGCGATGCCGGGCGCCTATCGCTACCTCCTCGCGCTCCTCCTCGGCACCATCACCCTCGATTACTACCTCGGCATCTGGATCGAGGACGCCAAGACGAAGGCGGCGGGGCGGGCGCTCGTCGCCGTGTCCCTGTGCAGCAACCTCGGCATCCTGTGCTTCTTCAAGTACGCCGACTTCGCGACGAACGACTACTTCCACCTCCACCTGCTGCTCCCCGCCGGCATCTCGTTCCACACGTTCCAGTCGCTCAGCTACACGATCGACGTCTACCGCAAGGAGCTGCGCGCCACGCGCTCCGTCATCCAGTTCGCGACGTTCGTGCTGTTCTTCCCGCAGCTCGTCGCGGGCCCGATCGTGCGCGCGCAGGATCTCCTCCCGCAGCTCGCCGACCCGCCGCCGCTCGAGCAGCTCGCGGCCACGCGCGGCCTCTATCGCATCGCGTGCGGCCTGTTCAAGAAGATCGCGCTCGCTGACACGCTCGCCCTCGGCATCGTCGATCGCGTGTTCGACAACCCCGAGCGGTTCTCGTCGCTCGAGGTCCTCGTCGGCGTGTACGCGTACGCGTTCCAGATCTACCTCGACTTCTCCGCGTACTCCGACATCGCCATCGGCTCGGCGCAGCTCCTCGGCTTCACGCTGCCCGAGAACTTCCTGACGCCGTACCGCAGCGCGAACTTGCAGGAGTTCTGGCGGCGCTGGCACATCAGCCTCTCGACGTGGCTGCGCGACTACCTCTACATCACGCTCGGCGGCAGTCGCGGCGCGCCGTGGCTGACGTACGTGAACCTCATCGCCACGATGGTGCTCGGCGGCCTGTGGCACGGCGCGAGCTGGGCGTTCGTCGTGTGGGGGATGCTGCACGGTGTCGGCCTCGCCGTGACGCGCTTCTTCCAGCGCGCGCTCGGGCCGCGCCCGCTCGATCACGCGCTGCGGCTCCTCGGGATCACGGCGGCGATCCTCGTCGGCGGCGCGGCGACGCACTGGCTGTTCCTGCGCGGGACCGACACGTGGATCCAGCTCGCGCTGATCTGGGTGTACGTGACGCCGTTGTGGGCGCTCGGCACCGTGCTGCTGAGCCTCCCGCTGCCCGCGCCGCCCGTGACGCCGGGGTCCTCGCGCGCCCCGCTGGTCGAAGCGCTGCGCATCGCGTCGTGCGCCGCCGTGGTCGGGTTCTTCCTCGCGCTCGCGGTCCTCGATCAGGCGACGTGGATCCCGATCGCGCTCCTCGCGTGGGGCCTCGCGCTCGCCGCGGATCTCGTCGAGCGCGGCCCGGCGGGGGTGGAGTCACTGCTGGTGCCGCTGCTCGCGCGGGCGGGCGCGGCGATCCTGACGTTCCACTACGTGTGCGTCGCGTGGATCTTCTTCCGCGCGAACACGTTCGAGCAGGCGCTCGGCATCATGCGCCAGCTGGCGCGCGGCGAGACCGATCGCGCGAACCTGGTGCCGCTCGTGACGACGGCGCTCGCGCTCGGCCTCCTGTGCCACCTCTGGGCCGACGGCACCTTCCGCTGGGCCCGCGACCGCTTCGCCGCCGCGCCGGCTCCGATCCAGGGCCTGCTGCTGGCGGGCGCGGCGCTGGTGCTGCGCGAGCTCGGCACGACGAAGATCGTGCCGTTCATCTACTTTCAGTTCTGACGCGCGCGCGGTCTCACGGGCAGACCGAGACTTCGTCGGGGTAGCCGGGCACGAATGCGCACGTGCTGCACGCGTTGGAGCCGGTGAGCTGCGTGCAGCGGACGTGGCAGGTGCCGTCGACGCACGCGAGGCCCGTGGCGCAGTCGGCATACGCGCCGGCCGCGTCCGCGGTGAACGTGCACGCTTCGCCGGCCTGCTTCGCGCCGATCGGGGCGCAGGCGTAGCGGCTGAAGACCGGCGCGACGTGCGTGGCGCGCACGGAGCACTCGGCGCCCGAACCGCAGCTGGTGTCGAAGCAGCCGCCATGACCGGCGTCCCCGACGCACCCTCCGCCCCGCGTCTCGCCCTCGTATCCGCCGAACCGGATCTCGCCGTTGTCATACGTGGACAGGCTGTCGGTCCAGCCGGTCAGCGTGACGGCGGGACCGATGCACGCGCCGATGTCATCATCGCCGTGGACCACATCGTAGGTCGCGAGTACCGCATCCCCGTAGCGCATCTCGACGTGATGGCTCGACGCCTCGAGCGCGGCGCGGTCGGGGTACGTCTTCGTCAGCGTCCGGCGCGGGCGCGACGCGACTCATTGAAATATGACCGAGCTCAACGCACGCGAATTGTCCGGATAGACGGCCTCGACGCTTGCATCGAGTTTGACGGTCCAGCCGCCGGCATCGACCATGAGAAGCGACTCGGCGAAGATGCCAAGCTCGGCGCCCCCCGACTGGAGCTCCGCGAGGGCCTCCGCCGGCACGACACCCGTTCCAGGGCCAGCCGGCAGTCGACAGTCGACTGCGTCGAGACTGTCGATGCCCTGGCTAAACCCCACTTCGACATCACCGGTCGTTCCGCCGATCCACGTGACGACGATGTCGTGCGTCCTGTCCACGGACTCCGGCCGCCCCATCACTCCGCCGACCGATGTCACCGTCACCTTGGTCGGCGTCACCACCGTGCCCGACAGGGGCGGAATCTCCGCTCCGGTCGTGGAGATCGAGATCGTCGAGCCCGGCGTGAACAAGAGGTCGGTCGAATCCGACGTGGCATACGCACCGCTCCCGTCGGGGACGAGCATGACCGGTGCGGTCGTGCCATCGAAGTGGATCGTTCCTGCGCTCACATTGCGAAGCGGCTGCGGGCCGAAGCAAGTCGAGTGAAAGACCTCGCACCCCGCGACCTCGGTCCGTATCCCGCAAGACATCGGCGTCATCAGCAGCGCGTACGCGATGGTGCCGTGCGCGCGGGGGTCGGCGCTGTCGTTGTCGCCGATCCCGATCTCGCCCGAACCGGTCGACATCATGGCGGCGTCCGGCGACGAGGCGGTGACGCTGTTGTCCCCACAGGCCGCGCCGAGACCGAGCATCACGCTGACCGCCGCCATCCCGCCGCGAACCCCGTACAACATCGTCGAAGCGTACACGATGCGAAGGCGCCCCGAGGTTTGCGTCGGCTGGGTTACGCTACCCACGTGGGTAAGGTCACGCGGATGCGACTGGGTATGATGCCGGCAGCCGTACTGTCGCTCGGGGCGTGCGGTGGGATGGACGCCGGCGGTCCGCCGAGCGACGGCTCGTTCGAGCTCGTCGCGGACGTTCGCATCGGCTCCGGCCTCGATGTCGTGACGTACAACGGCGCGACGTTCGGCCCGCAGGATCAGGTCCACATCGACGTCACGTACGCGAGCGTCGTGGAAGCGGCGCCGCCATCGGGTCCCGGCCTCGGAAAGGCGGTGCTCTCCATCACGCACGAGTCCACGACGGTCGACTTCGACTACGGCGCGTCGTGCGGGGACATGTACGGTACGCCCTACATGGAGATCGACGAGGCCGACATGGCGTGGCTTCCTGGCGCGTCGGCCCCGAGCCTCGAGCTCGATGGCATGTGCGAGACGCCGACGATGACGTTTCGCTTTTCGAGCTGAGCCGACCGACACGCGTGGAACGTGCCGCACGGTCTCGGCCAGGTCGACACGGTCATCTTCGGCGGGACCGAGTACGCGCGCGGAGATTCGATCCAGATCGCCGATTCGTACGGCAACGCGAAGGACGCCGAACAGTCCGGGCGGACCGGGAGATCAGCCGGCATGGTGACTGCGAAGCCGACGACGACTCGTTCTCCTGGTCGGAGTAGGCACCCGGCCGGCGGGCTACGGGCAGACCGAGACCTCGTCCGGGTAGCCGGGCACGAACGCGCACGTGCTGCACGCGTTGGAGCCGCTGAGCGGCGTGCAGCGGATGTGACAGGTCCCGTCGACGCACCCGAGGCCCGTGGCGCAGTCGGCGTACGCGCCGGCCGCGTCCGCGGTGAAGGCGCATGCCTCTCCCGCCTGCTGCGTGCCGATCGGGGCGCAGGCGTAGCGGCTGAAGACCGGCGCGAAGTGCGTGGCGCGCACGGAGCACTCGGAGCCCGAGCCGCAGCTCGCGTCATCGCAGCTTACGCAGAACCCGTCCCCGACGCAGCCGCCGCGGGCGCCGGTCCCTTCGTCTGACGCGTACCGGATCTCGCCGGTGTCGTACGCACAGAGCTCGTCTCGCCACGATGGGGCGACGCCTCGAGCGCGGCGCGATCGGGGTACGTCGTCGTCAGCGTCCGGGTTTCGACACCGGCGATGAAGACGCTTGCCGGATCGGCCGGCGGCGGTCGCATGGACTCGTTCTCCGCGATCGCAAACAACCCGTAGGTAGCCCGACGCAGGCCTCGCGGAGCGGGCTGACAGGTGTGACTCCGTCCCCCCGCAAGCAGCTGGAGTTACTCGCGTTCGTCCGGCGGCCGGGTTGACAGGTCTACATTGTCCTTGGGCGGATCCTGGCTAGGGCTTGCAGTAGCCCTGGCCGTTGCACTTCTTGTTGCCATCGGCGCCGACGGGGCAGGTCGGGTCCGCCGTGCCCTTTGCCGTGCAGAGCTGCGAGCAGACGTCGTGGCCGGCCTGGTCGATCGAGCTCGTGCACACGCCGCTCTCGCACTCGGTGCTGCCCGAGTCCGTCTGGACGGTGCAAGCCGCTCCGAATGCGCCGCTACCCGATCCGGAACCGTGTCCGGAGCCGGAACCGCTTCCGCTGCCAGAACCGGAGCCCGAGCCCGAGCCCGAGCCGTGGCCGTCCACGATGGGGGCGGCGTCGGGGCTGCCGCCGTCGTCGCCGCCGCACGCAAGGAGGGTGGTGAGCAGACAGATGGTCGTGAATCTAAGCATGAGCAACATTCTCGATGTGAAGCGCGTGGGCGCGCAAGCAATGCACCCGGAGCCGATGTGACACGTGTGTTACTGCGGCACTACTTTGCCCCGTCGAGCGAGCACCGTCGCGGCGCCCCCCGGCGCGACCGTGACGACCGTGCCGGTGGTCCCGGAGCCGAACGACGTTGCCACGAACGTGCATCCGACGCGCACGAGGCCGCCGAGCTCGGTCTTGGCCGCGCGCGGAAACGCCGCCACCGGCTGGAGGCCGGCCGAGACCGTCCTGCGCATCACCTGGTTCGCCGCATCGTCGACCAGGTACACCGCGTGATCCGTGGGCTCCCACGTGATTCCGTTGGTCGCGCCGGGCAGATCGATCACCGCCGCCGTGGTCGGCGCAGCGGCTGCGAGCGTGGTCGTCGCCGTCGCCGTCGCCGTCGCCGGTGAGACAGACGAGTGGCAGGACGACGGGGACACGAACAGGGCGACGCCGAGGAGGGCGGTCCGCACGGGGCGCCGTCCTCCGACACGCCGATCTCCGACGACGAACCGGGCAACAGCGCAGTTACATTGGTGCCGACCCCGCTTGCACGCGCCCGCGGACCCGGCCCAGGATGCGCGCAGGCGCGCGTGCGCCGCCGGAGGATTCCCCATGCTCGAGCAAGGCACGACCGCGGACCAGCACGACCACAGCCACGACGGCCACGATCATGATCACGACCACGATCATGACGAGGGTGAGAACGCGGTCGCGATGATCCTGACGAACCAGGCGAAGATCCTGGCGAACCAGGACAAGATCGCCGGCAACCAGAAGCGCCTCGACGCGATCCTGACGAACCAGAAGTCGATCGTCTCGAACCAGAAGACGATCCTCGGCAACCAGGCCAAGCTCGCCGGGAACCAGAAGACGATCATCGCCAACCAGGCGAAGATCACCGGCAACCAGAAGAAGCTCGATCAGGTCGTCGCCAACCAGGCGAAGATCGTGACGAACCAGAAGAAGCTCGACCTCGTGATCGCCAACCAGAAGGCGATCATGTCGAACCAGAAGAAGATCATCGCGAAGAAGTAAGCGCTCCGCCCGATGGACCTGCTCGACCGCGCGCGCACGCTCGCGGCGTGCCCCCTCTTCGAGGCGCTCGCGCCGGCCGTCGTCGTCCGGCTCGCGGAGCGCGGTCGCGTGCGCGAGGTCGCGCCGGGCGAGACCTGCTCGTCCGAGGATCACGTCTGGATCGTGGCGAGCGGTGCGCTCGCCGTGACGGCTCACGGCGCGGTCGACGCGCTCGCGTCGATCGGCACGCGGCGCGCGCGCGGCACGGCGGCGGAGGCGGGCGGGGCGCTCGGCATGATCCGCGTGGTCTCGCCGGCGACGCCGCCGGTCACCGCGTACGCCACGGAGCCGACCGTCCTCGTCGGCCTCGCGCTCGACGACGTGCGCGACGTCCTCGAGGAAGATCCGACCGCGCTCGCCGCGCTCGCCGAGGCCGTCGCCGCGCTCCTCCTGCGCGAGGCGGGCTAGTGCTTCGACCGTCGGGGGATGCCCGTGATCCGCGGCCAAGCCTCGTCGAGCGCGAGGCGCCGCCCCGAAGCGCTACCGGGCGTACCGCGAGGGGCGGCAACGAAGCGATCGGCGAGGATCGGCCGCGGAGCGCGAGCATGCCCCCACGGTCGGAGCACTAGTGAACCGGCGGGCGTACCTGCTCGGCGCGGCGATGGTCCTGCTGTGCAACCTCGTCGCGGTCGCGCTGCGGTCGTACGCCGAGGCGGCGTTCATCGCGGAGCACGGCGCGGCCGCGCTGCCGTGGCTGCTCGTCGCGAACGCGGTCGGCTTCGCGACGGCCACGCTCGGCTACGACGCGATCACGCGGCGCACGCACGCGCGCGGCGTCGATCCGGTGCTCGTCGGCGCGCTCGCGGTGGCGGCCGCGGTGGCGCCCTCGCTCCTCGCCGCGCACGTCCAGCCGATCGTGCTCGTCGTCGCGCTCACCGCGCTCTCGCAGGTCTCGGGGCTCGCGCTGTGGAACCGCGTCGCGGCCTCGGTCGCCGGGCGCGACGCGCGCCGTATGCTGCCGCGCGCGGGCGCCGCTGTCACCGCGGGCGGGGCGATCGCGGGCCTGTCCGCCGGTGTCATCATCCCGCGGCTCGGCGCATCCGCGTTGCCGTACACGGCCGCCGGCGTCAGCCTCGTGATCCTCGGCCTCGCGCTCGCCCAGCAACGCGCCCTCGATGCCGGCGGGGCGCCGGGCGCGACCGCACCCGCCGGAGCCCCGCCTCCCGGCGCGCGCGGCGGCCTGACGGGCCGGCTCCTGCGCTGGCTCGTGGTCGTGTCGCTGCTCGAGGCCGCCGTCGCCACCATCGCCGACCTCCAGTTCGCGGCCGCCATCAAGGCGCACTACCCGGACGCCGTCGCGGTCGCGGTCGCGCTGTTCTACGGCGGCACGAACCTCGTGCTGCTCCTGCTGCAGGTCGCGGCCGTCCCGCGCATCCTCGTCACGCGCAACATGCGCTTCACGGCGTCGGTGCAGCCGCTGCTCGTGGCGGCCGGCTACGCGCTCGTGGCCGCCGCGCCGGCGTTCGCGGTGATCGCGGGGACGCGCACGGCGGACCAGGTGCTCCGCGCCGCCGCGGCGCGCCCCGCGCAGGAGCTGCAGCTGTCCGCGCTGCCGCCGGGCCCGCGCGCGCGCTGGAAGGTGCTGCTGCGCGGCGTCGCGTGGCCGGCCGGGGCGGCCGTGGCCGCGCTCGTCCTCCTCGCCGTGGGCCCGCGCGCGGTCGCGAACCCGGCGTGGCTCGCCGGCGCGGCCATCCTTATCGCGCTCGCGTGCCTGCTCGCCGCGCGCGCGTCGGCGCGCACGTTCCAGACCGCGCTCGCCGCGCCGCTCGGCATCCGCGCCGCCCGCGTCACCGACGACGCCCGCCGCATCGAGGTCGGCGCGCTCGAGCGCTGGACGGAGGCCGCCGGCAACGCCGATCCGCGCACGGCCGCCATCGCCCGGGCCGCGCTCGATCGCGCGCGCGTGGATCCGAGCGACCTCGCCGATCACCTGCGCCACGACTCCGCCGCCGTGCGCGTCGCGATGTTCGACCAGCTCGCGCGCGTGCCGACGCCGTCCTTGCGCAACGAGCTCCGCGCCGCGATCGGGATCGAGGACGACGATCGCGCGCTCGCCCTCGCGATCAAGGCGCTCGCGCTCGCCGGCGACGATGGCGGCATCGCGCGCGGCCTCCAGCGCGCCGGGCTCGCGCGCGAGGTGGACGCGGCGGTCGCGACGGCCACGCTCGCGCTCCGCGGCGGCGACGTGCTCGCGGCGCTGCCGGAGCTGTGCGCCCGCGATGCCGCGTGGGCCGCCGCGATCGTGCGCGCCCGCCGCGCCTCGATCGACG
>JANXOM010000274.1 GCA_025353585.1 Deltaproteobacteria bacterium
GCTGCGCAAGGCGCGCGAGCTCGATCCGAGCATCTCTACGTTTCACGTCTCCCTCGGGCTCGCGCTCGACAAGGTGACGAAGGTCGACGAGGCCGCGCTTGAGTTCCGCGCCGCGATCAAGGCGTCGCCCGACGACGTCGACGCGCACGTCGACCTCGGCATGGCGCTGCGCGAGCAAGGGGAGCTCGACGAGAGCAAGAAGTTCCTCGACCGGGCGCTCGAGCTCGATCCGCGGAGCGGGGCCGCGTACTTCGAGCTCGGCCGCCTTTACAACGCGCAGTCCAAGCAGCAGGACGCCGAGTTCGCGTTCTCGAAGGCCGTGCAGTTCTCGCCGAACGAGTCGAAGTACTGGTACGCGTACGGCGAGATCTACCGCGTGACG
Source organism: Deltaproteobacteria bacterium (assembly GCA_025353585.1). Classification (GTDB taxonomy): domain Bacteria; phylum Myxococcota_A; class Polyangia; order Haliangiales; family Haliangiaceae; genus JABFXX01. The sequence goes on from JANXOM010000274.1 coordinate 383, forward strand.
GAGCGCTACGACGACGCGATCAAGGCCTACAAGAAGTCGCTCGAGCTAGACCCGCCGTACCCGAAGGCGACCTCCAAGCTGGGCATGGTCCTCGTGGTCCGCCAGCAGTGGGATGACGCCGAGCAGGTCCTCATCCCCGCGATCCGCAAGAACGGCAAGGACCCGGCGAACTACTTCTATCTCGGCGAGGTGTACGCCGCGAAGAAGCAGTACAAGCGCGCCGTCGAGAACTACAAGCACTACCTCGACTACGCCCCCAAGGCCGACCCCGACCGGGCCCGCGCGACCAAGCAGATCGCCGACCTGGCCCGCAAGTAGCCGACTTCGCTCAAATCAAAGGGGCCTGGCCCCTTTTATGTTGGCGGTTCGTCCGTCATAACGGATGGATTGGGTTGACGCGACGGGTCGCGGGCGAGTAGAGATGTATCCGTTATGGCGGATACCCCCTCGTGACGCTGACCGTGCTGCTGGTGCTCGCCGCGACGAGCCTCGTGGCGGCCACGGTGAATGGCGCCCTGGGGTACGGGTACTCGGCGATCTCGGTGCCGATCGCGCTGCTCGTCGTCGTCGGCCGCGTGCTCAACCCGGCGCTCGTGACGTGGAGGTCGTCATCAACCTCTACTCGCTGTACTGGAACTGGCACGCCGTGCGGCGCGTGATCTGGCGCGTGTTGCCGCTGTGCGCGGGCCTCGTGCCCGGCGTCGTCGCGGGCGCGCTGCTGCTCGGCCACGTGGCGCCGGCCGCCGTGAAGCTCGGCGTGTTCTGCGTGCTGCTGCCGCTGATCGTGATCCAGGCGTCCGGCAAGCGCTGGCCGATCCGCGCCGAGCGGGGCGCCGCCGTGCCGCTGGGCGGCGTGGTGGGCGTGCTCTACGGCCTCACGACGATCAGCGGGCCGCCGCTCGCCCTGTTCTGGAACAACCAGGGCCTCGCGAAGGATGACTTCAAGGTCGGGCTCGCCGTCGTGCGCTCCGTCGAGAGCATCTGCGCGCTGATCACGTACGCGTGGCTCGGCCTCATGACGTACGAGAGCGCGGCGCTCCTGCCGTGGATCGCGCCCGGCGTCCTCGTCGGCTTTCCGATCGGCCACTGGCTCATCCGCAAGATCGGCGCCGAGACGTTCCGGCGCGTGTGCATGAGCTTCGACGCCTACCTCGTCGCGTTCGGCCTCTCGCGCGCGCTCATCGACGCGGGCGTCGAGCCGCTCCTCGCGTACCAGGTCCTCGCGCTCACCTCGATCGCCGACACGATCCTCCTCTGGGGCTTCTTCCGCGATGCCGATGGGGCCCGCGCCGCGGCGGACGCCGAGGCCGCCCGCGCCGACGACGCCGTCCAGGTCGCCGCATGACCGCCGCCGTCGACACCGTCGCCGCCGCTCGCGCGCTGGCTACCGCGCCGCCCGACGCGATCCTCGCCTGGGGCGCCGCCCACCTGCCGAAGCTCGCGTTCGCCACGGGCTTCGGCGCCGAGGGCTGCGTGGTGATCGACCTCGTCGCGCGCGCCGGGCTGCCGATCGACCTGTTCACCCTCGACACGGGCGTCCTCTTCCCCGAGACCTACGCGCTCTGGCACCAGCTCGAGGCGCGCTATGGCGTGACGATTCGCCGCGTCGAGTCGCCGCTGTCGCTCGCCGCCCAGGCCGCCGCGCACGGCGACGAGCTGTGGGCGCGGGATCCGGATCGCTGCTGCGAGCTGCGCAAGGTCGGGCCGCTGGCGGTCGCCCTCGCCGGCTGGGATGGCTGGGTGACCGCGATCCGCCGCGACCAGAGCGCCGCGCGCGCGACGGCCGAGCCGGTCGAGCACGACGAGCGCTTCGGGCTCGTGAAGGTGAACCCGCTCGTCGCGTGGACGCACGAGCAGGTGTGGGCCTACATCGCGGCGCACGACGTGCCGACGAACCCGCTGCACGCGCGCGGCTACCCGTCGATCGGCTGCGCGCCGTGCACCTCGGCCGTGATCCCCGGCGAGGCGTTGCGCGCGGGGCGCTGGCGCGCGCACGCCGCGAAGACCGAGTGCGGGCTGCACGAGGCGCGGAAGGCGGACGCGTCGTGACGGTGCCGGGGCTCTATCCCGTGTTCCTGCGGCTCGCCGGCTTGCCGGTCGTGCTCGTCGGTGGCGGCGCGGTCGCGGCGAGCAAGCTCGACGGGCTCCTCGCCGCGGGCGCGATCGTGACCGTCGTGGCGCCCGTCGTGGGCGAGGCCATCCGCGCCCGCGCGACCGAGGGCATCGCCATCGTGTCGCGGGCGTTCGAGCCGAGCGATCTCGACGGCGCGCGGTGGGTGGTCGCGGCGGCGCCACCCGAGGTGGACAGCGCGGTCGCGAG